>PLXT01000108.1 GCA_003151535.1 Methanobacterium sp.
TAGCGCCTATGGGAACCCTTTGACGCTGCCGGCCATCTCATATTTATTATTTTATTTAAACTTATTTCCAAACAAATCTAATATTCTTCTAAATAATTACTAAATTAAACTGAATCATATTACATTAATTCAGTAAAAATATGTAATAAAAATTTAAAATAAATTATTTTTATTAAAATATTAATTTTTTTACATATTGAGTATTGATATCTACAAGAAACCTCTTTTTTGACTAAACTGGTTAATTACAATATTTAAAATTCAGTTATTATGTCTAAACATTTTTCATTAGTTGGAATAATTATTGTTCCCTCACCAGGATCACCTAATTCATTGTAACAATTTTTTAAGTAAAATAACCCTGTCAAAGCCAGTATTCCTGCGTCTAATTCATGTTCAGTTGCTTCAGAGGAGATATTAAAAAATTGGTTCAAACCCGAGTAAGGATCCTCAAATTTCAAGATTTTTGAAGTTGTGTTAGGATGTGACTCTAATACCTCATATTCTTTTTTAAGTTCAGTTGATAGCTTAATACCACGCAGTGTTAACATCTTCATACCCCTGAATGTTAAAGGGAGTACACGTCCATATTGACGTATATCCCTTTCAGCTTGACGAAAATGTCCTCCAACTGCACATTTGCAATCCTTCTCAAGACAACATCTTCCCTTCGGAAGGGATAATGGAGCATCTATTACAATAACCTGAGGTTTCAATTCATCTATTAGATCAAATATTTCATTATCAGCATAACTAGTAAATAATTTCATTTTATTTCCTGCAAGAATAGCTAATCCACTAGGATTTTCTTGTTTGCCTGCCAGATCTATTCCTAAAATTTTCATTTAAATTTCCCTAAAATTCCATATATGAATAAAATTAAAATAACATTTACAATATTTCTAGAGGATAGTTGCAGTATACACTTAAATTACCTATCTAAGAAAATAAATTATATTGAGGATCAATACTTATCGAGTATGAATTTACAATTTCCCGCATCGGGTATCACCATTACAGGTATGGAAACGAGGTTTATTAGGTCAGAGGCTGTGCTTTGATGAACAAATCTATATATCTTATCGAATTTTAAATGGCCCATTATTATTAGGTCACATTCATTTGATAGTTCGGCTATTTTTTTTGGAATCTCTTTTTCTTGTCCATCGAAACTTATTGATTCATATTTAACTTTTAAACCTAATTGTCTGCAATTTTCAACATGTTCTTCTAGTTTGGTTATTGCATTTTGATCTTTACCAAAGTAGATAAAGTTCACGATTGCATTCTGTTCAATTCCCAGATCAGTTGCAGTTTTTACAAGTAAGTCTTGATCTTCTAAAGGATTAATTGGGACTAATATCTTCTGGAACATGATATACCTCATAATTCTGGACTTAAAACAATTTTTATTAATTGATAATTTGTTTCATTTCATATAAATTTGTATCTGATTTAATATAATTTTAAAATTTCTCTAATACTTGCCTGTAAATATCCTTTAACTTGTTGTCTGATTTTTCATACATTCTTCTGAGTATAAGTTCGGGTGTACTCCGGGCAAAGTAATCCATACGAGGAGTTCTATCAACTATCAGATTATAATTTTCATCTAAACCCCTGGCTTCTATTCCATCCACACGCACATCAGTGTATTTCAAAATTTCCCTAGCCATATGGGTGACTATCACTGCTAACGAATCAGAATCTCCTATAAAGTCCATGAAACTGGATATAATTTTTACAGCTGCTTCAAGTTCGGTTATGGCTTCAAGTTCGTCCAATAAAATTAATTTATCTGTTTCTCTGATAACTATGGGCATAAATGTTCTAAGAAATGATTCAAATGCTCCAGCATCAAGAGAACGTTTTTTAGAGAAGAAATAAACTTCATCGACAAGTTTTACACGGGCTTTACTTGCACATACAGGAAGTCCTATCTGTGACATGATACATATTTGGGCAATGGTTTCAAGGAGGGTTGTCTTCCCTCCACTATTAGCCCCGGTTAAAAGTACAACATTATGGGGAGATTCTAACCTATAATTAATCCGCTGTATCTCTGGACTGTTGTCGAGAGCTAAATTAAGGTGAAGACCTCCTTGGAAACTGAATCCATTCCCAATTTCCGGTGGATTGAGGTCGTAGTAATGTGCAAAGCATCCAAGTGTGAATTCATAGTCAAAGACAAGAATTTCATGAATTTCTTCTTCAACCTTTTTTTTCATATTTGAAAGGGTTTTGGCGGCTTTAACATTTTCTTCATATGCATTGACATATTTCTTTGCCATTTCCTGTTTTTTTATTCTTTCAATCTCAGAAGTATCGATTTCAACAGGATATTTCTGGATAAATGGGTCGAATGATACTCCTGTATTTTCACGTACTTCGTTTTTGGCCTCATTTATAACTTCGTCGAATATTTTTTGTAACTTTTTAGGCATCCCTTCATTTAGTAGGTCTAATACCTCGTTACCTTTGAGATCAATCTTTTCAATAGCTTCTTTAAGCTTAAGATCGGCCTTGGTTTTAGCTGATTTTACTGTATCGTCAAAAATTGTTTCATCTAGATCAAGAGATTCTAATGAGTTGAGTGTGTTGATAACGTCCCCAAGAATAGATTCACGTCCTAATATATTTTTTATTTTTAGGGCGTTTTTCATTATTTGATAATTTTTCTTGTAATATTGGAGAACAACTTGTGGAATTATTTCATAATTCTCAGCAGAGTTGTTTACCATGGCAATATTCTGTGATTCGAACTCTAATAATCCTTCACTGTATACATATATGATCAATTCGAAGTCTTCGGGGTTTTCAAGTTCGTTCCCAGTTATAATAGGGCAATAACTATTCAAACCCATTTCAATTAGCTGATGGTAGTCTTCTTGTGTTTCAACTAGTATTGCACTGGATGGATCATAGTTGGGTTTTGGTTCTTCCATGGAATCTATTTTTTTGAGTAATGTTTTGATATCGTCTAATGGTAGTTGGCTAACACAATCTTTGGCCCTCATAACAAAGTCGATGTTATCCATGATAGTCTCTTCATTTTTAAGTGGACTCATTAGAAGTATCCTGTTCTCACAGTACTTAGTATTGGCGAAACCTAGTATTCGCTCAATAATATCGTTGTAGATTTGCACAGCCTGATCTGTTTTAAGAAATTCTTGGCTAGGATTGCCTAGAATAGTATTTATTATATGGATAGCCTTTTTTTGGCTCACCCTATCAATACTTGTTATACGATCTACTTCGTAATTTTGAACCGCTTTTAAGAATTCTTTCTCCCCACCAAAGTTTGAAATGATCTTCTCTGCTTGACGTTCTCCTATTCCCTTTATCTTCTTCAGATCCAAACTACCACCGTTTTTGTTAAGGTTCATTCACCAATCTATTAATTGTTACTATTTAATCCTTGTTATAAATGATTTTAGAGTCCATATGAGAAGTTTTAATAATATTTTTTTACTAATCCGCAATTTATATGTTTAAAATAAATTTTTTACAAATTTGATAAGGGCAAAAGAATTATACAATCTTTTTTTGATTCTTATATTCTATTGAATTTACTGTTATTTCCATTTTTATTTAAATCAAATTAATTTTCATCATAAATTATCTATATTTTTTCTTAAGAACTCTATGGTTCAGTGAAAACCTTTAATTTAGAGAAGATCAAGTATTTCTAGAGTGTTATAATTGAATTGAAATTTAGTTGTATGATTATATTTGGAGTTACAATGGATTTTATATTGTATTTAAGTGTGTTGCTTCTTACAGGTGCACTGGTTGGATTTGCATCGGGACTTTTGGGTGTNNGATCCAACAACTGCTATTAGAGTTGCATTTGGCACGAGTTTGGCAGTAATTTTACCAACAGCTATCAGCGGTGCACTTGGCCATGCACGCAGAGGAGCGGTTTTATTTAGGCCCATGATGCTAATGGGTATTTCTGGATTAATTGCCGCACTCATAGGTGGTACTGTAGCAGCAAACACACCTGGAGTTTACCTAAAAATAATTTTCGGCATATTAGTACTTATATCAGGCATATGGATGTTAATTGCCAAGTACCCTGAGATAAGTGGCGAACCCAAAGAAGGAATCCTAAATTATATAATAATCGGATTTATAACAGGCTTCTTATCTGGATTACTGGGCGTTGGTGGCGGAGTTGTTTTAGTCCCAATATTACTTATAATAATGGGATTTAGTATGATCAAAGCTGTTGGGACATCAACAGCTGTTATAATATTCACATCACTGGGAGGAATATTTGCTTACACATCAAATGGATTCAATGTTGCTGGACTTCCACCATTCTCAATTGGATATATTAATATTATTCAATTTATTGTATTGGCAATAATAAGTGTTCCAATGGCTCAAGTAGGTGTTAAAGCGTCACACAAACTTCCTGAAAAACAGTTAAGATATATTTTTATCCTTGTGATGTTTTACATTGCTTTAAAAATGATAGGTGTTTTCAGCTGGATAGGACTCCCGTTTTAAAAAGACTAAAGAGAATTTCTATTAACCTCATNNTAAACAGTTTCAATTCCTTTAAATGGAAAAATACTTGTCTAAAGGCGTATTTGAAAATATTAATTATTTAATGATTTGTATCATACCTCAAGTTTAGAGGTTTATAGAAATTCTCTAAAGAGTTAAATATTTTTTTTTTTTAGTCTTTGAAATTTTTGGTTATAATTCTCATGATCCTTGAAAGGGGAGGTGTTGGATCAGATGATTCCCACGATGCAGAGGATGCAAGTTCAAGATAAAACTTTAACTTCTGTAATGATAATGGTCTATTCTCAAGGAATTTACATGTTTGAACTGCAAGATCCTCGCTCTGATAACAAGGGTTCATCTCTATTGCCTTCTCATAACATGCTTTAGCTTCATTAATTTTTCCCATTTCAAAGAATATGATCCCAATATCCACCCATAATTCAGGATATTCTGGATCTAAATTCAGTATTTGATTATAACATGCAGCAGCTTTTTGTAGTCTTCCAGATGTAAAGTAAATGAGTCCTCTATACTTCCAAACATCAATAAAGTCGGGATAGATGTATAATGCTTTATCATAATATGTTAATGCTTTTTCAAGTTTCCCAAGGTCGTAGTAGAGATTACCAATATTGAATGAGATATATGCATCGTCAAGATCTTCGGTTTCAACTGGCAGCACACCTTGATTGGAAGTATTTTTGTTGAGTATACTGTTTTCGAATTCTGTGATCTCTATTTGGTTCTCGATTTTTTCTATTTCTTGTGTAAGGTTTGATTTATACACCATGTTTTGTTCATTTAGAAGTTTTTTTAGGTGTTCTATCTGGTTTTGTGGGTCTGGATATGTTTTGATGAGAATTTCTATGTAGTTGGTTAGGTTTTCTGGATTTTGTGATAATATTTCTTCTTTAAACTCTGAGTATTCTTGATCTTTTATTTCTTCTTGGACTAGCCATAGTAAATCATCGTCTGAAAATTCAATTTCTCTGTAGACCAATAACTCTCTGAGCTTCCGTATATCACCAAATTCGTAATTATAACGGGATTTCCTGACAAACCTTTGGATATAAACATATTTCCCATTGGATTTGAGTAAATCCCTATTCTCTGTTAATTCTTTAATCCTGAACTCCTTAAGTATTGATGGGAAATCCTTTTCATCGGGTGTCTGGGCTTCTTTGACCAATAATTTATTCTCAAATTCCTTTGTCTCTATTTGTTTCTCGATTTTTTCTATTTCTTTAGTTAGAGATGGTTGATGTGATATGTTTTTTTCTAACAGTAGCCTTTCTAATTTATCTATCTGGTTTTGTGGGTCTGGATAGGTTTTTATGAGAATTTCTATATAGTTGGTTAAGTTTTGAGGATTTTTTGACAATAATTTTTCTTTAAATTCTTCGTACTCCTGGGTTTTAATTTCTTCTTGTATGAGCCAAAGGATTTCTTCATCAGAAAATTCCATCTTTCTGTAATGGAGTAGATCACGAAGCTTCATAATATCTGTGAATTCATAATCATAGCGAGATTTCCTGTTAAATCCTTCAATATAATTGTAGCGGGAATTTTTTACAAACTTTTCAATATAAATGTGATATCCGCTTTTAATTAGTTCTTTTCTTTTAATTTCGGGTTCTTGTAACAAATCGTTTTTGTGTGAATTATTTTCCCCTGAATTATTGTCTATTAACTCGTCTTCAGGTATTTCATCCGAGAATTTAGAGCTTTTAACAGGATCAACACTCTTTAAATCTCTTAATTGGTTTAATGCTATTATGGCACCATCACGTAGATTTTGATCTTCACTTCTTAAATCTTTAATTAGAGGATCTACTGCGATTCTCCCCAATGCTGTTATTGTTTCTTCTTCTACAGACTTATCTGGGTCGTGCAGTGATAGAATAAGTGCTTCTGTTGCTGTTGGGTCTCCAATTTTCCCAAGTGCTTCGGCTGCTCTGCATCGAATTCCCATATGTAGATTGGTAAGATTTTGGATAAGTGGTTGAATTGCTTTTTTATCTTGGATTCTTCCCAGTGCTGTTATTGTTTCTTCTTGTATTGTTTTATCAGGGTCATGCAGTGATAGAATAAGTGCTTCTGTTGCTGTTGGGTCTCCAATTTTCCCAAGTGCTTCTGCAGCTTTCCATCTAATTCCAATGTGTTGATTGTTGAGGGTTTGGATAAGTGGTTGTACAGCTTTTTTATCTTGGATTCTTCCTAGTGCTGTTATTGCTTCTTCTTGTATTGTTATGTCTGGATCTTTTAGTAGTTCGATTAATGGTTCAGTTGCACGTGAATCTCCGATCCTTTCAAGAGCATTCATTGCTTCTCTACGAACATTATCAGCATCATCATTTAATGCATGGATAAGACCTTCAACGTCATTATTTTCTTCCATCTCTTCTATTCTGGTTTTTAAGAGATTAAATACCCTCATTGTATCACCACAAAGATTATTATTTTTTTAATTTATCAGATTTACATTATGGTTCGAAATTTTTTGTCCATAACCGATAAAGATTGTTAGATTTTCAACAAATATCCCATTTTTTATGTTTATTATATAATATTCTCTTATTAAAACTCCTACTACCAAAAAATAATAAGAATTATAAATTAATATGGAGGCTCACGTATTGATGGATATTAATAATGATTTTATATCTCTAAAAGCAAGTTATATGTTTTAAAAAAAGAAAAATTGATTATATCTGCTCTTCTATTTTTCTTTGATACCTTTTAAGAAATTTCCAGTGGTAATACCGCCGGTGGATATATTTTTAATCATTGATTTAAGCCGATTCATATTTTTGGTGGTGTTAATTTCATTTTTAATATACTCCAATCCCTTAAAGTAAATGGAAGTCATTTCATAGGCATAGGCATATGTTTTGTTTCTTAAATCTAGAACAACACTGTCTATGCCAATTTGGGAAATGGTTGGAAGATAATCAATTAAACAAAGTTCAGCTGAGTTTAATACATGTGTATTCCCTTCTGAATCGATTTTAATGGGAAAGATCTGTCTTTTTTCATCTTGAATTCCCCAGAATTTATTTGTTATATTTTCATTAATAGATTCAGGTACTGCAGATAATAAACAGTCCTTTGAAATCATGGTGTCAACATTTCCCTGAACAACCATTTCAAAACTATTTTCCACACCATGGATTCGTGAATTTGTAATAATACTCCTTAATTGTTCCTTTGAAAGCTCTGCAGAGGGAGTTAATGTATTGAAAATCTTTGAAAGAGTTAAAACAGAATTTCGATTCCAAATATTCAACCCTGCAGAACCTGATAGTAATATATTGGGGTTGAATTCTTTAATTCCAATAGCAGCACCTAAACCATCCACCATGATCTTATGATTTAATTGTGAATCTAAAATTTTAAAATAATTGTTTAATTGATGTTGGTGGGTTATTTGGGGCCATTTCCAAATAAATTCCACATCATGTTCTATACATAAATTCTCTGCAGTGGTTAAAAGTGATGAAACACTTTCAATTTGATTGGGATCATTTTTTATAGTTTTAATTGATTCTTCAGGTTTTTGATAACATGTATTGCAATTATTTTTACAGTTTTTTGTGGGGTCTGGTTCGTAATATACACGTTTAGCACCACCATCTATACTACCTTTAACAGTGTCTAAACTATCCGCATATATGGCAAGAGTGATTCTATTTGGGGTTAATGTCTTTTCTTTAGGTTTAATTTCAATGGAATGTTTCTTAATTTTTTTGAATCTGACTTCTGCTTCTTGAACCTTGAATTTATCAGGTTTAAATGTTTTTAAGAGTTTAATATTGGCTTTTTCAAGGAATTCACGTCTGAACTGGTTTAATTTACTTATTGGTGAAAATAGATCACCAGAATATTTAATAGAAACTTTTCCAAGTATAAACGGTGTTTTTCCTGTTTTTTGCAGTTGATTTTCTATTTGTGTGGTGGTTAATGGTTTTTTAAGTGCTTTTTCCATTTTAAAATCGGATTTTAAATATACTTCATGTTCAACATCATCAAATCCAATAAATTTACCACTGAGATTAGCTTTAAGATTATCATCCCAACTCATTATAATGTCAATGGGTATCGATGGTTGGGTAGTAGTTTTTATTATAGCTCGAGCCTCATGATTCGATGATATTGAACGTGTGAGATATAATTTGGAACCAACTTTCACTCGTTGTCCCACATTCAACAATAATTTATCTCCTTTATATTTTGGAATATTTTCTAAAGCCATTCCATAGGATTCAGATAATTCATTAGAATGTTGTTTAAACTCTTTAGGTTTGTTGGATTTTTTAGGTGATAAAAAAGCAATTCCATCTCCTTTATCTATTTTAAATTTATTTTCTATCTTTACACTTATGGTGTTGGTTTTTTCATTGAAGTGTTTTACTTGTCCAATGTAGAGTCCCCGATTTCCTGGAGCTTCACGGCTCATAACTGATTTATGTTGTGATTCTGTAAGGTATCCTCCTGTAAAACCACGATTAAAAGCTAATTTAAGTTTAGAAATATCTTTATAATTTGGTTTCCATTCACCCTTTGATAATGAGTCTAATGCTTTCCTATAAATTTTTACAACTATTCCCACATAATCTGCGGACCTCATACGTCCTTCTATTTTTAAAGAGTCAACTTTAGAATATACAATATTTTCTAAATTTTCATAAACTGCAAGATCTCTTGTGCTGAGAAGATATTTATCGCTGATATCAATAGAATGGGACTCAGAGGGTCTTCCAAACTTGTCTACTTTCCCATTAATCAAGGTATATTTTTTACGACAGGGTTGTGCACACATCCCTTTATTCCCACTTCTTCCACCTATAAAGGAAGACAGTAGACACTGTCCTGAATAGGAGTAGCATAGTGCACCATGTGCAAATACTTCTATTTCAATTTTTCCAGTTTCTTTTCGGATTTCTTCAACTTCTGAAATGTTAAGTTCCCTGGATAAAATTACTCTCTTAAAACCAAATTTATCAGCCCATTTTACCCCTGGAATATTGTGAATCGTCATCTGAGTTGATGCATGCATATCCAGATCGGGGACTATTGCTTTTGACAAGCATGCAATTCCCAAGTCTTGAATTATAACTGCATCGACACCAGATTTATAGAGCCATATAAGATATTCTGCAACAGATAATATCTGAGAATCATTTATTAGTGTGTTGACTGTCACATACACCTTAACCCTTCGAAGTTTGGCGTATTCTAATCCCTCTTCAATTTCTGATTCACTGAAATTAGTTGCAAATTTCCTGGCGCCAAATTTCTTACCAGAAATATAAACAGCATCTGCCCCAGCATTAACTGCAGCTTTAAGTGCATCTAAAGAACCTGCAGGTGCTAATAGTTCGGGTACATAATTTTTTGCCATATTTTTTTTCCTCTGAATTATTGTATACTGTTAAACAATTATAATTTTATTTTTAAAATCATAATCAAAAATGGATAATCATAAAATGGTTGGTCAACAAAATCAAAATAAATGTTTATAATATTCCAGGTGTAATTAATGAATGCATATCTAGAAATACTCAGGCCTTTCAATGCCCTTATGGGAGTTATAGCTGTACTACTTGTGGCTATTATAAGTGGAAACTTTAATCTATACGTTCCTGTTGCATGTGTAATTGTTTTTATATTCACAGGTGCCGGAAATGTCATTAATGATTATGTTGATCACAAAATTGATGCAATAAATAAGCCTGAAAGACCAATACCATCGGGAAGAATATCATTAAATGCAGCTGCAATCTATGCAACTGCACTTTTTATTATTGCCACTATAATGTCAATTTTAATTGGGATAATCCCCGGTATTATAGTTGTTTTAAGTGCAATTTTAATGTTTTTATATGCATATAAACTTAAGAAATCGTGCCTAGTCGGAAATCTTAGCATTGCATTTTTAACAGGGCTTTGTTTTGTATTTGCAGGAGTTGTACTTGGAGCGGTTTTTTTATCGATTCTTTTAGGATTTTACGCATTTTTAATGACAATGGCCAGGGAAATTGTAAAGGATATGGAAGATATTGAAGGTGACAATATGGAGGGTGCAAATACCTTCCCAATAAAATTTGGAATGAAATCATCATCTATTCTAGCAGCATTTTTTATGATACTTGCAAGTTTAACAAGTCCCGCACTGTATTTAATAGGTATTTTCAATGTGCTGTATCTGGTAATCCTCATATTTGCGATAGTACTTTTCTTGATATGTGCTGTATCAATTATAAAAGACCAATCCAAAAAGAATACTCGAATAGTTTCTAAAAGAATTAAAATTGGTATGGGAATTGTGTTTTTGGCATTTGCACTAGGGTCTCCGATTATAACAAATTTATTACACATGCTATGAATCAACTCATTAAAAAAAATAACTTTTAAGGGATATCATGGACATGGAACTAATACCCATAAGGGTCATAAAATTCAAAATTACTCAACTAAAAAAAGATTCCACCCCGACAGGGTCGTTATTCTACTCAAACAAGTACCATAACAGTTTTTGATGAATTTGTAGATGGATTAGATGGTCTGGATGTTAATAAATATCTAATCATCTTATACTGGCAGGACCGTGCAGAACGTGACAAATTGAAGGTTATACCTCAGGGTAAAACAGGAAAAAGTGAAATATTTTCAACAAGAGCACCTGTACGTCCTAATCCCATTGGGTTCTGTTTAGTTGAACTTGTGAGTATGGATGGGAATAAACTTACTGTCAAATGGATTGATGCACTAGATGGATCGCCTCTTCTTGATATTAAACCGTTCTGGAAACTAGACCTTCCAGAAATACTCTAATTTATCATACGAACCAGGAAAAGGTTCAACATTCCATTTTACCATACCTTATAACTAAATAATGCATACACATTTGAAGATATTAACAATTAAATAATAAAAGTATAAACAATAAGTATCAGTTGTGATATTGTATTAATAAAAGGAAGTGAAACAATTGATAGAAATAGAAAAATGTCCTAAATGTGGTTATCATGGACAAATGCAGGCCGTAAATAGATTAGGTAGTGGTAAAAAGATATATATCTGTAAAAAATGTAAACATCATTTTGAGAAATAAACAAAATACAATAATAAAAGATCTAAGTGAATGAAAATCAAATAAGTTGAAATCCTAAAACAAATGATAATATTATTTCCACTCCAGATTATATTACCGATTACATCTGCGGAATAAATAGGTTATTATTAGGAAATATCCACGGATAACACTTAAATAAATAATATCCATTTATACGCCTTAAAATTATATTTAAGAGTCAATTAAATGGAATTTAGAGCTATAAACAGTATATATTCAAGAATTTTTTTTTATTTGCGTTACAGTATAGGTAAGGATGAGTTATGCCGTCGCTGATTCTACCTTAACCAAAATATTTTACAAATCAATATAAAAATTTGAAAGGGTTTGGATAATTAACATGAAAAATAAGACTAAGACTAAGAAGAATGTGGGTAGACCATCTAAATTAACTCTTAAATTACAGGAGGAGTTAGTTGAACGTATCATGGCGGGTGATTATATAAAAACAGCCTGTGCATTTGTAGGTATTGACAATTCTACATTTCATTATTGGATGAATAATGCAGATGAATCAACACGATATACAAAATACAGGAGATTTCAAGATGCTATAATACACGCTCAAGCAGTGAGCGTAACACGGGATGTTGCTATCATTTCAAGGGCAGCGGAAGATGATTGGAAAGCTGCTCAGTGGATGTTAGAACATAGATTCACTGACCATTGGGGTTTACCGCCGAAAGTTAAAAGTGGAACCAAGGATAACCTGGAACCAAAAATCTCAGATGACAAGATAAATAAAGATAACATCATAGAAGCGATGAAGATCATAGAAAAAAAACGTAAAACAACATAGTTCCCGATATGATGGATGATATATTAAGTTGATTATTAAAAACATATTTTTAAAAAAAATAATTGACTATAATGGTTTATGATTTAATCCTAAAATATATCAGGATCATATTCAATTTATCAGATTCTTTTTTTTTATAAACAGATGTGTCTCCCATCAATATGATCAAATAGGCTTCCTATGATTGTGATTAACATTCCAATAATATTCCAATGATAATCTTCAGGTTCACGTTTTTCTATAATTTCTATTGCTTGTCCAATTAGACGTAAATTATTAATAGCCATACCTAACCTCATTTTAGGTTGACCTGCCCCATATTCCCAGGATTCGAATTCTATGTTAACCATCCGATCCCCTAACACATCAGCTGTCTTTTGTAATAATAACCCCAATTGTTCACTATCACCATGTCTAAATACATCAGCATGTATATAACCATCTAAAGTATCATCATCTCTACCTACTAACATTTTAAAAGCTAATTCAATATTCACTGGACTCATAATAAGTTCTGACATTACGATTCACCTCAATACCAGTTTTATTAGGATCAATAACTTATATAATTAATTATTAATATAAACATATAAAAAACTATTAAAGTATTAAAAGAACTTGGTATCTACTCCCGTGTAGTAAAAATATTTACAAACTCCTTACTAAAACAGCCACATATGCCTAAAAAAACATAGAAAATAGCTAATACCAATAAAAAACGTTTAATAATAACTAAATTCCTGTTTAAATACAATTTATTCTTTAATATCTATATAAGCCTTATTATAAGGCAATTAAAGAAACTATGATTATATGTTAATTACTCGGAAAAATGAGTTAAATGAGACGTTAAACCACGATTATGTTCTAATTATGTCATGTTTATAACAAAATTCACCATTAAACTCACTACTAAAAAAAATTATAAAAATTCAGACAAAAAAAAATCAAGTAAATAGAAATTCTCAAATATTTTTTGAAATATTTAATGATCCATATATTAGATGGTTTAAATATCAGGTTGGTGATTGTTTGATACTAAAAATACATCCCGAAGCCCCTTTTAATTTTGATTTAAGTGCCAAAATATTTTCTAATGGCGATTCCCAAATTCAAAGTTATGAAAATGGTTCATACTGGCAGGTCATACATTTAAATGCTAGGCTTGTGCTGGTTACTATAAGGTCAACGGGTACTGTTGATAATCCCGAACTTACTGTGGAGGTCTTGCCAGATAAAAATCTGGATAATGATGATGGTCTGGTTGTTACGTCTAATGTTACGACGATTTTTAACTTAGATTTTAATCTGAAAAATTTTTATGACGATATGAATGTGGATGAAGTAATGTCCAAGTTAACAGCCTAGCTTAAAGGTTTAAACAGCCCCATAACCCCTACATTCTTTGAAGCTATTGTTTCTTCTATTATTGAACAGCAAATATCGTTAAAAGCTGCCAGAAGCATTGAAACACAGATGATAAAAATCTTCGGAGATGCTCTAGAACTAAATAATATGATTTATTATGCATTCCCAACACCTAAAACTCTTTCTAAATTGGAAAGAGACGATCTTCGTTGTGTGGGTTTGAGTTTTAGAAAGGCTGAATATGTTATTGATTTGTCTAAAAATATTATGGATGATGCCGTGGATTTAGATGAGTTAAAAACTAGGGGTACACAGGAAATTATTGATGCACTGTTAAATATTCGGGGTATTGGTGTTTGGACTGCTGAACTTGCTGTTATTAGGGGTCTTCACAGACTTGTTGTGGTACCTGCAGATGATATTGGTCTTAGAAGGATTGTGTCCCATTATTATAACGATGGGAAACCCATTTCTCCCAATGAACTTCGGGAGATAGCTAAAATTTGGGGGAAGTGGGGTAGTCTTGCAATTTTTTATTTGGTTGTTGCGGATTTAATGTCGTTAAATATTTAATATTATCCCATAGCGGGTTTTGAGATACTTTATTTTATAATGATTTACAGACATGTAGATTATGATACTGATAGTTGGTGGTGCCGGTTATATTGGCGCGCATATTAACAAACAGCTTAACCTTAACGGTTATGAAACCCTTGTTTTTGATAATCTGAGTTATGGTCATGAAGAGTTTATTAAATGGGGAACTTTTGAACGTGGAGATCTTGGAAATGTTGATGATATCCGTAGAATATTTGAGAAGTATCCCATAACTGCTGTGATGCATTTTGCGGCTTTTACATTTGTGGGTGAGTCTGTTGAAGATCCCCAGATGTATTATGGTAACAATGTTTGCAACACACTTAACCTGTTACGGGTGATGCTTGAATTTGATGTTAAGAGTTTAGTGTTCTCATCTACATGTGCAACGTATGGAGATCCTGTGGAGATACCTATTACTGAACAGCATCCACAAAATCCTATAAGTCCATATGGGCGTGGTAAGTTAATGGTTGAAAATGTACTTTCTGATTATAGTCGTGCCTATAATTTACGCTATGTATCTTTAAGATATTTCAATGCTGCAGGAGCCGATCCCGATGCGGAAATTGGTGAACTTCACAATCCTGAAACCCATCTGATACCTTTAGTACTCGATGCAGCTTCTGGTAGAAGGGATAGTATCAAAATATTTGGCACCGATTATAACACCCCCGATGGTACCTGTATCAGAGATTATGTACATGTGACTGATCTGGCTGATGCCCATTTAAAAGCACTCCAATATCTTGAAGATGGTGGTAAAAGTGATTATTTCAATCTTGGAAATGGGAATGGATTTTCTGTTAGGGAAGTGATTGAGAAATCCAGGGAAATAACTGGTCAGGATATAAAAGCTGTTGAGGATGTTAGGCGTCCAGGAGATCCTCCTATTCTGGTTGGAAGTTCTGATAAAATACGTAAAATATTGGGATGGGAACCAAAATATGATGATCTGTCCCTGATAATAGAAACAGCATGGAAATGGCATCAAAAGATAAAAAAAATGAGTAGAATATATTAAACTAATTATTTTCTTTTGTACAGAACATTTTTTTTAATGAGTTATCTTCCAAATCAAACAATTAATATGAATTATATAATTTAATTTGAATATCTAAGTTTTAGATACTTTAATGTTAATTTAAAAGCTTTATGGTGGTTTGGGTTTTGTTTTTTTTATGTGTTTTTAGCACTTAACAATTTCTGTCATGTAACTCCTTAAATCTTCACCAACCTCAGGATCTTCCAGTGCTAGTTCTATGGAACTTTTAAGCCATTCAACTGTGTTTCCTATGTCGTATATCTTGCCTTCAAATACATGGCCGTATATTTTGTCAAGGGATTTCATTGCATCTGTGAGTTGGATTTCTCCACCAACACCAGGAGTTAGGTGTTCTATGTGGTCGAATATTTCGGATGTGAGGATGTATCTGCCTGTTATTGCAAGGTTTGATGGTGCTTCACTTAGTTTTGGTTTTTCAACAAGGTCTTCAATTTCATAAAGGTTGTCTGAAACTTTATTTCCCTTAATTATTCCATATCTTTCTACCTTTTTATCTGGAACCTTTTCAATGGCAATTGTTGATGCACCATACTTGTTGTAGATATCTACTAGTTGTTGTGTACACGGTACAGTTGATCTGGCGATTGTATCTCCTAAAAGCACAGCAAATGCATCTCCATCCACATGCTTTTTAGCACATAGAATAGCATCTCCCAGTCCATTCTGTTTCTTCTGCCTCACGTAATAAATATCTGCCATTTCGGATATGGCCTCTATTTCATGGAGGTTCTCGGTTTTTCCACAGTTTCTTAGGAAATATTCGAGTTCGAATGATTTGTCAAAGTGATCTTCTATAGATCTTTTTCCCTTACCAGTTACTATTAGAATATCATCAATTCCCGATGCAACAGCCTCTTCAACAACATATTGTATGGTTGGTTTGTTAAAAACCGGTAACATTTCCTTTGGTTGTGCTTTTGTGGCCGGTAAAAATCTTGTACCAAGCCCTGCAGCAGGTATAACAGCTTTCATATATGATCACCCACGTAAATTTTGATTAATTTGAACAGTAGAAATTTATTTTTTAAACACATTTATTTATTCTTTATAACTTTAGTATAAATTAAACATATTAATGGTAATGGTTTAATAGGAATGGAATATATAAAATTTTTGAGCAATCTAATGGTGTTTAGAATGATTGAAGGTGTGATGACTAAAAATCTTAGGGTGATCCCCGATGAAAGGGGATGGCTTATGGAAATATTGAGGTGTGACGAAGATTTGTATGAAAATTTTGGTCAGGTCTACCTAACCACAGCATACCCTGAGGTTGTTAAAGCATGGCATTTGCACATAAAACATAGGGATAACTTCACATGTATAAATGGGATGGTCAAAGTTGCGCTTTATGATGTTAGGAAAAATTCTCCAACCTATGGTGAGTTAAACGAATTTTTTATCGGAGAAAAAAATCCCCTCCTGATAAGTGTACCTCCACACGTTTATCATGGTTTCAAGGCCATTGGGAGTGACACAACATTCTGTGTTAATGTGCCAACTAATCCATATAACTACAGTGAACCCGATGAATTTCATTTACCACCAGATACAGATGAAATACCCTATAATTGGATATTAGATGGAAAGAAACATGGATAGATAATAATATCTCAAAATTTAAACTTAATACCGATGTAATGATAATTGAATTTAAATTTAAAAAAAATTGTTTGAAAATAATAATATAATAATTTAAAATAATGGTGAGAAACTATGAAGATGCTTATTACTGGAGGAGCAGGTTTTATTGGCTGTAACTTTGTTCATGAGATGATTGAGAAATATGATCATGACCTGGTTATTTTTGACAAGTTAACCTACGCTGCCAATCCAGAGTATTTAGATGATGTGAAAAATAAAATAGAATTTGTTAAGGGAGATATTGGAAATTCAGAAGCTGTTAATAAGGTTATGAAAGATTGTGATATGGTTGTGAATTTTGCAGCCGAGACCCATGTTGACAGATCAATTGAAGATCCCGGTGTTTTTGTTAAAACCGATGTTATAGGTACTTACAATCTGCTTGAATGTGTTCGGAAATATGATATTGAAAGGTACCTCCAAATATCAACCGATGAAGTTTATGGTAGCATAGATAACGGTTCTTTCAATGAAGAAAGCAATATAGATCCTTCAAGTCCCTACTCTGCAAGTAAAGCCGGAGCAGATGTGCTTGTCAGTGCTTATTATAAAACTTATGGTGCTCCTGTTCTTATAACACGAAGCAGTAATAATTTTGGACCTTACCAGTTCCCTGAAAAACTCATACCACTGTTCATATTAAATGCAATGCAGAATAAACAACTTCCAGTTTATGGTGATGGTAAAAATGTTCGTGACTGGATATTTGCACCTGATAACTGTGTTGGAGTTTACACGGCCCTTATTAAGGGGAAACTTGGGGAAGTTTATAATATAGGTGGTGGAAACGAGAAAAACAACCTCGAAATCACCAATTTGATATTGGAAATTCTTGGAAAACCTGAAAGTCTCATAACCTTTGTTGAAGATCGTCTGGGACACGATAAAAGATACTCCCTCGATTCATCGAAGATAATGAAACTGGGATGGAAACCAGAAATGAAATTTGAGGATGCACTCACCTTAACCATTAACTGGTATAAGGATAATGTCTCCATGTTTTAGGGGTTTATAGGGTTCATTCCATTTTACAAGAACTCATATATATCCTATTTTTTATTTTCGGTTGAATTTATATTTAGAATGAGTTTTTTTTAGAGGTATGGTTTTAATATTTTAATCATGTCATCTTCGGATATATCATAGATTTTCAGGGTTTTATGATGACTTTTATGTCCGGATATTATTTCAACAGCTGTTTTGGTAATTTTTGAAAATTCTGTAATTATTTCTTTATTTGCTTTTCCCTTCTGTGGAAGCGCTTTTATTTTAACTTCAACTGATTCTCTCCATTGGTTGTAACCCGTTATCCTGAACTTATCAGATTTTGGTGAAACCTCTATGTTGAGGAGTACTCCATCTTTGGTCGGGGTTATGGCCTTCATAAGATCATTCCGTTGTTTCGGTGCTTTAATCCAATTTTTCAGTTATTATATGGTTAAATTGTTCCTATTTTGTACCCCATCTTTATTAAGTTATTATTTAGGTTTTTAGAGTCCAGTTGAATAAGGAAAACATTTAAATAGTGAGACGTAAAGAAATTGGTATGCTCAAATAGTTTCATATTATTTGATCGGCAGGGGTGGTCGAGCGGTCAAAGGCGCTAGGTTGAGGGCCTAGTGGGGTAGCCCTTCGCGGGTTCGAATCCCGTCCCCTGCACTTTATTTTCTGATTTTAAATACATAATTATGATAATATTATTTATTCTACATTTTATCTAAAAATGAGACATTATTAAAAATCATGAATTATAATTATATTTTAATTTAGAAGTGAAGTTATAATTTAAAAGAAAATTTTTAATGTTAAATGGATATTTGAATGGATATTCTACTCGTATTAACTGTTAAATATTTGAATTATACTTATCTTTGAATTATATGGTTAATTTGTTGGAATGTAATTCAATTGATTATTATTGTGACTTTTAGTGGATTACAATCACGTAGATCCTTTATTAAATCTGTTTTAAGGTCAATTGCTCCTTTATCTGCATTTATCATGAGGGTTCTGCTGCATTTGAAATCACTCTTCCTTGAAACCATGTCGGTTGGATGGTCAAGGGTTAGTTTATGATGTCCATAACCTTTAATGGTATCAGCAGCATTTTCTGTTTCAAGTTTGAGAGTTATAGGTCTATTATCCTCCTTTATGGCCTGGGTTATTTCCCTGGGAATATTGTCCATTGATACCTGAGATTTTACTCCAATTATACAGTCTGCTGTTATACCAATATCTGGATCCTTTGTAAATTCCAGCGTTGTTTTATGTTTTGATGTGATATTAGGATGTCCCTTTACTATAAAGGTATATTCCATATTTTTAACCTCCAGGTAAGTAGTGATATTATGTTATACCATTAAAAATTTGATGTTTTCGTTGAATTAATGATGAAGATTATGGTGGAATGTTATTTGTATATATGTTTTTAGATGATGGGGTTTAGATGGTAATGATAGGATATGTTTATGAATAATTTGTGGATGGGTTTTGTAAAATGGTAAAAAAAGTTATATTAAAGGGCACTTATTGTCTTATAATTCATATCTGTAGTGATATTACCATCCAGGTTGGTAAGTTGGGTTCTTTTGATTTTGGTAAGGGTTTTTATGTTTATGTTGGCTCGGCACTTAATTCCCTTGAAAGTCGTTTGAAAAGGCATTTGAGTGATGATAAGAAGCTTTTTTGGCATGTTGATTATCTGTTAGCCGATTTAAATGTGGAGTTGGTTGAAATTGTTTTTGCGGTTGATAATGGTAAGTGGGAGTGTGCTCTTGCATCGGAGGTTGGTATGGAAGGGGTTGGAATTAAAGGTTTTGGATGTTCGGATTGTAAATGTTCTTCCCATCTGTTTAAATTCGATGATCTTGATGGATCTGTTGGTGTGTGTATTAATTCCTTTAAGAAACTTTTATTGGAGCCTAAAAAATTAGAGGATTTATAGTGTGTTTATGAATATTTAATTTTGTTTTTTTGTAGAATACCCTTTATAATTAGCTCATCACCAACCATGGTAAAATAAGGATTTTTTGTAGTCCGGTTGTAAATTAAATAATTTGAAAATTTGGCTGTGTTCTATTGAAGATTATGTTTAGTTTCGAAAAAAAAAATATAATATTTATTTAATTATAGTTAACCAGATTTAAATAGAACTGGTTAGATTTAGATGTCTAACCTAATTTAGGTTTTGGATAGTACGATTCAATACCATACAGTACCGGACAATACCATATAATATCAGACAATNNATATAGTATCAAACAGTATTATATAGTATTGTATAGCAGATGTAATAGGGTAAAATACATTATAGTTAGAGCTATGGAATTGTAATTAAGGGGTTGTGTAGAGAATAAAAATGTATAAATTTAGAAATGTGTTCGATCGAAGGTTTTTTTCAGGTTTTTTTTTTATTGGTATTTTCTGAAAAGTTGGTCAAATTCATTTATTTCCATTGGCTCTGGAATTACAAATTCTTGGTTTTCATAGATGGCATTGGCTAGTTTTCTATAGAGTTCTGCTTGTTGTGAATCTGGAAATTTTTCTAGAACAGTTTTTGCATCTATTTCACTTTTTTGTACTATTTCATTGCGGGGTATGACTCCAATGATCCTGCTTTTGACTGTGTCAGCGAATTCCTGAACTATTTCAAGCTCGTTTTCAATTCCCCTACAGTTGCATATAATACCGCCAAAATTGCCTTTAAGTTTTTTTATTCCTTTACATATGTTGTTTGCAGCATATAATGCCATATATTCTCCTGATGTTACTATGTAAACTTCGTCTGCGAAATTTTCACGTAATGGAACTGCAAATCCACCGCAGACCACATCTCCGAGCACGTCGTAGACTATTAGATCGAGATCTTCTGAAAAAACACCTAGACGTTCAAGGAGGTTCATGGCAACTATTACTCCCCTTCCTGCACATCCTACTCCGGGTTCTGGCCCTCCTGATTCAGCACATTTCACATCACCATATCCTCGAAACAGAATATCTTCTATTGTTGCATTCTTTTTATTTTTTATTATATCGAGTATTGTGGGTATTCTTTCTCCCACCAGCGTTCTTGTAGTGTCTGCCTTTGGATCGCAACCTATTACCAGTACATTTTTGTCTTCGGAATGTGCTGCTGCAATGTTAGAGACTATGGTTGATTTTCCTATACCGCCCTTTCCGTAGATGGCAATTTTTTTGGTTTTATTCATCCCCTCTCACCATTGCGCCTATGATATCCCCCCTGGTTACTATTCCAATTAACTTACCCTCACCATTAATTACTGGAAGTCTGTTAACTTTATGTGTGTCCATTAATTCTGCTGCGTCGGATATTGATGCTTCGGGACTTATTTTAATCACTTTTTTAGTCATTATTTGATCTATTACTGTAGATGCATCTCTTTGCATGTCCTCGGCAATCTCGTCTAATTCGTATTTCATTTTTATTGGGAGTTCAATCAGGTCTAGGGGTGCTGGTAGTATGAGATTTATTCGGGGATGGTGTACTTCAAGAAGTCTCATTATATCTCCTTCACTGATTACTCCAACAACCTTATTATTTTCGTCAACAACCGGAGCTCCGCTTATTTTATTATCCCTCAAACTCTGGGCTACGTCTACTATTTTATCCAGTTCATTAAATTTTATGACATTTTTCTGCATAACATTTTCAATCATTAAAATCGACTCCTTTTTATTGATCTTTACCACCAAAAGTCTTAGTATAAATTTAATATCTTTTAAGGTAGTGAAATTTTAGTTTATCTTTGATTTTCCTACTACATTTGTTTTGTTATAGGGCATTATTTGAATTAGACTTGGGTTCAAATCTAGCTTTTTTTTGGATAGAAATTGTATTTATTATATTAGTGCAAAATTTGTAGGGTTTATCATTCTAAAATTAATTTTTGTAATAAGAATTAATGTCGTGAGGTAGTGATTTGAAATCTGGTTTAGGATGTTTGTTCTGACTTGGGATATTTGTTCTGACTTATTGGGTGTTTGTTCCGATTTAGGGTGTTTGTTTGGTTTTGGCATATTCTGGTTTTATGTATTGGGGTAGTGATGAGCTTTGTATTTTGTTGGATTTATGTGGTTTCGTCTTTGATTATTCTTTTATATACTGCGTCGTTGGGTCTTACCTTTTCTTTTACATGTACAGCTACATTTTGGCCCTTGGAGATTTTTTCTATGTTTTTTCCGTTCACTTGCATGGATTCAACTTTCATGGCAATTGATCCTGTTTTGTTTCCTTGGATAATTATTTCTTCTCCCAGTTCAAGATTTTCCCATAATCGTATTTCGGCTGCTTCTACTTTTTGGTAGTAGTTTACAATCATTCCAATGTCTCTTTTGATAGATGTTGCTTGGTTGGAACTGCTGGTTTCATTTGGTGTTTTATAGAAAAATCCTGTGTCGAATCCTCGGTTAAATACTTTGGTAATGTCCTTTTCCCATTTTTCTATATTTTCTTGTTTTTGTAGGTTCCACATTCCATTGTTGTATATGTTAATTGCTTCCCTGTAAACACGTGTTACTGTTGCTACATAATCTGCTGGTTTGGCCCTTCCCTCTATTTTAAACACCTTTACTCCTGCTTCTATTAGTTGGGGTATGTACTCCAACATGCAGAGATCCTTTGGACTGAGTATGTGTGTTCTGTCTGATGTTTTGTCTTCAAATTCTGTTTTTTGGGGTTTGAAATTTGTTTTGTCTGGTGTTTTATTTGGTTCTGGTTCGTATGCTCCGGTTATTATCAGTTCTTCTCCATCTTCTGATATTATTTTCCATTCCTTTCTACATGGTTGGAGACATTCTCCACAGTTTGCACTTCTATTGTAGAGATGGGAGCTTAAAAAGCATCTTCCTGATATTGCTACACACATGGATCCGTGTACAAAGACTTCTATTTCCATATTGGTATTTTTTGCTATTTCTTTTATTTCTTTGAGTGTGTTTTCTCTTGATAGTATGACCCTTGAGACTCCTAGTTTTTGTAGAATTTTTAATGCTTCGCTGTTGGATATATTTGCTTGTACACTCATGTGAACTGGGATTTGATTTTGTGCTGCTATGTTGAGTGCCCCTAGATCTGATACTATGACTGCATCTGCTCCGGATGATTTGATTATGGGCATTAATTCTCTTAATTCTTTTAAATCTCCTTCCTTTACAGTGGTGTTGGTGCATATGTAGAGTTTTACATTTGCATCGTGACAGGTTTTGACTGCTTTTGTTAGTTCGTTGGTGGAAAAGTTGGCTACATTTGCCCGCATATTGTATCCTTGTACACCTATGTAAACGGAATCGGCTCCGTTTTTTATTGCTGAGGTCAGTGATGCCATGTCCCTTGCAGGTGAAAGTAGTTCAACGATTTTTACCACCCTAATTTTTAGTTAAATTTATAAAAAAAATAAAATAATAGTTGGAATTTGAAAAGATTGAATTATAAAATTATGTTAACAACGGTTTGCCTCATATTTGGCAATGTTATCTGGTAATGATGTCGGATATTCTCCTGTAAGGCATCCCATACATAGGTTTCCGTTTTCTAGGCCTATACAGTCTCTTAATGATTCTATACTGAGATAGCCTAATGAATCTACGCCTAGTATTTTTCTTATTTCTTCGACTTCTTTATCTGAGGCTATTAGTTCTTTTTTTGTTGCCATTGCTATTCCATAGTAACAGGGCGATATTATGGGTGGACAACCGACACGTAAATGTATTTCTCTGGCTCCTGCTTCTCTTAGTACTTTTATTAGTGATCTTGATGTTGTTCCTCTTACAATACTGTCATCGACCAGTACTATGCTTTTGCCTTCGAGTTCTGATTTTATTGGGTTCATTTTAAGCCTGACAGATGTTTCTCTTTCTGTTTGTGTCGGCATGATAAATGTTCTTCCCACGTAACGGTTTTTTATAAGTCCTTCCCCGTATCCTAGTCCTGATTCCCTTGAATATCCTATTGCTGCTGTTATTGCTGAGTCAGGTACTGGCATGACCACATCTGCATCTGCGGGGAATTCTCGTGAAAGTTCTTTTCCAATGTTTAGTCTTACATTGTAAACTGATCTTCCGTCGAGAATACTGTCAGGGCGTGCAAAATAAACATATTCAAACATACAATGAGCCCTTCTAGGTTTTTCTTCTTCGGGAAGTGTGTAACTTTTTATTCCTTCATTTATATGTAGTATTTCTCCGGGTTCCACATCTCGTATGTAGTTGGCACCCACTACATCAAAAGCTACTGTTTCCGATGCTACGATGGTTAAACCATCTAAGTTACCCATGGATAGTGGTTTTATCCCGCTTGGATCTCTTACAACATAGAGATCATCATTTACAAGAATTACAAGTGAATAGGAACCTGTAAGCATTTTTGTGATGTTTCTGATTGCTTCAATCATTTCTTTTGTTTTTATGTGTTCCCTTGTGAGGAGGTGACATATTACTTCAGAGTCTGTTGTGGATTTAAATTCATATCCTAATAGTTCTAGTTCACATCGAAGTTCCATTGAATTGATTATATCCCCATTGTGAGCTATTGCTATTGTTCCAGATTCAAATTCACAGAAAAATGGTTGAGAATTTTCTATTTTTGATTTACCTGTAGTTGAATATCTTACATGTCCTATGCCTACGTGGCCGTCCATTCCTTCCATGTTTCCGTTGTTGAAAACATCACAGACTAGTCCCATTCCACGATAGGTTGATACTTCATCGCCGTTGTAGGTTGATATACCTGCAGATTCTTGTCCTCTGTGCTGCAGAGCGTATAAACCATAGTATATTTGGCGTGAAATGTTAATAGACTTATTACGAGAATATGCACCTACAATACCACATTTATCCCTCAATTGAAAATCTCCCTGATATTATAAGATAATATTTTGAATAGATTATCTCAAATAAATCATTTATAATCAATCTTATTTTGAAAATTAGATTTCTATACATCTCTTTATGGATACTTTTTATTTATTCCTTTAATAGGTTTGGGTTAAATTTTTCATCTGTAAATTCTTCCTTCAGATCCTCAATTTTAGAATCGTAAAAAATTAGAACTGCCCGTATTATTTTTAACCATTCTTTAGCAGCATCTTTTGATGCTGCTGCAATGTATTCTTGACCTATAATAATTTTTTCAGGCTTAAATTCATTAGATATAAAATAAATCTGTTCTTCTTCTGTTAATTCTTCATCAAATGATTCTTTCCATAGTTTTTTAAGTGAAAATCTTTCGAAAAGTTGTTTGGATTTGAGGAATTGATATTTATTTTTGATATCTGCGTGCCTATGTTTGGCATTCCTGAATTCGTCTTCCACTATTTTAAGCTTTTCAGCTTGTTTATCATTTGAATCTGATAATTTTTTATTTGTTGAGTTTAGCCTCTGGTTCTCGATCTCCAGATCCTTTTTCTCTTTGGCCAATACTAATAAATTCTCCCTTGATTCCATTAATTGTTCATCAAGTTCGCGAAATTTATGTATGTTGGCTATTGATGTGAGTCCTGTCCTGATAATGGCGTTTTTGATTTCCTTCTTTATTATAGAGGGATCCATATATTCCACATCGTGACCAAAAGGAAATTTCATACGTTCAACATGTCCAACTTGATCTTTAAGACATTTTTTGAACTTTTCTGCTAGTTCCCTACCTGGTGCATCAACATCAGTTGCAATCAGTACTATATCTGCACCCTGGACTGCTTTCTTAGCTATATCAGGGTTAGTTGTTGGAATTATAGCGGAGATGGTGATGTGGTATTCAGCACCGAGGGCAATGTTCTGCATTGCCCTTGATACTATTTCCACATCAGATGCACCTTCCACAATTATCCGAACATCTATTGGATTAATCGCATCCATTTATGTCAACCTTAAACCGTTAAG
The DNA here is from genome assembly GCA_003151535.1 of Methanobacterium sp. GTDB lineage: Archaea > Methanobacteriota > Methanobacteria > Methanobacteriales > Methanobacteriaceae > Methanobacterium_B. The sequence continues at coordinate 26,023 of PLXT01000108.1, forward strand.
CTTTTTATTCTGCCAGTTGTAAGTTCTGATCTTTGCAGATCTTCCGAATCCACATGCTGCGCAGTACTTTTTACGTGCGTTGTATGAGTTTTTACCACAACGCCTGCAACGGATATGGGTCTTTTTGTTACGCTTACCAAATGATGGTGTTCCTTTCATTTATTGTATCCTCCGTGATCTTAAATTTATATAGTCGAGTTGTAGTAGGATTAGTTTGTTATACTGGAGATATATAAACTATATTATCCCCTCTAATAAGGACGATTCCTAACCTTTTTGATGTCTCTCCGCCTTCTAATTCTTCGGCTTCGTTCAATACTAAATTCATATGCATGTCAAAACTTTTTAAAAGTCCCCTGAACTCTCTTCCACCTTTGAGCTCTATCAATACTTGTGTGTTCAATGATTTACCAAGTACATCTAAGGGTCTTGAAGTATTCACATTCTTCTGTACAGTCACAATATCACCTTTCCTATAACTTCATTGTTGGTTCGATTTATATTTAAATGTATCCGTTGCCAAATAATATAATATAAATATTGTAATTAATGTTTAAATTAAAGATTAGAAAAAGATTACGTAAGTAAGTTACGTATGTAAGGTGTGTTGTAAAATTGAAGATACGTAAAAGATATCATCTTAAAAAGAAAATGCTCAAAGACGTGGAAACGAAACTTGGTGATTACTCAACAATTCTGAAACCAAATAGTAAAGTTGAACTAATTGAAACAGATTCGGAAGATATAATACTAATAGATGGTACCCCTATGATTATGTGGATAGATGGAGAACCGTTTCCAACAATTAAAGGTGCTCTAGAATTAGATATCCAATCAAGATATGTTGTGGTAGATATGGGTGCAGTTAAATTTGTTATTAAAGGTGCAGACATAATGTCCCCAGGTATCACAGATGCAGATCCAAATATAAAAGAAGGAGATCTAGTGATTATAATCGAAGAAAGCCATAGAAAACCTCTGGCAACAGGTAAAAGTCTTATATCTGGTCCTGAAATGGTCAAAAACCGTGAAGGTAAGGCTATAAAAACAATACATCATATCGGGGATAAATTGTGGGATTTAACTATTTAATCCCTCAATTCATTATAATGGAATTCAAAATTTAAATTAAGAATTGAGGTGTTTAAATGGTAGTATTGAGATATGATTCAGGGAATGTAATATCATCTAAAGTACATGGTATAGGCATTTTAGCAATTGGATCCCACCTTGAAAATCATGGTGCCGCCCTTCCAATAGATACAGATTCTAAAATTGCTGCATATATTGGACTTCAAGCATCATTAATTACTGGAGCAAAATTTCTTGGAGTTCTCTATGCTGCAACAGAGTATCCGCATATAAATCATGGAGTGCACCTTAAACCAGAAGACTTAGTTAATAAACAATTAATACCAACACTAAAATCAGCAAAAAAATGTTTAAATTTAGACACCATAGTTCTTGTAAATGGTCATGGTGGTAACTTACCAATTAAAGATTATCTAAATGATATTAATGAAAAAACAGGGCTTAACATTGTTTTTAATAATAAGATAGTGGAAATTGAAGGGCCACATGCAGGAACAGGTGAAATATCAATAGGAGCGTTATTAGGATTTTTAGATGTGTCTAAAATTAAGGAACACTGCGACTTTGATAAGTATCCCGAGGTGGGAATGGTTGGTTTTAAAAAAGCGAGAGAAACTGACATAGGAATCGAAAAGGGTGCACGAGAAATTGAACAATTGGGAGTTAGAGTAGATATGAACCTTGGTGAATCACTCCTTGAGGCAGCGATAGTCGATGTGATAAACGATGTAAAAAAAATTGTGGATAAATATTAATTTTCTATCTTTTTAATCAACCTAGTACATTCATTAACTATTTGAACCCTGTTAAAAGCGTCAGCAATTCTTCTAACTGCTTCAATTACCCTTATTAATGAATCAAGCCATGAAAAAATGTCTCCCGCATAGGCATGTATACCATAATCCTTTAAGAGTTTTTTACTAATGTCTGCTGGGTCGTACTTTAACATTCTGTACTTTAACATTTTCCTTGAAAGTTCCATCTGGAAACAATCACAAAATGGCCTGTCTTTACACCTACACGATAAAAATTCAATCTGAAGATTTATTAGTAGTTCCTGGAATTTAGGTTCAAGCTTTGATATGGCATCGGCTGAACTCAAAATATCAAGAGTGGAGTCTGCAAAGAGCCTTGATGAAATATTAGCCCTTAATGCTCGTGCAAGTTTTTGACTGATCCTGGTTGATAGATAAGCATTTTCAAAGGGTTTTAAACCTACTGCAATATCAAGTGGTTCCAAGGGCTTTTTGTTGATTATACCTGTTTTAATGTGGTTAGCATCCTCATAGTTTAAAAATGACATCGAGACAGCACGCCCATAATGAGTTGGTGATAGTTTACCCTTCATCTCGACTGCAAAACCATAATCAAGTATGAGGTTACATGCCATGTTAATGTTCATGGGAATATCTTCAGTTGCGTAGACATTTTTAAGTTCACTAACATTATTGGCTGTTCCAGCACATAGATCTGAAAGTACTTGTTCAACCACTGCGTCTTCGGTGTAGTGTACATTGATGGGTTCCACATCACTTTCTAATAGTGCAACTGCACGCATATCTTCTGTTATGTCATCGTATTTCAATCCTACCTCTGGTATTAAGTATACCTTGCCCATATCATGGTAAGATGGTCTTCCAGCCCTTCCAAGCATTTGGGAAAACTCGTTGGGTGTTAACCATTTGTTCCCCATTGTAAGAGTTTCGAATATAACTTGAGAAGCTGGAAAATCAACTCCGGCAGCAAGTGCTGCAGTTGTTACTACAGTGGACATTTCCTGTTTTAAGAAATCCTTTTCTATTTTACTTTTTTTAGCATAAGAAAGTCCCGCGTGATAGGCCGCAGCATTTACACCTCTCTTAATTAGATAATCTGCTATTGAATGGGTTTTTCTCCGGGAATTTGTGAATATTATAGTCTGGCCTTTAAATCCCTTGGCAGACACATTCTTGTACTCCTGTTTTGCAAGTCTTTGCATAAGATCCTCTTTGTCATGTTCAGACCTTGCAAATATAAGATGTCTCTCCAATGGAACCGGGCGCTTGTCATACTCTACTAGTTTCATCTTGAACTTATCAGCTATTTCACGAGGATTTTTAATAGTAGCAGATAAACCTATAACTTGTAGATCAGGAAATAAAGTTTGTAATCTACGTATTAATCCCTTCAGACGTGGGCCCCTTTCATCGTCATCAAGCATATGAATTTCATCAACAACTACTGTACCGAGTTTTCCAAGTTCAGATGAGTTACCAGAACGTAAAAGGAAATCAAGACCTTCATAGGTTCCAACTACTATTTCCGCATCCCTCACACGTTCATCGTGTATTGAAAGTTCCTCTTTTGCATTTATCCTACTCATTCCCACACGTATTGAAACTTTAAGTCCAAGTTTTTTGTACTTCTTTTTAAAGTCTCTGTGCTTCTGGTTGGCAAGTGCAACTAATGGTGTTAGAAATATGAATTTTTCACCCTTCATTGCTCCTGGAACTCCTGCAAGTTCGCCTATGAGAGTTTTACCACTGGCTGTAGCTGATACAACCAGGAGATTTTGACCTTCAAGAAGTCCTTCATCGAGTGTAAGAGCTTGTACTGGCAGTAAATGTTTTCCATGGCCCTTTAATATTTTTTTTAACTCGGATGGAATTTTTAGGTCGTCCATACTCACTTTGACTTCTTGATCTTTACCTGTACCTATCTTGTCGTATAATGTTAAGTTAGGATTTTTCACGGGATTGAATCTTGGATCAAACATACTCAAAACTAGTTTCAAGTCTCCTGTTTTGTCTAGTATTCTTTTGAAGTTTTCAAATGTGCTCATGTCAAATGATCGTGCCTTTAATTCTCGTTTTATCTCTTCTTCTGCACATTTTCGACAGATATATTCATTATGATAGAGGTAAGAAGAATCTCTACGGATTAAGGTTATAAAACCTTCAAAAGTGCAGTGTCTACACATAAGTGTTCTTTTAAAGGGTATGTCCAAAGAATTTAACATTTCTTCGGTCTCAATGTCTTCACCTATGAGATATACGTTCTGTTTTCGTAATATTTTAATGGCTTCGCTCGGAGGTAAAAGGCTCTCATTTTCTGGATCCTTTTTAACTATGAATTTATATGGTCTTACTTTATCCCCTGTCCTTTTCAGTTTCAGGTAACCATAAAATAAAGGCTGTCTCCGAGTATTGACTGCACCCTTGGCGCTGCCAATTGGAAACATTTCCAATATTTTTTTATTTTTCCTTAAAATTATCATTTTTCTTGATTTGCTAAAATTAATTCCTAATTCACAGTGTCAGTTCATGGGATTTGCATAAAAAAAATAGAGAATTCGAGACATACACGGTTTAAAATTAAATATCTTCTTCTGATTCTTTAGTCAAGATTTCAACTGCCTGATCCCTCAGTTTAAATTTCATAATTTTACCGCTTGCAGTTAGTGGGAACTCTTGAACGAAGAAGATATGTTTGGGCACTTTGTAACGTGCTATTTTATGTGATGCATAATCTCTAATATCCTCTGAAGTCAACTGTGATCCTTCTTCTTTTATTATGAATGCTCCAATTATTTCCCCATATTTTTTATCTGGTATTCCAACGACCTGTACATCCATAATACCGTCTATGGTGTGAATGAATTCCTCTATTTCCCTAGGGTAAATATTCTCCCCACCCCTTATGATCATGTCTTTGATACGACCCACAATTGAGTAATATCCTTCTTCATCACAAGTGGCCAGATCTCCGCTGTGAAGCCATCTATCTTCATCTATAACTTCTTTGGTTTTTTCAGGCATTTTATAATATCCCTTCATGACATTGTAACCTTTACAGCATATTTCACCAGTCTGATTGGTTCCGAGAGTTTCACCTGTTTCAGGGTCCACAATTTTAACCTCACAATTTGGAAGGGGTTTTCCCACGGTTTCAACACGCTTTTCAAGTGGATCATCAACACTGGTCTGTGTGAATCCTGGTGAACCTTCTGTAAGTCCGTAAACGCTGGTTATTTCTGTCATGTGCATGTCCTTAACAACTTTTTTCATTGCCTCGATTGGACACGGTGAACCCGCCATTATACCAGTACGAAGGGATGATAAATCAAATATATCAAACATTGGGTGGCTGAATTCTGCAATGAACATGGTTGGAACTCCGTACAATGCTGTACATTTCTCCTTTTGTACAGCACCAAGCACCATCAACGGGTCGAAAAGTTCTATCATTACCATTGTGGCCCCATGGGTTATTATGGCCATAACTGCCAACACAATACCGAAACAATGGAATAATGGAACAGTGATACATAATCTATCCTCTTCAGTGAATTTTTGCCTTTCACCTATATAATAACCGTTGTTGAGGATATTTCTATGGGTGAGCATCACTCCCTTTGGAAATCCTGTTGTTCCACTGGTGTACTGCATATTAACAACATCACGATTACTAAGAGTCTTTTTAACGGTTAAAAGATCTTCATCATCACTGTGTTTACCCAAAAGCATCAATTCATTGGTATTGTACATTCCCCTGTGCTTTTCCTGTCCAATATAAATGACATGTTCTAAAAATGGAAACTCCTCACTTTTTAAACAACCCCTTTCTTGGGTTTTTAGCTCAGGAACCAATTCATATATAATATCAATGTAATCAACATCCTGATAACCATCAATAATCGCAAGTGTCTTCATATCGGACTGTTTAAGCACATATTCTAATTCATGACCCTTGTATGCAGTATTTACTGTCACAAGTACAGCTCCAATTTTAGCTGTTGCAAACATGAAAGTGAGCCAATCTGGTACATTTTTAGCCCATATTCCTACATGATCTCCTTTACCAATACCTAAGGTTAGAAGTCCTTTTGCGAGCATGTTAACGCGTACATCAAAATCTTTATAAGTAAACCTAAGGTTTCTGTCAGGATAAACCATAAAATCCCTTTCAGGATATTTTTCAACCTGTTTCTCTAGGAAATCTCCTAGGGTATCTTCAGTAAAAAGCATTTTCCCACCCCAAATCATCTTTTACGAGTTATTTATCGGCATATGTAGATTTAAAATATTTTATGATTGATTATTATTTCTTTAATCATTCAGAAATTATATGTTCTATCAACTGCTCTTTAATAGAGTCAGGTATTGGTATACTCTTTTTTTCTATAAAATCAAAGTGTACTACAACTGCTTTTCCTTTAACTGCTCGTTTTCCATTTTGCCAAGCTTCATGACCCATGGTAAATGAGCTGTTTCCAATTTTTTCAATAAATGTTCTTATCTCAACGTCTTCTCCATAATACATTTCGCTTAGGAAATCGAATTCTGTTCTCACCATTATGAGCTTCCAGTTTTCATATTTAAGATCAAGATCAGGAGTGAACATTCTAAATATTGGATTTCTGGCTTGTTCAAACCACACTGCAAGTACTGTATTGTTGACATGGCGAAGTCCATCAATATCGCCGAACCTTGGAGTTACAACTGTTTTATACATTTAATTCCTCTTTAAATCATAATTTAATAGTTATTTCGAACTTGAAAATTTTGTTTAATCATCCATTTTGAAACTTTTTTCTAATAAAAAAAATTTATTCAGATGGCGTGTATATTACAGCCAGTATTTTGGCTTCATCATTATGAGCATGGAGTTCATGAGGAACAACAGAATCATAGTAGATACTATCTCCTTCAGATACTAGATAAGTTTCTTTACCATAAAGAACTTCTATTTCACCTTTCATAACAAATATGAACTCTTCACCTTCGTGGGATGAAAGTTCATAATCCTTGGTAATTGGAGGGTGTACATCGATTAAGAATGGTTCCATGTGTCGATCGGACTTACCAGATGCAAGTGAATAGAATTCCAATTTACTGTCATTAAGATTATTATTTTTACCCGAAAACCTGATTACATTTTCAGATTTACCTGATTTTATTAATACCGGTCCTGTTTGAGGTGCATCGTCTAAAAAAGTACCAAGACGAACATTTAAAGCTTTTGCAATCTTTAAAAGTGGCGATAATGAAGGGATGAGTGCTCCGCTTTCAAGTCGTTCAATGAGTTCAACACTTAGATTACTTTCGCTTGCAAGTTCTTCTATAGAAATTTTTTTAATCTCTCTTAATTGACGTATTTTTTCCCCAACTTGAATTTCTGACATTAAATCACCTTTTAAACGTCCATTTATTTATTATATAAATTATTTTTTTAAATTAACCATATCGCTAGACATAGTTCATTATTATCATATTAATCTTATTTTTTCATTATCAGAGTATTAAATAGTTTATATTGTTATCATTCCAATCTCAAAGAAAAAAGAATATGATCTAATTAATATGGGAATTCTAAGTGTTAGTAAAATTGGTTGTTNNACTTAGTTGTTCATTTCCAATTTTTGTAACATTAACTGCAGATGCAACTCCAAATGCTATTAATGCTATCATTAAAACTATGAACAAAGTTCCAGATTTCTTTGGATTCATTATAATCTACCCTATCTTTTTATTTATTAGAATGAACTGTTTTTCAGTTTATTGATATATCATCCGAATATATTATACTTCATCAATTGATTGGGTATCTGTTATTTAATTAGACACCAAATATTCACTATTATTTTGCTATATTACTCAAATCATTTATATGCTACCACAGTGATTCATTACTCCTTAAAATTGTAACAATTTGTAAATCTTATTTAAACATTAAAAATTGAGTAAAAATAGAAAAAAATTGTAAATGACTTCGATACATTTTAAAATATATCAAATTCACTCTACTGTAACACATTTAGCAAGATTTTTAGGTTTATCCGGATCTATACCTCTTTCAATACTGATGTAGTAAGATAGAAGTTGTAATGGTACAACGTATGGTATTGGGGATAAAATTTCACTTATATCATTATCCATTCCAATAATATCATCTGATTCTAATCTTAAAGCTGCATCTTCCGATGAACCAACACCTATAATACTGGCTCCCCTAGCCTTCACTTCTTCTACATTACTCAAAGTTTTATCATGACGCTCTCCAGGAGGCACAACTGCCAATACAGGTACTTCATCATCAATTAGAGCTAATGGTCCATGTTTGAGTTCACCAGCTGCATAACCTTCTGCATGTATGTAAGTAATTTCTTTAAGTTTTAAAGCACCTTCTAATGCAGTAGGATAGGAAAATCCTCTTCCAAAAAAGAAGAAATCAGTTGAATTTTTATACTTCTTAGCAATTTGGATTATGTGATCCTCCTTTAAAAGGGCATTTTTCATGAAACTCGGAACCTTCTGAAGTTTTTCTAAAAGATTATTGTTGCCATCCATTGCAATTGCAAGCATGTAAATACATGTTAACTGACTTACATACGTTTTTGTGGCTGCAACTCCTATCTCAGGACCAGCTCTTGTATAAATAACATGGTCAGCTTCTCTAGTCGCAGTACTTCCCACAACATTCACTATTGCAAGGGTTTCTGATTTTTTATTGGCGATTTTAAGAGCTCTGAGAGTGTCAGCTGTTTCTCCAGATTGACTTATCAATATAACCAGGGTTTTTGCATTGAGGGCACCTTCAGAGAATATGAATTCAGATGCCAATACAACATCTGTTGGGATTCCTAGCATGGTTTCGAATAAATATTTCCCTACTAAAGATGCATGATAAGATGTTCCACAGGCCACAAAACATATCCTGTTGAATTCTGGAAACTTGGAAACCACATTCTCAATCTCTGGAAATTCCATGAGCGTATTCCTAATCACTTCGGGTTGTTCGTGTATTTCCTTTAGCATGAAATGTTTGTATCCACCCTTCTTTGCCATATCAGATGTCCATTCAATTATATTAATCTTTTTATCCTGTACATTCCCATCAATATCTTTTATTACAACCCCATCAAGGTCTAAGACTGCCATTTCATTGTCATCTAGGTAGATAACCTTTTTGGTATGTTCTAATATAGCAGGAACATCTGATGCAAGGAAAAATTCATTTTCCCCGATACCCACTATTAAAGGGCTCTCCTTTCTAATACCTATTATTTTATTTGGTTCATCAGCTGAAATAGCTGCTATAGCATAAGATCCTTGAATATCCTTTGTAGCTAGTCTAGATGCTACTTCCAAACCATTTCCCATTTCCATGTATTTCTCAATTAAATGAGGTATGACTTCAGTATCTGTATCGGATGTGAATATATGACCTTCATCTTGAAGTATTCTTTTTAATTCTTTGTAATTCTCAATTATCCCATTATGAACTACTGCTATTCTCTTTTTACAGTCGGTATGAGGGTGGGCATTTTTACCCGTTGGAAGACCATGCGTTGCCCATCTAACATGTGCTATCCCCATATTTCCAGGAATATCCGTTAGATCTAGTTTTTTCTGGACATCATCTATTTTACCTTCATCTTTTTTGATGTATATATCTCCAGAAAGTGTTGCTATTCCAACAGAATCATAACCTCTGTATTCTAGCCTTTGAACGCAGTCTAAAAGTACGGGTGCTGCTTTATCTTTAATTATACATGCTACAATTCCACACATGATTTCACCAGAGAATGTAATTATATTTTTAATAATTATATGATCAGTTTTAATACCAAATATAATATTTTAATTCTACAAATTTATGTAATCCTGAAAACCAACTCATATCATAATATGTCTTTTGCATTATTGACATTTACTATTTATGAATGCCAATATCATATAAAATTATCATGATTCCAATAAATCTCCATAATAAATACTGGTTGGTTTATAGATGAAATTTTAAAGCATCTTATAATATTTATTTTAATGGCCTATCTAACTTAATTTTAAATAGCAAAAAAGAGGAATGGCTTATTAAAAAATAGTTTAGGACTTAATACTGGTTTTTACCTGTTAAATCCAACTAAAATATCCTTGTTTACTTCATTCAAATTATCACATCCTGTAAGGATCATTGCTTTCTTTAGATCATCCTTTACATACTTGTAATACATCTTAACAGCGGTATCTCCCCCAGATATGGACAATCTTGCTAATGGCCTACCTATGAGAGCAATATCTGCACCTAATGCGAGTATCTTAAGCACATCAAATCCTGTCCTAACAGCACCATCTGCCAGTATGGGAATCTTTCCCTTTATATTATTTGTAATATCTGGTAGTACATCAGCCACTCCCTGACCACCATCTAAAACCCGCCCGCCATGATTAGATACGTAACATGCACCAGCACCCGAATCTAATACACTTATTGCATCTTCAGTGCACATGATCCCTTTAAAAATCACGGGTTTTTCTGTAGAGTCAACCAGTTCTGTGATCTCCTTTTCACTCTTACGATACAAAGGTTTATTTGATGCATTCCAGTAAGTAGATCCCACCCCATCAAGATCTACACCCAATGCAATCACATCCATTTCTTCTGCTAATTTTATCAACTGCAATAGTCGCTCTTGTGATTGTGGTTTAAATATCGGTATACCCCATCCATGATTTTCTCCAACAATTTTAACTCCTAGGTCATCAGGACTCTCTGGAGTATTTCCAACCAATCCAATTGAACCCGAAGACATAGCCCCTTTTAAAAGCCCCCTATAAAGTGCATCTTCGGGCACAACATCGTTCATACTGGATTTAACTCCCGAAAGACTGGCACCCATAAATGGAACCCCAATTTTCTTATTAAATATTGAAACAGACATTTCAGGCTCTTTATGTTTCTTTATAACCCGCATTTTCAGTTTAAATCCTTGAAGTGAATTATAGTTAGCCTCAAATGTTTTTCCCTGTCCTGCACCCCCAAAACCTATGGGTGCACCAAATTTTTGTCCTGTACAAGTCCGATCTGGCTGGCCATCACAGACAGGATACTCACCACAAATCCCAGTTAACATTTTTCGAGCTATTGAACGATAATAGTTCAAATCCTTTGTATCATGCTGTGTTTCCGTATAGGCAGTCATTTTAAGGGAAAAAATATCGTCACGAATCTCTTGAAGGTACTCTTTAGGCATTCCACAAACCGGGCAAAGCCATGAATCTGGAATATCTCCTATAGATGTGTCTGGTTTAAGGTTAGTATCAGGGTCACCCTTGTCTTCATCATATGCATAGGTATTGCAATAAGTACAGATGTATTTCATTTAATTTTGTCTCCATAGTTGATAATATTTACATAGCATCCTATTTATCGTTAAAACGGTTTTGTGATATTATTTTTAAATCAAATAATTTGTCTGCTTCGTCTGCAGAGAGAATTCCCCTCTTTAAAACTATATTTTTAATGGATTCTTTAGTTTCCATTGCTTCTTCAGCAATTTCAGCCGCCTTTAAATAGCCAATTTTAGGTGAAAGAAGGGTTATGAGACTGGGATTCATACCAGCAGTAGTTGTTAAACTTGATTCTTCTATAGTGATATCATTTATACAACGTGATTGGAAGACCGGAAGATAATTATTCAACAATTTAAGTGATTCAAGAATATTATAAGTCATAATGGGAGTCATAACATTCAGTTCAAGTTGTCCCGCTTGTGCAGCCAGTGATACAGCCGTATCATTTCCTATAATCTGATACGATATCATGTTTAAACATTCTGCCATTACAGGATTAACTTTTCCAGGCATGATAGATGATCCTGGTTGAACAGGAGGTAAGATAATATCACCAAGTCCAGCTGTGGGCCCCGATCCCATCAGACGCAGATCATTTGCTATTCTTATCAATTCCATTGCAAATTCCCTGAGAGAACCTGAAAAAGCAGCCATCTGTGACCTGCTCTGTAATGCTTCGTGACTGTTGGTTGCAGGTACAAGATCAAGGGAAGTTAGTTTATTAAGATTTTTTATTACATTCTCTCTGTACAAAGGAGGGGTGTTAATTCCGGTTCCTGTAGCTGTACCTCCTATTGCCACTTCTAGAAGATCATTTCTTCTTTCATGTATTCTCGATCCAGCCCTAAGAATTGCACACCCATATGCAATGAATTCATCACCTACAGTCACTGGCATAGCATCCATCAAATGGGTTCGACCAGATTTTGGTATATTGATAAACTCTTTACCCTTCTTTTTTAGAGAAAGGCCCAAATTAGTGATAACATTTAGGAGAACGTCTGCATTGTGTATAATTGCAATATGGGATGCTGTTGGAAATGTATCATTGCTGGATTGTGATCTGTTAACATGATCGTTAGGGCTTAAATATTCATATTCACCCCTTTGTTTGCCCATTATCTCGAGTGCACGGTTGGCAATCACTTCGTTGATATTCATGTTAAAGGATGTTCCAGCTCCTGCTTGAAATATATCGATCGGGAATTGATCAAGATAATTTCCCATCAGAATGTCATCTGAAGCTTTTAAAATAGCCTCACCACGTTCTTTATCAAGAAAAGACAACTCCATATTGGTAAGGGCTACTGCTTTTTTTAATTTAACATATGCCATTATAAGTTCAAAACTTTCACCAATACCGCTAATAGGGAAATTTTCTATTGCTCGGAGTGTTTGAATTCCATAATATGCCGTAGCAGGGATTTCCTTTTCTCCTAAAGAGTCTTTCTCCCGACGCGTGTCCATCATAGATCCTCTCCCTCTTTTTCCAATTGTTCTCGAGCTTTGGCAATTGCAATTAGTGGTGGCACATCTTTGGGACATACACGTCGACAGTTACCATGAAATTTACAATCCCACCATCCAAGAGGTATATCTGCAATTTTAAGACGTTCAATTCCATTTTCTTCCCTTGGATCTATATAGAATCTGTATAACTTAGCAAGAGCTGCAGGACCAAGATATTCTGGATCACTATCATCTATTGGACACGATCCAAAACAAGCAGCACAGAGTATACAGTTAGTATAAAGTTCTAATTCTGGTATTGAACCCGGATCCATAAGTCTTTCCTTTTCAGGTGTAGAATCTGCTGGTTTAAAAACCGGTTCTATATCTTTATAATAATCAAAAAATTTCCCTATATCTACTATTAAATCTTTAATAACTGGGAGATGAGGTAAAGGTTCGACTAGAACCTCTTCCTTAGAATCCCATTCGACATTTTCTTCAATAGCCGGATATGGTGATAGTGGAATCTTGAGATCACCATTTAAAAGAGATGCTACTTGTGTCCTACAAGCTAGTCTTGGTACTTTGTTTATAAGCATTGCACATGTACCACATACAGCTCCCCTGCACGAATAATGGAATGCAATAGAATCATCAAAGTTTTGCTGAAATTGGAATAAAGCTCCAAGTACAGTCAACCCGGGTTTCGGTTCCAGCTCAAATGTGTCGTAGCGAGAATTTTTCATGCCATCATGATCCCTGTACACCTTAATTTTCATTAGTATACACGCTCCTTAGGTTCAAACATTCCAAGAGTTACTGGTTTATATTTAATATTTAGATTTTTATCTTCTAATCCAATAAGAGTATGCTTTAAAAAGTTTTCATCGTCACGATTAGGATGATCTGTTCTCATATGTGAACCTCTACTCTCTTCCCGTTTAATAGCTCCTTTAGCAACCACTTCAGCTATTTTAAGCATACCTTCAAGTTCTAAAAACTGTATAAGTGTCTGGTTTACAGCTAAATCTTTATTATTAGGAGTGAGTTCTGATAATTTATCCTCCATCTTTAAAATTTCGTTTAAACCTTTTTCCATTCTTTGACCATTACGGAATATACCAAATTTTTGGAACATTAATTCTGTCATTTCATCTTTAACATCAAAGATGTTTGCACCCTTTTTTCGTTCCATAACTTCTTTAATTTTGGATTCAACATCATTTACTGCCGATTCTATAGGTAAGATATCTGGTTTCTGAAAATTATTAATATCATTAATGATTGTATCTGCCACCAATCTACCAAATACAACAGTTTCGAGGAGGGAATTTCCACCTAGCCTGTTAGCCCCGTGCACACTAATACATGCACATTCTCCTGCAGCATATAACCCTGGAAGAATTGTAGATCCATTAATGTCCACATCAATTCCACCCATGGAATAATGCTGTCCCGGTTGGACTGGTATTGGTTCTTTAATAGGGTCAACACCTGCAAAATCCATTGCTATCTGTCTTATTCCAGGTAATCGTTCCATAATACGATCAAAACCTAAATGGGTTAGATCTAAATGTACATATCCCTCATCATAACCTCTTCCTTCCCGGATCTCCTGTTCAATTGACCTTGCAACAACATCTCGAGGGGCTAAATCCACAGAATTAGGTGCATATTTCTCCATGAAACGCTCCCCCTGGCTATTAACAAGAATACCACCCTCACCCCTTGCACCTTCACTCATCAGAATATTGGTGCCGTACAATGTGGTTGGATGAAATTGTACAAATTCCATATCCTTTAATGGTACACCCGCTCCTAGTGCCAATGCCAGACCATCGCCAGTATTTATAAGTGCATTAGTCGACCTGTTAAATACCCTACCAAATCCACCTGTTGCCATGAGCACTGCTTTTGAAATGAAACCATGTATTTTACCGGTCATTATCTCGATTGCAGTACATCCAATACATCTACCCCTATCCTTTACAAGAGATGTCACGAAAAATTCTTCATAAAAAGGAAAATTCCTATCTAAAACCTGTTCATATAAAGTATGGAGTGCATTATGTCCTGTTCGATCGGCAGCATAACAAGTTCTAGGAAATCCCGCACCTCCAAATGGACGCTGTGCAATTTTTCCATTCTCTAGTCGTGACCATACTGTTCCCATATGTTCAAGTTCGTATACAGTGGCTGCAGCCTCATTACACATCTTTTCAACAGCATCCTGATCAGCAAGATAATCTGATCCTTTAACTGTATCATAGGCATGCATTTTCCAGTCATCAGAAGCACCATCATCACCAGGAACATTACCAAGTGATGCATTCATACCTCCTTGCGCTGCAACGGAATGTGACCTGAGTGGATGTACCTTAGAAATTAGTGCCCCACTCAAACCAGAATTTGAAATTTGAAGAGCCGCCCTTAGTCCAGTCAGCCCCCCTCCTATGATAATCACATCATGATAATGAATAGATTCTACTGTACTGGCAACACCAACTTCATTGTCATGCTTTAAAGATTTTGATACAATAATGTAAACCCCTCCAGATTCCTATTTACCATAATAAATTAAAAAATGTAGAAGATTGGAATTTTCATTTTATCAACCGGTTTTTTTCTTATTGAAACAATCCAAATATTAATAGTTAGTATAATCCCATTTTAAGCTCAAATATGTTTTTACCCTAAAAATGTACTGGTTACATGAATTATCATAATCTTAATTTATAATTTCATGAATTAATATTTTTGGAATTGATATTAATTTCTGTTATAAATTATGGAAAGTAAATATCACCAATGAAATCAATAATAGATAAAAAGTAAGTATTTTTCAACTAGTAATGCTTAGTATATTTAATAAAGAGGGCATTAAAAAGAATTTATTTCTTACCAAATTTTTATTTAAGTGTTTAAAGAATTTTAGTATATATGATTGTTTACAGATTATAGAAAATTTATTATAAAAAAAATTCAATGGAAGTTTAAAATGAATCTAAAAATGGGAAATCTGATATATGCTGGTAAAGCAAAGGATGTATACGAAACAGACGATCCAGAGTCAGTGATTGTCAAATTCAGGGATGATATAACTGCTGGTGATGGGGTTAAAACTGAAAACCTCGTTAACAAAGGTTTTTATAATTCAATAATTTCTTCAAAGTTTTTTGAAGTTCTTGAAGAAGCAGGAATAAAAACCCAATATATAAAATTAATTAAACCAGGTTATATGCTTTGTAAAAAGCTTCAAATGATACCATTGGAAGTTATCACACGAAACATTGCAGCAGGAAGTCTTTTAAAAAAGTTCCCATTCAAGAGCAGACAAGAATTAAATCCCCCAATCATACAAATGGACTATAAAAATGATGAATATCACGATCCAATGTTAAATGATTCCATTACAATCGCATTGGGTCTTGCAAATCAAGAGCAACTCGACATGATAAGGGATATAACAATAAAAATCAATGAAGTTCTAAAAGATTTTCTTTTGACTAAAAATATCCTATTTCCTGATTTTAAGATTGAATACGGATTTGATACCCATGGAAACATAGTTTTGGGTGATGAGATAAGTCCAGACACATGTAGATTTTGGGATTCACAAACAAATGAGGTTTTAGACAAAGACCTTTTCAGAAAGGGTGAATCTGGAGTTATGGATGCTTATGTCGAAGTGGCATCAAGGATACTGACAAAAGAAGAGCTTAAAAAATGGGATATTGAAAAACTTTGAATCTGAAATTTAATTAAAAAAAATATTTTAAAACATAAAATCAAAATTACATATAAATCAGGATAATAAATTTCAATTAATATTCAAAAGGATTGGTGAATAGAATGAAATATGATGCAAAGGTTAAAATAAGTCTGAAAAAAGGTATGTTAAATCCTGAAGCTGCAACCATACAAAGGGCTCTGGCTTTACTTGATTATCAAGTGGAAAATACAGCCACAGTAGACATTATCAAGTTTTCAATTGAGGGAGCAGACAAAGGGATAGTAAGAGAAGAAGTTGATGAAATGTGCCAAAGACTACTCTGTAATCCTGTAATTCATGATTACCATATTAAAATATCTCCAAAAGAGGAATAAAATATGAAAGTAGGGATAATAAGATTTCCTGGATCCAACTGTGATAGAGATGTTTTCCATGCATTAGAACTGGCAGGTGCTGAACCAGATTATATATGGTGGAGCAAAAGGGACCTTTCAGATTTTGAAGCAATAGTAATTCCTGGCGGTTTCTCCTATGGAGATTATTTAAGAGCAGGAGCGATAGCAGCAATCACACCAGTGATTAATGGAATTAAAGACTGTGTTAAAGAAGGTAAACCTGTCCTGGGAATATGTAATGGTGCCCAGATACTTGCAGAGGTTGGACTAGTACCAGGGGTATTTACAGAAAACCAGAATGCAAAATTCATATGTGAATGGACAGAACTAAAAGTTGAAACCAGCAGAACACCATTCACAGCCATGTATAAGAAGAATGAAATAATAAAAATGCCAATAGCCCATGCAGAAGGCCGTTACTTTACAGAAGACCTTAAAACACTTCAAGACAATGATCAGATCGTGTTATCATTCGAATCAGAAAATCCAAACGGATCACTAAAATCTATAACGGGTGTATGTGACGAAGAAGGATTAGTATGTGCAGTGATGCCTCATCCAGAAAGGGCTTCAGAAACTATTTTAGGATCTGATGATGGTTTAAAATTCTTTAAAGGAATTGTTAATTATTGATTGATTTAAGAAATGTAATACCCGAACTATTGTAAGAGATATGATAATCTCAAAATTATAAATAAAAGCATGTTTTAACATTTCATTAACAGTATAAAAACTTAAAATAGGTTGATTTATCCAAAATTAATTAATTTGATAATAAAAATTTCACAGGTGAAAAACAAATGGTTGTATATTTAGTAGGTGCTGGACCCGGAGACCCTGATCTCATCACAGTTAAAGCTATTAAAGCTTTGAATAAAGCTGATGTAGTTATATATGATAGACTTGCAAATGAGGAAATATTAGAACATGCTGAAGGTGCTGAACTCATTTATGTTGGGAAAAAGGCTGGTGAACATTACAAAAAGCAAGATGAAATAAACCAGATCCTAATTGATCATGGACAAAAGCATGATGTTGTTGTCAGGTTAAAGGGAGGGGATCCTTTTGTATTTGGTAGGGGTGGCGAAGAGATGCTGGCTCTCTTAAATCAGGGCATACCTGTAGAATTCATACCAGGAGTTACTTCGGCTATCGGTGTACCTACATCGGCAGGACTTCCAGTAACACATAGGGGAGTTGCAACTTCATTAACAGTTGTTACAGGACATGAAGATCCCACAAAACCTAATAAACAAGTTAAATGGGATTTTAAAGCAGACACTATCATAATTTTAATGGGTATTGGACTATTGAAAGAAAATACTAGGGAAATAATGAAACATAAAGACCCTAATACTCCTGTTTGTGTGATCGAAAATGGTACTATGCCTGATCAGAGGATAATAACTGGGACACTCGAAAATATCACAGAAAAACATATAAATACACCGGCCCTTGTTATTGTAGGTCATGTTGTAAATGTTTTTAAGGAAGGTTTGCTTAAGAAATCGGATAATAAGAAGGATGAATAATGGAATACAATGAATTTAAGGGGAAAGTGATTGGTATAACTCGCCCAGCTGAGCGAGTGGATGAAGCTGTTAATATTGTAAAACAGCACGGTGGAACTGCAATAGTTGCACCAACAATTGAACTTCAAATATCAAATAGCCAGTCACTTCTAAATCTTTGTAAAATGGTTGGAGAACTGGACTGGTTAATATTAACATCACCCACAAGTATAATATCCCTACTTAAGCATTGTAATGATATTAAAGAACGTTTAAATCCGTTTTGTCAGATTGCTGTTATTGGACCCAGAACAGAAAACTTTTTAGAAGAGCAGGGACTTAAAGCAGATGTGGTTGCCAAGGAATACACCGCAGAGGGCTTACTTGAAATTTTTAAAGAATTAGAAATTACAGATAAAAAGATTGGTCTTCCAAGAACTTTGGCGGCCCGGAACAAACTTCCTGAAGAGCTTAAGAAAATGGGTGCTAATGTATTTGTTGCCAAGGCATACAGATCTGGACTTCCCGAAAATAGGGATAAAGTTCAAGCACTAATAACTAATATTATCAATAGAGAAGTTGATGCATTAACATTTACAAGTACATTAACAGTTCAAAACTTGTTTGAAATAGTTAAAGAAGAAAACAAAGATGAATTAATCGAAATTCTTAGAAATGGGGAGGTTATTGTTGTTGCTATTGGTCCCGTGACAGCCAAGCCCCTACAAAAACATGGCATCCCTGTTTTGATACCTGAAGAATATACTGTTGATGCCATGCTTGAGATTTTAATGGATAAGTTTAATGAGTGAATGTTTAAAGAAATGAAAGTTAATAATATAATATAAAATATAATTTGGATAAGTTTCCAAGGTGAGGATGAATATGAAAGCAATAATATGGCCAGTTTACATCGATTCAAAGAAAACCAAAAATGAGGGAAGGAAAATTCCTCTGGTTGATGCGGTGGAATCTCCAAAATTGCGAGAAATTTCCAAAGCAGCGGATAAACTCGGTTTAAATCCAGAAGTAGAAAAAAATAAATCATATTCCAAATCATGGTGGGAAATTTCTGGAAGGGTAAGTGTTGACAAGAACATGCCCAAGAGGGAGATC
>PLXT01000033.1 GCA_003151535.1 Methanobacterium sp.
ACCTAAAAAATCTAAGACCCTATATTTTTTTTATTCTTATCTTTACATATTTATCTTTAGATTTTTAAAAAACAATGTTATAATTTAACTAATAACCATAATTTAAGAAAAAAATTTTATCCATAAACAATATATAACTAATTATGATAGTCAAGGGAAAAAGACGCAAAGTTGCATGGGGTATAACTGGAAGCGGTGAAAAGATACTGGAAACAGTTGAGATAATGGAAGAGATGAAAAAAAAATATAGAAAAACTTTTGATATACGAGTATTTATCTCCAAAGCTGGTGATCAAGTTTTAAAATATTATAATCTCTCAAATACACTTGAAACTATTTTTGATAAAACTTGGACGGAGATAAATGCTAATTCTCCGTTTTTAGCTGGGCAAATTCAACTTGGAAAATTTGAATTTCTAATGGTTGCACCAGCCACATCTAATACCGTAGCAAAGATATCATTACGAATAGCAGACACCCTACTTACAAATGCATCTATAATGGGCCAGAAGACGTCAACACCAATTTATGTTATGCCAACTGATTTCAGGGAAGGAACAACAATAACACAACTACCAAATGGAAAGGATCTAAAGCTAAATATTACTCACGAAGATGCAGAACACGTAGAGAAAATCTCTAAAATGCCTAACACCTTCGTTTTTGAACATCCAAGCGAGATACCTTCAATATTTGAAAAACACGCCAGTAATTAAACAGTATTTGATAAGAACTGCAATGTGACGTCAAGTTTGTAAATTCCACCCTCTTTAGGGGTTATTTCAGAGATACCCCTGAAGTAATGGTCTACTTCTCCTGTGCCACCTATGTTTAATGTTAAAGGTTCAACTTCATTTACTCCATTAAAAAAATCAGAAATATCTCTTAACTCAGATTCAGATCCTTTGAAGTTTACAACAACACTCCCTCCAGTTCTTGACTGGATAGTTACATGTTTATCATTTACTTCAAGTTTTTCTTCACTTTTTTTTGAATTTTTTCTATTTTTTATGAATAATACATTGGATTCATCCATTACCTAACCACCTTCCCAAGTTATTAAAAGTTTTTTTTAACAAGTATTCTCATAAATATATATACTCGGAAGTATAAACTTTTTTTCATTCAAGGTTTAAGTAGATTATTCCATTTAAAAACGAAAATAAACACATTAAAGAAGTTTTTAAATCAGAATTTATACCCCATCTCACGCAAGAATTTCTTCCTAAATTCGATATCGTCTTCTCTTTCGATACCAACGGGTTTAAATCCATCAACAACTCCAATTATTCCTTTACCTTGTTCAGTTTCTACTATAAGTACTTCAACCGGATTTGCTGTAGCACAGAAAAGATTAACAACTTCTGGTACGCTTTTTATGCGTTGGGTTACATTTATTGGAAATGCATTTTCGAGTAATATTAAAAAAGCATGCCCACATCCTATTTCACTCATTTGTTGTGCGGCTATACTCACTAAATCGTCATCATTTCCAGCAATTCTTACTAAACAGTCACCTGATGCTTCAGCAAAAGCAATTCCAAATTTGGCACAGGGTACTGTATTAAATATTGCTTCATAAAGGTCTTCAACTGTTTTTATGAAATGACTCTGTCCCAAAATTATATTACACGCCTCAGGAACCTCTAATTTAATAACTTTTATTTTCAGATCCATGAAAAACTCCCCATGTTATTTATAATATTTTTATGTAGAAACTGTCTTATCCAATTATCTAAACTAGAATAAAAACAGAATTAGGCATTTTTTTGGCAAAACTATTTTTACTTTTTGAGCGATCATTATATATAATAGAATTTTTTATAAATTGTCATTAACAATCATTATAAATATTCTTTATTTAAAAAAAATATTAATATTTCATATAAAAATCAGAATTTGAAAAGATTTTTATATCTTAATTACTTTAAACGAGGGTTCAACATGAAAGAGAAAATGAAAGAAATTGCTCAACGTGTCTCAGAGTTAAGGAAGCTTTCTGATATCAATCTTGAGGAAATGGCAGGCTACCTGAAAATACCTTTTGAAACTTATATTAATTATGAAGAAGGGAAAAATGATATTCCTGCAAGTGTGCTCTACGAAATAGCCCAAAAATTAAAGGTTGATATGGGTCTACTCCTAACTGGTGAAGAGACTAGGATGCACATATTCACAGTTACACGAAAGGATAGAGGTGTTAGGGTTGAAAGGAGAAAACAGTATAAATATGAAAACCTTGCTGAAAAATTCATACATAAAAAAGCGGAACCATTCATAGTTACTGTCAAACCAAGGATCGATGAAGGCAAACCAACTACTAACTCACACCCGGGTCAAGAATTTAATTACATAATTAAAGGATCACTGAAGATTTACATACATGATAATGAGATAAATCTAGAAGAAGGAGATTCAATTTTCTTCGATTCATCTTATGAACATGCAATGGAAGCTTTAAATGGTAAAAAAGCCAAATTTTTAGCTATTATCCTTTAAAATAGACACTATTACTAATATAATTAAGCAGATTTTGGAAAATGGAGTTAAACAGGGGTATTATAATGTCATCGTTACTAAATAAATTCGTTCCAAAAACACAATTCGATTCCTACGAAGATTTTGAAAAAAACTTCAAGATTAAAATTCCTGAAAATTTCAACTTCGCCTACGACGTTGTTGATGAATATGCGGAGAAATATCCAGATAAAGTTGCAATGGTATGGTGTGACGATAATTCAGAGAGAACTTTTACATTTAAAGAGATGAAACTTTACAGTGACAAGGCTGCTAATCTGTTTAAAGATTTGGGCATTGTCAAGGGTCAAACAGTTATGCTCACCTTAAAGAGCAGGCATGAATTTTGGTTCTGTCTTCTAGGACTGAATAAGATTGGTGCCATACCAATACCCGCTACACATATGCTAAAATCAAAGGATATTGTCTATAGAATTGAAAGTGCAGATATAAAAATGATAGTTTGCATTGCCGAAGATCAAGTACCAGAATGTGTTGATGAAGCAGAAAAAAATCTTAAAACAAAAAAAATCATTAAAGCAATGGTTGGAGGAGAAGCAAGGAATGGTTGGATAAATTTCCGAGAAGTACTTGAAAAGACATCAGAAGATTTTAAACGCCCAACAGGTAATGCATCAACCACTAACGAAGATCCTTCCATTGTTTACTTTTCATCTGGAACCACTGGACTTCCTAAGATGATATTACATGATTTCACATATCCTCTGGGACACATTATAACTGCCAAGTACTGGCAGAAAGTAGTTGATAATGGGCTTCATTACACTGTGGCCGACACTGGTTGGGCTAAGTGTCTCTGGGGTAAAATATATGGACAATGGATATCTGGAAGCTCAATCTTTGTGTATGATTATGATCGATTTGATGCCGGTCAAATGCTTGAAAAAGCGTCTAAACATGGTGTAACCACTTTTTGTGCACCTCCAACAATCTACAGATTTTTAATAAAAGAAGACCTTTCAAAGTATAACTTTTCTACATTGGAATATGCTGTTACAGCAGGTGAACCTCTAAATCCTGAAGTTTACAATAGATTCTATGAATTCACTGGATTAAGACTTATGGAAGGTTTTGGTCAGACCGAAACCGTAGTATGTATTGCCAATTTCCCTTGGATGAAACCAAGACCAGGATCAATGGGTAAACCTTCACCGGGTTATAATATCTTACTGATGGATAAGAATGGTAAAATCTGTGATGTGGGAGAGGAGGGAGAAATTGTTATAAAAACAGTTGATGGAAAACCACCAGGACTTTTCGGCGGCTACTACTTGAATCAAAATAAGACTGATGATGTATTGTACAATGGATATTATCATACTGGAGACACAGCTTGGAAAGATGAAGATGGATATTTATGGTTTGTTGGAAGAAATGATGATATTATAAAAAGCTCAGGTTATCGTATTGGACCTTTCGAAGTTGAAAGTGCTGTTATATCACACCCTTCAGTACTTGAATGTGCAATAACTGGAGTTCCACATCCTGTAAGAGGCCAAGTGGTTAAAGCCACCGTAGTACTTGTTAAGGGATATGAACCATCAGAAGAGCTTAAGAACGAGATTCAAAATCATGTTAAAAATGTTACAGCCCCTTACAAATATCCTAGGATAATCGAATTTGTAGATGAACTCCCCAAAACTATAAGCGGTAAAATAAGGCGTATAGAGATAAGGGAAAAAGATGAAGAAAGGGATTGAATTATCAAGTATAATGATAAAATATGATAATACAACATATTTGATTTTATGAGGTAAGAATATCAGATTATATAATTATAATCATTTTTTCCTAGATGATTAAAGTTGTTTAATACCTGATTATTAAGTTCATAATAAATAAATAATTACAAAATTCAAAAGAAATTTATATTCAAAATCGAGAAAGAATGATAATATGTCTGAAAAGAAGGATAAAAAAGAAGCATATCCAATAATAAACACTTTAGAGTGTAAAGAATGTGAAAGATGTATTTTAGCGTGTAGAAAGGGTCTTTTAAAGATGGGTAATTCCCTAAACGAAAGGGGATATCATTACGTAGAATACGTTGGAGAAGGATGTACTGGCTGTGGCAACTGTTATTACACATGCCCTGAACCTCTCGCAATTGAAGTTCACATACCTAAAAAATCTAAGGACAAAAAAAAGAAAGCGGAGGAAATTGAATGGCAACGCAGCTCATTAAAGGAAACACAGCCGTTATAATAGGAGCAATGTACGCTGGGTGTGACTGTTATTTTGGATATCCCATAACGCCGGCCACAGAAATCCTCCACGAAGCTTCCAAATACTTTCCAATGACTGGACGAAACTTCGTACAGGCAGAATCTGAAGAAGCTGCTATAAACATGGTTTATGGTGCCTCGGCAGCAGGACATAGGGTTATGACTGCATCATCAGGGCCAGGTATAAGTCTTAAACAAGAAGGATTATCTTTTCTTGCAGGAGCAGAATTACCATGTGTTCTTGTAGATATAATGAGGGCAGGACCAGGATTAGGGAATATTGGTCCTGAACAAGCTGATTACACACAATTGGTTAAAGGTGGAGGGCATGGAAACTATAAAAACATTGTTTTAGCCCCTAACTCTGTTCAAGAAATGTGTGATTTCACAATAAAATCATTTGATCTGGCAGATAAATACAGAAATCCTGTTGTTGTTTTGGCAGATGGAGTATTAGGGCAAATGGTAGAACCACTACAATTTCCCGAGGAAGCTATAAAACCAGTCATTGACACATCATGGGCAGTTTGTGGAAACAGTGAAACCAAGAAAAATCTTATAACATCAATTTTTCTTGATTTTGAGCAATTAGAAGATTTTAACTATAAACTACAAGATAAATATCAGGAAATAAAGGATAAAGAAGTTGAATATGAGGAATATCAGATAGAAGATGCTGAAATAATCCTTGTGGCGTATGGGATTAGTAGTAGGATAGCAAGATCAGCTGTTGAGAATGCAAGAGAACGTGGAATAAAAGTAGGATTATTCAGACCAAAAACTCTCTTCCCTTTCCCTGGAAAAGCCCTCAAAAATATAGCTGAAGACAGAGAATGCACATTCATATCGGTAGAAATGAGTAATGGACAGATGCTAGAAGACATAGTTCTGGCAATTGGCTGCAGTCGTCCAGTTGAACTCGTTAACAGGATGGGTGGAAACCTAGTTGATGTGAAAAGTATCTTAAATAAAATCATAGAAGTTGGTGGAGGTGGATAGATGTCAAAAAAGATTGAAAAATCCAATGAAAGGGTATTAGCTAAACCTAAGTCAATCCTAAGCGAATTTCCACGTAAAGGTGGAAGTGCACCAACTGCAACCCATTACTGTCCAGGATGTGGACATGGAATTCTCCATAAACTTATAGGTGAGGCAGTAGATGAATTGGGTATCCAAGATAGGATGGTAATGACCAGTCCTGTTGGATGTGCTGTTTTTGCTTATTACTATTTCGACTGTGGACATGTACAAGTTGCGCATGGAAGAGCTCCTGCAGTGGGAACAGGTATATCTCGGGCAGAAGATAATGCAATTGTAATTCTTTATCAGGGAGACGGAGATTTAGCATCAATTGGACTTAATGAAACTATTCAAGCAGCTAATCGTGGCGAGAAGATGGCTGTTTTCTTTATTAATAACACAGTCTATGGAATGACTGGGGGGCAGATGGCTCCAACAACATTGGTTGGAGAAGTCACAGTGACATGTCAAGAAGGAAGAGACCCTCGCTATACAGGCTACCCATTACATATGAGTGAACTTTTAAATAATCTTAAGGCTCCTGTCTTTATTCAACGAGCTTCACTTTCAGATGCATCACATATTCGAATGGCTAAAATAGCAGTTAAAAAAGCGTTAAAAATACAGAGAGATGGAAAAGGTTATGCATTTGTAGAGCTACTCTCGCCATGTCCAACTAACCTAAGACAAGATGCAGAAAGTGCTGAAAAATTTCTGAATGAACAGATGGAAGTTGAATTCCCACTAGCAAAATTCAGAGACAGAACATCTGAGGTTGAACCTTTGTGCCGGGAAAAAAGTGATTTTTCGAAGGAATCGCTAGATAAAATATTTGAAGTAGAATTGGACAGTACCATGGAAGCAGTCGATGATCCAAATTTTGAAACTAAAATTGTAAAGATATCAGGATTTGGTGGTCAAGGTGTTCTGAGTATGGGTCTCATATTAGCAGAGGCAGCATGTAAAGCTCGTCGTCATGTTTCATGGTATCCCTCATATGGTCCAGAACAGCGTGGAGGGACTTCCAATTGTACTGTTGTAATATCTGGAGAAATGATAGGATCTCCTGTTGTAAACCATCCAGATATTTTAGTGGCACTTAACAAACCTTCACTAGAAGAATTTGCAGTAAGAGTTAAAAAAGATGGTATAATCCTGTATGATACTGAAATTGGGGAATTTAAATCACCAGGAAATATTAAAGCAATAAGGGTTCCAGCTTTAAAAATTGCAAAGGAACATGGTGTTGGAAAGGCAGCAAATACAGCAATGTTAGGTGTATTGATGGCCATTTCAACAGAACTATCTGAAAAAGTTTTTGAGGATGCTGTTAAACAAGCATTTGCAAAAAAACCTAAAATGATTCCTGTAAATCTGGATATATTAAAATCAGGTTCAAAATGGGCTAAAAAGAATTTAAACATCTAATAATCCGGAAGTAAGTAATACTCTACTTTATTCTCTTTTTTTTAAATTATCTATTTTGAATCCAATCCATTGAATATTTATCGATTATTTAGAAGTGGCTAAATCTCCTTAATTAATTAATATTATATCGACAAAGCAAAAATTTAACCTTCTTAAATATTAATTAAAGCTTTAAATTTCCTTTAATTAGCTTTTAAAACAAAGTTTAAGTAAAACAAAGTATAAATTATTATACAAGAAATGAGTTTTTTTTGATTATTTTTAGGAGGGTTGAAATGTCAAACAATTCATCAGGAAATGATATCAGCATAGTTCTTTGTGGAGAAGCGGGTCAAGGTATCCAAACTGTGGAAACAATAATTGTAAAAGCACTAAAAAATAGTGGATATAATGTTTTTTCAACAAAGGAATATATGTCACGTGTTAGGGGTGGTGAAAATTCCACAGAAATTAGGGTATCATCAAAGAGGGTGATTTCATATGTTAATAGGATAGATATACTCCTAGCCTTGAGTGAAGGGGCAGTTCCACATCTTGAAAATCGTATAACCTCAAAAACCCTCATCATAGGAGATGAAACACATTTAAAATCTCTTTCTAAAGATAAATATAATCTCATAGGGGTAAAATTTTTAGAGATGGCTAAAGAAATGGGAGGGGCCATTTTTTCGAATGTAATAGCTGCGGGAGCTATAGCTTGTATATTAGATGTACCTAAAACTGTATTTGAAAGTTGTATAAATGATATATTTACCCGTAAAGGAGAAAAAATTGTTAAAAAAGATAAAACTGCAGGCTTGAAAGGTTATGAAATAGGAAAGGAACTAGTAGATTCTGGAAGGATCAAAGTTGAAATAGAAAAAGATTCTAAAGTTCTTGATGAACTAATTTTAGATGGTACTGTTGCGGTAGGATTAGGTTGTATTGCTGGAGGTTGTAAATTCATGGCATCGTATCCAATGACGCCTTCTACACCTTTACAAGTGTTCATGGCTGCCCATTCCGAGGAATTTGAAATGGTCTTTGAACAGTCAGAAGACGAAATAGCTGCAATCAACATGGCACTTGGAGGATTTTATGCTGGAGCAAGGTCGATGGTTGCAACTTCAGGAAGTGGATTTGCACTTATGGAAGAAGCTGTAGGTTTATCAGGTATGATCGAAACCCCCGTAGTAATATATATAGGTCAAAGACCAGGACCCGCTGTTGGACTTCCAACTAGAACTTCACAAGAAGACCTTAATCTTGCACTTTACTCAGGTCCCGGAGAGTTTCCTAGAATCATATTTGCTCCAGGGAATTTTGAAGATGCATATAAATTATCTCAAAAAGCATTTAACCTAGCTGATCATTATCAAACCCCTGTTTTCATACTCTCAGATCAGTACTTTGCTGATGTTTTCTATAATCAACCTGAATTTGATATGGGAATCAAAGTTGAAGATCATATAGTTAAAACGAATTCTGAATATAAAAGATATGAAATTACTGATAATGGTATTTCTCCACGTGGAATACCCGGATTTGGAGAGGGATTGGTAGTTGTGGATTCCGATGAGCATGATCAAATGGGACATTTAACTGAAAATCTTGATACTAGGATCAAAATGGTTGATAAACGTCTAAGAAAGTTAAAAGAAATTGAGATGGAAACTGTTCCACCTAAATTGTTGGGCAATTCAGAATATGAAACACTTGTAATTGGGTGGGGATCGACTTATGGACCCATTAAGGAAGCATTGTCCAATCTTGAAGATGATAAAATTAGTTTTTTATATTTTAAACAACTTTATCCTCTACACCATTCAACAGAACAATTTCTGAACAAAGCTGAAAAGACCATAATATTTGAAAATAATGCACAGGGGCAATTTTCGGATCTAATTAAACTTAAAACTGGTTTTGAAATTGAGAAAAAAGTTTTAAAATATAATGGTATGCCATTTTCAGTAGAAGAAATTGAAAATAATCTCAAAGCATTTACGGAGGGATAGAACATGGATCCTAAAGTATTCGATGTGGAAGATGCCGATGTAGCATGGTGTCCAGGATGTGGAAATTTTTCAATCCTTAAAACATTAAAGGAAACATTATC
Source organism: Methanobacterium sp. (assembly GCA_003151535.1). Lineage (GTDB taxonomy): Archaea > Methanobacteriota > Methanobacteria > Methanobacteriales > Methanobacteriaceae > Methanobacterium_B. The sequence goes on from PLXT01000033.1 coordinate 9,307, forward strand.
TGAAATGGAAATAAGTCCACAGGAACTGGTTATGGTATCTGGAATAGGACAAGCTGGTAAATTACCTCATTATATTAAATCAAATGTGTTTAATGGACTTCATGGTAGATCATTACCTGTTTCAACAGCAATAAAGGCTGTTAATCCTGAACTTATTGTTATAAATGTGAGTGGTGATGGTTGTACATATGGTGAAGGAGGAAATCACTTTATTCATAACATCCGTAGAAACCCCGATATCACTAACATTGTACATAATAACATGGTTTATGGGCTTACAAAGGGTCAAGCTTCACCAACAAGTCAAAGGGATTATAGCACACCCTTACAGATCGAAGGGGTAACTTTGGAACCATTTAACCCATTGGCAATTGCCATAGCCCTTAAAGCATCTTTCGTTGCAAGGGCATTTAGTGGGGATATCAAAGAAACTAAAGAAATCCTTAAAAAAGCTATAAAACATAAAGGATATGCGTTGATTGATATATTCCAGCCATGTGTAACTTTTAATAAGGTTAATACATATCAATGGTTTAAAAATAATACATATTACCTTGATGAATCACATGACCCATCTAATAGGGAAGAAGCATTCAAAAGAGCTATAGAAACAAAAAAATATCCTTTAGGAATATTCTATAAGAACTCCGATAATGAAACATTTGAAGAAAGTTTATCATCTTACAAAACAGACAAATCCCCACTCTTCAAGAGAGAACTTCGTGTGGATAAGTTAAATAAGCTCATAGAGAGTATGAAGTAATGATATCAATAACATAATATGATTGCTTAAATTATTAAGAAATAAATTAAGGGCTTTGTTCATAAAATAATTCGAGGGATCAAATGGGAAAAATAAGTATTCTATCTTGGAATGTCAACGGTATTAGAGCAGTACATAAAAAAGGATTTTTAGAATGGTTTAAAACCGAAAAACCCGACATATTATGCATTCAGGAGACTAAAGCAACTAGGAAACAATTTCCAAATGATATAAAAACTGTTGATGGTTACAAACTGTACATCTCTGAAGCCGTTAAGAAAGGATACAGTGGAACAGCTACTTATTCCATTATGGAATCTGTGAATGTTGAATATGGATTCGGAGTAGAAAAGTTCGATCTAGAGGGAAGAATTATAATATCAGACTATGGTGATTTCGTTTTATTCAACATATACTTCCCAAACGGTAAAATGTCACCAGATAGATTACAGTATAAAATGGATTTCTATGACACATTCTTGGATTATGCGGATAAGCTGAAAGACGAGAGTAGGAATATTATAATATGTGGGGATGTAAATACAGCACATAAAGATATAGATCTTGCACATCCCAAGGAAAATTCAAAGATTTCAGGGTTTCTACCTATAGAAAGGGCTTGGATGGATAAATTTTTCAGTCATGGATATATTGATACATTCAGGGAATTCAACAAGGAACCTGAACAATATACTTGGTGGAGTTACCGTACGAGGGCTAGAAAAAGAAATGTAGGCTGGAGATTAGATTATTTCTTTGTAAACAATGAATTCATTGACAGAGTTGAGAACTCATATATTCTATATGATGTAATGGGATCAGACCATTGTCCAGTTGGAATAGACATAAAGATCAAGGATTAAATAATATAAAATCTCTAACACATTTTAAAAATTTTATTTCAAAAAAAATTAATCCATTATTTAATCTATTTTAGTAATAATGCTAAAAAATCAAACTTAAGAGAATTTCTATTAACCTCANNCGTATTTGAAAATATTAATTATTTAATGATTTGTATCATACCTCAAGTTTAGAGGTTTATAGAAATTCTCTTAAAAGTTTTATTATATGTAGTACTAAGATTAAAACACATAATATTATGCAGCTTTTTTGTGTAATTATTAAAGTTAAATATAAAAATTTGAGATTTAGGATTCAATCAATATTTAGAGGGATTATCATGGGTTACAAAGGATCTTCAGGAAAATTTTTAGATTCATCAGACATATCAATTGGAGACATCGTCAAAATAACAAAAAATGAAACATCATACCAGGGAATTCTACTTGATAGAGCAGAAGATCCCGATGATAAACACATAGTATTAAAACTTAATAGTGGATACAACGTGGGTATTGATGTTGTAGATGCTACAGCGGAACTTGTTCAAAAAGGAGATATTCCTAAGCTAGAACATCATCCTCTAAATATTAAAAAGGATGCTGATAAACCGGATATATCAATAATATCCACAGGAGGAACAGTAGCTTCTGTGATAGATTACAAAACAGGGGCTGTACATCCCGCATTCACAGCAGATGATTTAATACGTGCAAATCCCGAACTGCTTAGCCATGCTAACATTAATGGGAAGGCTATTTTAAACATCCTCAGTGAAAATATGAGACCTGAATACTGGGTAAAAACTGCTAGGGCAATAGTAGATGAAATAAATGACGGTGCAGATGGGGTAGTCATAGCACATGGAACCGACACTATGCACTACACATCGGCTGCTCTTAATTTCATGTTGGATACACCAGTTCCAGTAGTAGTAACTGGTGCTCAGAGAAGTTCTGATAGGCCATCTTCTGATGCATTTATGAATCTCATTAGTTCCCTTGTAGCTGCAAAATCAAACATTGCAGAAGTAACACTGTGTATGCATGCAGAAGAAGATGATTCATATTGTTATCTTCACAGAGGAACCAAAGTTAGGAAAATGCATACAACCCGAAGAGATACATTCAGAAGTATAAATGCTCTTCCCATAGCTAAAATAGAAAATGGTAACTTAAAACTGGTTGATAAGACGGTTGAGTATAAAAAACGAAGCAACAATGATGTGCATCTTCGAGATGAACTCGAAGAGAAAGTAGCACTTATAAAGAGTTACCCTGGAATCCCTGGAGATATAATAGACTATCATATTGACAAGGGATACAAAGGAATGGTACTTGAGGGTACTGGACTTGGACACTGCCCGGATAATTTGCTTCCATCTCTTGAAAGAGCAAAAAACGAAGATATACCAATTATTATGACCTCCCAATGTTTTTATGGATTAGTTGATATGAATGTATACAGTACTGGTAGAAAAATATTATCTGCTGGAGTTATATCTGGTCTTGACATGTTACCCGAGACAGCCTATGTTAAAATGGTTTGGGCCCTTGGACAGACAGACAATATTGAAGAGGTTAAAAAAATCATACAAACAGATATAGCAGGTGAAATAGGGGAGAAGTCGTCTGAAAAATTCTTTTTAAACTAGGATTTATACTTAATATGAGAGGGGGATATTTATGGATTACGATAAATTAGGGCTAAAAATGGGTCTTGAGGTGCATCAACAGTTGAATACTGAAAAAAAATTGTTCTGCCCTTGTAAATGTGAACTTACCGATAAAAAGCCAGATTATACGCTTCTAAGAATGTTGAGACCTACTCAGAGTGAACTTGGAAAGATAGACAGAGCAGCCTTCGAGGAATCTAGAAGAAAATTGAAGTTTATGTATGAATCATACAACCATGAAACATGTCTTGTTGAAGCTGATGATGAACCACCACATCCATTGAATAAAGAAGCTCTTGAAATAGCTCTAATAATAGCATCACTCCTTAGCATGAATATAGTTGATGAATTTCATACCATGAGGAAACAGGTTATTGATGGAAGTAACACAGGGGGTTTTCAACGTACAGGGCTGGTTGCTACTGACGGTCGTCTAGAAACAGAGTATGGAACAGTTGTGATCGAAAATCTTTGTCTTGAAGAAGATGCTGCAAGACGAATGGGTCAAAAAAAAGGTAAAGTAGTATTCAGACTCGACAGACTTGGGATTCCACTCTTAGAAGTGACCACAGATCCTTCAATGAAACATCCAGAACAGGTTAAAGAAGTTGCATACCAATTAGGACAAGTTCTTAGGAGTACAAAGGTAAAACGTGGATTGGGAACCATACGTCAGGATCTTAATATTTCTATCTCTGAAGGGTCACGTGTTGAGATAAAAGGTGTACAAGATCTAGATTTAATGCCAAAAATGGTTGAAAATGAGGTTAAAAGGCAGGTTAATCTTATTGAAATAAAGAATGAGCTCCAGAAAAGGGATGCAAAAGTTGCGGATGATATTTACAATCTTAACGATATTTTCAAAAAAACAGATTCTAAAATAATATCTAATGCAATTTCAAAGGATGGTAATATCTTATCAATAAAATTAGAAGGATTTAAAGGGTTAATTGGCAAAGAAGTTCAGCCTGAGAGACGTTTTGGTACAGAACTTGCTGGTTACGCCAAAAAAATGGGAGTATCAGGAATATTCCACACAGATGAACTGCCTGCATATGGAATAACAGTTGAAGAAGTTGAAGAAGTTTCAAAACTTCTAAAATTATCGAAAAATGATGCTTTCATCATAGTTGCAGATAACGAAGAAAAGGCAAGAAATGCTATTATAGAAGTTCAGAGAAGAGCAAAAATAGCTATCATTGAAGTTCCAGAAGAAACAAGAAAGGCGTTAGATGATGCTAACAGTGAATATCTGAGGCCACTGCCAACTGCCAGCCGTATGTATGTTGAAACTGATATTCCAACTACAGTAATAAGCCGAGAACATATTAAAGTTATTGAATCTAATCTACCAGAATTACCCGTTGAAAAGAAAACCAGAATTATTGAACAATATAAATTAAGTGAAGATATGGCCTCACAATTAGTACGATTAGATAAGGTAGATGATTTTGAATATATAATGTTTTCATCAAAAATTGACCCAACAACTGTTGGATCTACATTAGCATATACACTTAAAGAACTTAGAAGAGAAGGAGTTGATGTTTCAAAGATTGATAGGATCATACTCAAAAAAACATTTGCACTGGTTGAAAAGGGGAATATAGCTAAAGAAGTAATTTCTGATGTTTTGGTAGGTTCAATCAATGAAGATACTTCTCCAAAGGAAACAGCAATAAGACTTAATCTTATAATGCTCTCAGAACAAGAGGTTGAAGATTTAATAGATGTGTTAATTTTAGAAAATAAAAAAATGGTTGAAGATCGTGGAATGGGTGCAATGGGAGCTTTAATGGGCAAATCCATGCAGAAGCTTCAGGGCAAAGCAGATGGTAAACTCGTAAATAAACTTTTGATGGATAAAATACAGAATATAAAGTAGTTTTGATATGAGTAAAAAAATTCACTATGTTACTTAAATTCACTAAATAATATTAAATTACACTAGGTGGTTTTAAATGGAAGAATATGATATTATAATCGTAGGAGCAGGGCCTGCTGGACTCACTGCCGGCATATATGCTGGAAGGGAAGGATTAAAGTCATTAATTATTGAAAAGAGTGTTAAAGGTGGGAACGCTAATACGGCACCTGTTATTTTAAATTATCCTGGGTTTAATTCAATACCAGGTTTAGATTTGTTAAAAAAAATGAGTGAACAAGCAGAAAAATATATTGAAATAAGGGAGAATGAAGAATTATTAGAAGTTCAAAAAACCAATGAAAAGTTAATATTAAAGACAAATAAATCTGATTACACTACAACTGCGATAATATTCTGTTCAGGAACAACCTATCGTAAACTAGGAGTTAAAGGTGAAACTGAATTTATTGGAAAGGGTATATCCTACTGTTCCATTTGCGATGGGATGTTATTTAAAGACAGGGATGTAATAGTTGTTGGGGGAGGAAACAGTGCTGCAGAGCATGCTTTACATCTCCACGATATTGGCGTTAATGTGAAAATAATCCACAGAAGAGATGAATTAAGAGCTCAAGAGTACCTTATTAAAAAACTTGGAGATGAGGGCATACCCATCTTATGGAATACTGTTTTAACAGAAATTAAAGGAGATACGTTTGTTAAGAGTGTTAAAATACACAATAGAGAAACTGGTGTTGATGATGAACTGAATGTAAATGGTATTTTTATTGCCGTTGGGGAAGAGCCTAATAGTAGAATTGCAGGTAAATTGGGAGTAGAGATTAATTCTAACAACTATATAGTGACTGATAAGGATTACAGAACTAATATTGATGGTGTATTTGCAGCTGGCGATGTAACTGGTGGTGTAAATCAGTTAGTTGTGTCTTGCGGTGAGGGTGCAGCTGCTGCAGTTAATGCTTATAACTATTTGAAACAAGTTGAATAGACAATAACAATTCCAATTATTTTTTATACTCCTTTTTATTAAACATTAAAACTCTTTGAAATATAGAATTAACAAATTTAGGAGATAAAAATGGTAGATGTAAGATTTGGACCTGCGGGAAGGCCTATAGATTATTCAGGGAATGCTAAGGATGCATGTACATATATAAGAGCTGAAGGACTGGAAGCATACGAGTATCAGGCTACTTATGGAGTTAAAATTTCAAAAACATCTGCTTTAGATCTTAAAAAAAATTCAGAAGATGAGGATGTATTAGTTTCGATGCACGCACCATATTATATAAATCTTTCATCTAACAAGGACGATGTAGTAGATAGATCGATCCAGAGATTAGTTCAGTCTGCAAAAGCTTCAGAATGGATGGGAGCTTACAGGACAGTTTTTCATCCGGGTTTTTATACTACATACTCCTCTGAAGACGCTATGAATAGATGTAAAGATGCTATAAAACAGATATTGGATAAGTTAGATGTGCTGGATGTTAAAGATTTTTGTTTCGCACCAGAAACAACAGGTAAAAAGTCTCAACTTGGAAATTTAGATGAGATAATTGAAATCTGTAGGTCTTTTGATCATTTCGAACCTACAGTTGATTTTGCACATCTTTATGCCAGATCTGGAAGAAAAATCAACACTAGGGACGATTATGGTCAAATTTTTCAGAAACTTGAGACTGAATTAGGAATTAAATCTCTACATTGTCATTTCACCCATATCGAATATACAACTGCAGGAGAAAGAAAACATCATATACTCTCAGATGAGAATTATGGTCCTCCATTAACACCTTTTATAGAAGAAATTGTTGAATGTGGTTGGGATATTACTGTAATTTGTGAAAGTCCAGTGATAGACCAAGATGCTTTACTAATGAAAGATTTGTATAGGAAATTTCTGCCTAAATAAAAAAATGATAATAATTTATGAAGATAAATTTTATACTCATTTTTTTGATTACAATAGTATTATCCTACTTTACAAAAGAAACTTAAATTATAATATTGAGAATTTCTATAAACCTCTANNAGGTTAATAGAAATTCTCTATAATTTACTTGAAATAGTCGATACTAAATCCAATGATATTAAATAATAAATGAGAATTGTAACTTTAATTTTTTTAAGACCATACTTTTTTATTCATAGCATTACAGTATATTCATATAGTATTGATTCTAAAAGTATAGCAAATCTATGAAAGTACGTATTAATAATTAAATATTCTTACTAAATTTCAAACTTAAAATTACAATTATAAAAAACGGTAGGTATCCTAGTGAAACTGAACAATATAACATCTGATCCAATTTTATCAGACAAAAAAACTTCAAAAAATTTAAATGAACCTAATAGCGAAGCTAAACTGGTAGTTCTCCAGTCTGTAGGCTATCCATTCTTATGTAATCTTGTTGAAAACCCTAAAATAGAAATATTCGATAAAGAACTATTTGAACTCTATGCAAAAGAACAATGGGAGGGATGTGTTGTTGATGAGGGTTCATTCCTATTTGACCAAAAATTACTCCCAGATTATGCTTTTAAAATAGTAAAAGCCCATCCTGATAATTCTAAAATAACAAATAACACTTCAATTCTTTTAATAGAGGTTCAAGACTCCCGTGAAATTAAGAAAATCGAAAGCAATATCCGAATGGAGGATGTTATAGGTCAGGAACGTGCCAAAACTAAATGCAAGATAATAATGAAATATCTAAAGGAACCAGATAAATTCAAGGATTGGGCTCCTAAAAATGTTCTGTTTTATGGTACTCCTGGAACGGGTAAAACTATGCTTGCAAAATCTCTTTCAAATGAGTTAAAAGTTCCATTATTCCTTGTAAAGGCTACAAGTCTCATAGGGGAACATGTGGGTGATGGAGCACGGCAAATTCATGAACTATTTGAAATGGCATCTGCAAGTGCCCCTTCTGTCATATTCATTGATGAAATGGATGCAGTGGGTCTTGACAGGAAATATCAATCCCTTAGGGGGGATGTTTCTGAGGTTGTGAATGCTTTATTAACAGAAATGGATGGTATAGATTATCATAAAGGGGTTGTTACTATAGGTGCAACTAATAACCCTCACGTACTCGATTTTGCTATAAGGAGCAGGTTTGAGGAGGAAATAGAGTTCACACTTCCCGAGGAAAAGGAACGATTGGCTATTTTAAAACTTTATACAAATACTATGCCTATTGAAGTAGATCTCGATTTCGATAAACTTGCAAAATCCACAAAAGGAATGTCTGGAAGAGATATTAAGGACAGGATATTGAAAGTGGCACTTCACAAAGCAATATATGAAGATACAGATATTGTTACAGAGGAACATGTTAAATATGCTCTTAAACAACATAAAACTAAACAGAATGAACCTAAAGGAATGTTTGCATAATTTATGAAATATTCCAAGCATATTATTTTTTTTTTATTTTACTAAATTTTAAATTATCTAAAATGTATTTTGTCTCAAAATTGTATATAATTAAATTATTTTATCTGATTGTTAATTGTTTATCCCAATAGAATACTAACTTTTTAATTTATCTAGATTATTTACAGAATCTAAATTTAATGAGCAAAAATAGTTAATAATCATGTTTATATGTTCGTTAAAAAATTTAGATATGGGGATAAGAAAAATGGAGCCTGTAAACCTTAAAGAGATAATAATAGATTCATTGAAATATTCTGCTTCTGATTTGAAGATGCTTGTACTTTTGGGATTTGTACTTTTTTTAGCTGATACTGCTGAAGGACTCACCAATACCGGATTATTTGCAAATGAGATAAAATTAGTTCTTTGGAGTATTGTGATCATTATGGCAATTTTTGAAGCGGGTTACATATTTAGAATACTAATAGAAACAATTCAAGGTTCTAAAACTCTTCCCAAATTTAATAATTTAAAATTAATGTTTTTCCAGGGAGTAATAGAACTTATATTATTAATTATTTATTTTTCAATTCCCCTCGTGTTTTTTGGAGTATTTTATTTAAATTTTATAATTGTAATGGGCCTTCTAAAC
>PLXT01000133.1 GCA_003151535.1 Methanobacterium sp.
TGGATCAATGTTGATACCGTTAAAGATTGCAGGCAAAGAAATAAGGACTATGGTTATATTTATCATTGCTACTATTGAAGCAATTATAACAACTGTTAGTGCAGTCCATTTATATTCCAAATCCTTCACCCCCCCATTTTTTCTATTTTTCTTTAGTGGAATGTAATTTTTTTGATTCATTATGTTTCCCCTCAAATTTATTTGAATTTTTTTTTGAGATAGAGGCTGACTCATAAATATTTTCTGCCCTGTAAATTTTTGCTTATTTTGAATTTAAAGGTCTATTTATTCTTATTTTTTTTCAGATTTTGTATTATGGGACAACCTCAGATATAAAAAATCCAAAGCTTAAGCTAACTTGAACTTAAAGATTTAAGATAGTCAAGTTGGTATTATTCTAATTTTTTTTTATTAGGGACGAAACTTGTTATAATCAAGATAATACATTAAATAAAATATTTTAATAATGGAATAACTGTGGAGATGAAGTTTTATGGGCATAACAAAAAAAATTATTCATATTTAAAACGTTCATTTATCCATTAAATATAATTATAATACGATACAATGGAAATCTAATGAATTTCAAGAACAATAAAAATCTGTTGTTATTATGTATTATTGTACTAATAATTGCAGTATCAGTTATATATTCAACTCATTATAAGTCGTCTAACAACAGTGGAAGTATTATAAACTTTGATCAAGCGGATAATGTTACTATAATAAATTCGATAAACATTCAAAATAATGTTTTAATTAATTATTTCAATTCCCTATATGAATCCCAAATATCAAGTATCAATTCAAAATACTCTGAAGGATTAATATCACGTGAAGAGAGGGATAAACAATTGAATGCAGTTATAAAAAATAGTGAGCTGACCAATGAGACTTTAACTAAATTGTCTAACACAAAAAAAATTCTTTTCACTGGTAATTTATCTAAGCAAGATATTTTGATACACAATAACTCATTTAGTGATATGAGATCTGATATTAAAAATGAGATTAATGATACATTGTACGGCCAATAAAATTAGTATTTAAAATATATATTTTTCAAATACCTAGAATTGGTATTTATATTTTTTAGTAATGTCTTTTATAGATATTATCACCATTTTATTTAGAATTTAAATAGGATATATAAAACTATTTTAAAGTTCTTTAAACAATAATCGGAGTTTTGATTTTACCTGTTATATCAATAAAATCATTCAAAGATATAAGTTGTACCCACTGTATTAATAATAACATTGTCGGGCATTTCTTCTTTAAATTGGTTAATAGCATCCCATCCCATCCAGTGCAGTGCATTGGAACCAAATAATCAGGGCCTATTTTTTTCATTTCTTCTATTGTTGGTGATATTATTTGTTCAAATAGTGGCCTTGTAAGATGAAATCCACCTAAAACAGCATGAATTTTATCTGTTTGGCTAATTTTCTTTGAGTAGTTTACTGTATTAATTATTCCTGCATGTGCACAGCCACTAATAACTACCAAACCTTTATCTTTCAATTTGATTATTATAGCTTGATCATCTCTGAAAGGATCCACCTTCCACTTATTTTTGCTTCAGCCCATTGAAAACCCTGTTCAAAGGATGTTGTTCTTTCAACTTCTCCAGTTAAAAGTATTAGATCAGAAGCTAAAGTATAAGGTCCATTAGATTTGATAATTTTGGCTCCTGCATTCTTTAAATCTTTTTCATTCAAAATTGGAACGTCACTCGGACCAACTGAAGGATTGTTTAGATGACGTTCAAGGAATGCATCGGGATGAAGTATTAGGGGGATCTCACTGGAAACTTGATTAAAGAATTCTATAAGCCCACCAATATGATCAAAATGGCCATGACTTAAAATCACCGAATCAATTTTATTTATATCAACATTTAAAGCAGTTATATTATTAAAGAAACAGTTTGAGGACATTCCAGTATCCATAAGTATCCAATATTCTTCTGAGCCAGAATATACTTTGATAAGACAGGATAATCCATGTTCGGCAAGAATTGACTTTGAAGGACTAAGCCTTTTGTCCACTTCCTTGTTTTGTGCCATAAATATATCGGTATAATTATCAATAAGCACTGTAACCTTTAACCTGTCTGCTTCACGTAAATATTTTTTAGCCATAACAATTCACTTACGTTATAAATCCAATTTTCTTAATTGCGATTATTTAAATCAAATTTTAACATATTTTTATTTTAGTTAAATAATTAATAATTGTCAATTGTTGTAAGTTTCTTCTTTAAAATTTATTATAAACTTGGTACCATTAGATACTTCGATTTTAATTTCACCATCAATTTGTTCTGTTAAACTGTTTACAATTTTTAGACCTAAAGAATCACTATTTTGGATATTATAATCCTGGGGGAATCCTACACCATTATCAGAAATTATCATAGAATAATTACCATCATTTAATTTAAATTTTATATCAATTTTTCCTTGTTTATTATTTGGAAATGCGTGCTTCATTGAATTTGAGACTAATTCATTAACAATAAGTCCTAGTGGTATGGCAGTGTTTATATCAAGCATTACATCGTCAATATCCATATCTAATTTTATGTTGTTGGGATCTGTTACATAAATACTGAAAAGTTCATTGGTTAATTTATTTATATAGCTTCCAAAGTTTATGCGTTTGAGATCATTTGATTGATACAATAATTCATGTATCAGAGCCATTGATCTTGCACGATTTTGGCTGTCTTTAAAAATACTTTTAGATGCTTCATCTTTTATATATCTTGATTGGAGACTTAAAAGACTAGAAATAACCATTAAATTATTTTTGACTCTATGATGAATCTCTTTTAGAAGCATATCTTTGACTTGTAGCGACTTTTTGATCTCGTTTTGTGCTTTTCTTTTATCAGTTATATCCATTGTCATACCTGAAATAGTTTCACCATTTTTAGTGGCACTAGCCAGGATATTAATAACAGAACCATTCTTTTTTACCATTTCGACTTCATAATCTTCTAATTTTCCATAGTCATTCAACTTCTTAAGAACAATATCCCTATCATTAATATTTTTGTAGAGAGATGAAATATTCATGTCTTCAATCTTTTCTTTTGTATTGTATCCAAACATTTTAACTATTGAATCATTTGCAAATAAGATACTGCCGCTTTGATCAGCTTTATATATTCCTACAAGTGCATTATCCACAAGATCTCTATAATCTTTTTCAGATCTTTGCAACGAATTTTCTGCTAGTTTTCTGGGATTAATATCGCTAAATGTGATTAACCATCCTAACATTTGATAATTTTGTTTGTGTAATGGGGTTATCTGCAGATCAAGCCACAGAACTTGTGGGTTGTTAATTTTTATTTCTGTTTTTGTTGTTGAATCCTTTTTAATTATGGGAAATATTTGATTCAGTTGTTGTAAATTCTCTTCAAAATTTGTTCCTATCACTTTTTTATCAATTTTTAAAAGATTTTCAGCTGCTTGGTTAATCTCAACTATTCTTTTTAATGAATCTATTACAATGGCACCACTATTCATCCTGTTGAACAGATTATTATAGGCAACAGGGATAATGTCCAGCATTTTAAACCTGAAAATACTCAATGCAACTAAAATTCCTGTTAATGTAAATGCAAATGGTGTTAAATCGAGCCCTTGAACAGGACTTAATTGAGCTATGTAGATTATATTTGCTACATATGGTATTAAAGCAGCAATAAGTATCAGGAATACTTGTTTCTGGTATAGTTTTGGACTTTGGATTAAACATTTGATTAATAATAAAAGTCCTAGAGACATTAGGAAGTATGAATAGGCTACATTTACATAAAATCCTAAACCGTGACCGTATATTATAAGTGAACCCGGCTGACTAGAGCTTGGTGTAATGGTTGACCATATGAGTCCATGCCATCCATTGGTCATGACAAGAATCAGTATGATAATGGGTACTATCATTAATAGGCCAATAAATGGCCTTTTTAACCATTTTCCATAATCTGTATAGCTCAGTGTAAATAGGATCCAGAGAGGTCCAACAAATACTATTCCAAGATAACTTATTTGTGACCAGAAAACCTTAGTTGAAATACTGGCTGTTGTCATTTCAATGGCACCTGTTAGAGCCCAGATTGAAACTGCAAGCATTAAAAATGAGAAATAGAATGCGTCAGGGTTTGATCGTTTATTCCAGCTGTAATATGTCAAATATAATGTAATAACTGATGAAATTAATAGTAATATTGCATATATACTGTAGATTCCAGTCATATAAACTCCTTATAAAATTTTATGCTTTAATGTTATAATTCTATTATTTGAGATTGTTGTAAGTTGTATATTAATATTAATTTAGAATTAGTTATTGATAGGTTCAATTTGATATTTTTTTTCTAATCTTTAGATTTCTAATTATTAATATTCATAGATAAACAAGTATTAAAATAATGATCTATGAGTATTCTATTTATTTAGAGAATTTTTTTTATTGGTATTTTAAAATTTAGTCTATTTTTTTTATTAATTTTACTATAGAAAAATATATACATCATGCTGTCTTAAGTTGTATTAGGGTGCAATAGGATTATGAATATTGATGAAAATAATTTTTTGTTTAGCATGGATCTTAAAGATGAAAATGATGAAATCTGGGCTACCATATCAGTTGCTCCTTCAAAAGACCCTGGTAATAGGGATATTTTGCTAATTGATGTCAATAATATAAATATTTCATTTAGGAGTATAACGGAATTAATGAATTTTCTTCAAAAAAAGAAGGTTCCATACAAGGATAGGAAGGATACGCTAGATTTTATAGCCAATAGTTTGATAATTCTAGAAAAAAATCAACTTTAATTCGAAAATGATAATAAAAAATCTGGGGGGATGTTAAATATCTACTAGAATAACAGGTGGAAAATTCAATGAAGAAAACTATTTAGGGGACGTACAATTTTTAAATAAATCTGTACATCAACCTTTTCCTGAAATGCAAATACCTGAGAATATAGAGGTTGTCAAGTTAGTGGGTGT
>PLXT01000134.1 GCA_003151535.1 Methanobacterium sp.
CCATATCCAATCCTACAGTGGTTTTCTGATTGAATTTTACATTCTTAGGTAAGGATTGTTCATCATCAATTAGAATACTGATATAATATTTACCAGTATTTGTCATAGAGATTGTTGCTGTTTGCTGTTTGCCTTTGAATTTGCGGTGTAATTTTGTTTTCATCCATCCTATTTTAGGAAGGTATATTTCATTGTTATCGAAATCAACTTTATAATTCTGTGGCACATTGAATGATTGTACTGGGTTTTTCTTTGATTTGAACTTTGGAAATCCTCCTTTCTCTCTGAAAAACTTTGTGAATGCGTTATCTAAGTTTAGTGTAGCTCCTTGTAATGATTGACTGTTGATTTCCTTAATCCATGATTCGCTTTGTTTGAGTAGTGTTATTTCTTTGTTAAGAGTAAAACGGCTGATTGATTTTCCGTTCTCTTTGTATGTTCGGANNTTGGATACATTCGATACTTATATGCCCTTAACATAGTTCTTATTATGTGTTAAACCACTATTTATATGTTTGTGGTTGGATTCATCCCCACCCTTGCGGATGGGGTATTCTCCAACATCAGGATAAAGATATTCCATTTTGTGGATGATCAGTTCCTCTCAATTTTTTTGGCAAAATAGGAGCTGCTTCCACTTCAGGATTTCCTACTAAATTTAGTCTTCTTATTTGGCATATGGCTACAACTTTTATCATATGCCTCTTTAATTTCCTTCCTAAAAATAGATTCACGCTTAATAATGCTACTTTCGGTCCTTTCAAGTTCTTCATCTTCTAGTCCTGGTACAGAAGTTGATAATTCATTAAAAGACTCAGATTCTTATTTAATATTCTCAGGATCTTCAAATGCAGTTCTTTCTAATATAAATTTATAAATTCTTAGGTCATCTTTATTTTTAGCCTCAATTATATCTTGAAGCTCGAAAATTCCGAGATAGGTCCATTTCAATGTTGCTTTGATATGATCAAAAACATAAATAGTGGCATTATCTACATTAGCATTTGCAAGGGATTTATTATTAAATTTAATGCGTTGATCATGTCCTGGTTTCTGTTCCCCTATATATTCAAGTGTATTTCCATCTCTTCGATCATCGTATAACTCTGAGACACCTGAAAATAAAATAAGTATTTTTTCTTCTTCAGATTCGTCTAGATATATGGGAACTATTCCTCTTATCCTACCTATCGACTTGTCAATTTTGGGTTTAATTAATATATCCTCAATATTTTCCTTTGTATATTCTAAACCGATTTTTAATAATTCAGGCACATAATACCTCCTAATTAAGTGATAAAATATTTTTCATGGATAAAATAAATTAGTAATACTCGTTATACTATTACCATTTACGCATATATCTGTTCACCGGTTCTGGGATCTAATATAGCTGTTCCAGGTATTCTGGGTTTTTGTAAAGGTCTATTATTTTGAATATCTACTCCCGGCGATGATGTATAATTTGCAGAATGCAAAATTTCATCTTGAGCAATGAAATCATTTTTGTCAACAACATTGCCATTTTTATCATATCCAACGATTTCAATTCTAATATTATCTACGGGATATGAATTGTTATTTAAAGCTATTCCTGCAACCCAATAATCTGCACCTTCTCTTAAAGTACTATTATTTAGGATTATGATATTTTGTGCATTAGGATTTGGACTATTAGCAGGACTTATTTGTTCTATCATTAAAACAAAACCAAATAATAAAGATATCAATATTAAAGTTGTTTAAAAAAAAAACAACAATGACTAATATTCTAAAGAACCATATATAATATTGTTACTTTAAACCAAAACAATTTTAAAATAGAATAATTGTAGGAGTAAATTCCAGAATATTTTAAGGTATTTCTGATTAATTTTTAATAAATAATTCCAATTTTATTTAATAGAAATTTTTCAAGAATTTTAAGAATTATTTTATCCTAATTATAATCCGGGATGATCTAATTTTTAGAATATTTTTTTTTAAGAAGGTGATATAAAATGTCAGAGTTAACCCATAAGACCGATGGCGGATTTATGGAAAAAAGAGACGAAGGAATAAAATGCCAAAAATGTGGTTATTTCTTAAAACAAAAAGAAATTACATTTGCATATCTACATGGAAAAATATTATTACCATTCCGTTCAGGTCCAGCAAAAAATTTTATGTAAATAACTAAAAGTAGCGGAATATTTCAGAAAGTATCAAATAAAGAATGGGTGATGATTAAATGCCAGCGTGCATAATATGCGGAGATATGGGAATAAAAGAGAATCATGGTAACTATTTTTGCAGTATGCACAGTAAATATCATACCATAAACTCAAATAAATTAGAAGTCATAGTTTTAATGAGATTTGAAGGTAAAACACCCAAAGAAATTGAAGAAAAATTAGACAAACTTCTATGAGTAAACATTAAAATTAAGGGTGAAATAAACATGTTAATCCATAACATAAGTATATAATCACAGGAAAAAAACAACAGAGAATACTTGAAAGAGAAAAATTGGCTAAAAAAGTTAACCCCAAAGAAAAACATGTATATTGTGGAAATTGAGGTTTAAACTAACAAAAGAGATGAATATATTTAAATATTTTTTTTAATTATGAGAAGCAGGGAATGTTTCTCCACATTATCGGGGGGACCAATTTCTTCATGGAAATTGGTAAAGAATAAGAGAAGAAAAGCATATCCCTACTCCTGATTATTATATTAGGTGAATGTTCTATTTAGAATTTTGGTAATTGTTATTTTTTTTATTTAAATTGGGGAGAGGATAGGGATGTATCTGTACACATGGGGAAAGGAATAGAAGTGTAAACCTTGCATGGTTAGTGAATGCTCAGGATAACAGATAAGAAGGGTTTAAATCTGAACTTTTTCTTTTTTTATTATTTAAAAATTGAATACTTCGTTCATAAAATTTCGCAAGCAATTGAGCTATGAATAGAGCGACCAAAAAAAGAAAGTATTTTAGGTTCCTGTTTTGAATTTGAAAGTGTATGTAGCTACTAGGTTGCTGCCTGCGTTGTCCTTGGTTGTTGCTTTAGGTATAATAATCTCATACCAGTCATGTCCTGTTCTTGTCTTGCTAGTTTTGATGTTGAGAGTGTTACTACTGATAGATTCGTGAATTGTTACATATTTACCTGTCGTGAGGTTTTTAACTTTTATACTGCTATAATAAGTACTGGATCTGATGTTTTCACTAAATTTAATGACAATTGTAGTTTAAGTCCATTTCTGATATAATAATCATGAAAATATTATTACATTTTTTTTTATAATTCTTTTACATAACTTGAGATAGTATGCATGCAACATACGTTCATGATTTGCTTAGTATCAAGTCAGATAGATATTCATGGGAAAAACATATTTATAGCTGCTTTTGTACTTAAATCAGATAAAACTAGATTTAGAACATATTTGGGTCAATCAGAATTTGAATCTGTTGAAATTATTCCAATAAGACATAAATGGCAAACCGAAAACTTAGGAACATTGCTTGAATCGGAAAATCTGAGGTATGGAATTATATAAAGTTTAATTTGTTTGGGCTATTGTTCTCATTATGAAAACCATAATCAAAACTTCGTTATAGCTAAATTATAGCGCAATAAAACTATTACTAATATAATAAATTAGTAAGTAGTAGAAAATTTCATGAGCTTATAAAAAAAAATATGTAGAAGTTTTATTAGTTTACTCTTGTGATCATTCATTGAAGGAAAGATTTTATTTCTTGTTGGACGATTTCTGGTTTGCGATAGTTTTGCGGCCCTCGAAGGATGTTGATGTAAATGAGGCTGAATCTAATGAAATAACTAAAGATAAAGTGTTTTTTTATTAATTTTAGAGTGTTTATGATTGGTTGTTATNNATGTTCATTTATTCATATAGTTAGATATTAACTGTATCATTTACTGATATGTGCTGTTAATTTAAGATGTCGGAGATTATTCTTATATCTAAAAATTTCAAGGGTTTCCTATTTTGAATTAATTTTAAAAGGATGAGAATGAATTAGAATACATGTACTGCAGTAGCCTTGAAATACACATAAATTTGCTTTCCTATATTCAATTCTAGATCCTTAAATGATTGGCGAGTTAAAACTAGAACTAATGGTTCTCCAACATCAATAGTTAATTTTATAATAGTCCCTAAATCGTATATTTCTTTAATATTTCCTTTAAAAACATTTCTTGCACTTGTTACAACCTTCTCTACAGATAATGTAATGTCTTCAGGCCTTATAGTGAGATGAACATTACCAGTTTTCTTTTCAGTGGATTCAATAAGAATATTTCCTGTATCAATAGTTGTAAGATTATCCTGTCCATCTCTTGCAACACCTTTAATTATGTTTTCAGTTCCCACAAAATCTGCTACAAATTTATCTTTAGGATGTCTGAAAATTTCATCAATATTACCAACTTGAGAGATAGTACCGTTTTTCATTATAGCTAAACGATCTGCAAGCTGCAATGCCTCATCAAAGTTATGAGTTACATGTATAATAGTTGTATTAAATTTATTGGGTATATTCTTTAATTCTACTATTAATTCCTCTTTAGTGCTTCTATCAAGGGCACTTAATGGTTCATCCATGAGCAAAACCGAAGGATGAATAATTAAAGCCCGAGCTAATGCAGTTCTTTGTTGTTCTCCACCACTTAAAGTTCTAGGTAAACGATTTGAGAGATGAGAAATGCTGAAAAGTTCCAGCATTTCTTCTACTTTAGTATTTATTTCATTTTTTTCTACTTTTCTTATGTTTAATCCGAATGAAATATTTTCAAATACGGTTTTATGAGGAAACAACATATAATTCTGGTAAACAAATCCAACTCCTCTTTTTTCAGGTGGAAGCATTGTAACATCTTTATTATTGATGTATATTTTTCCTGAATCTGGAGACCAAATTCCTGCAATCAACTCCAAAAGCATAGTTTTACCAGAACCGCTTGGACCTAAAAATATGAAATATTCACTTTCATTTACTTCTAAGCTGATATTATTTATTTTAAATTCTTTCCATTCCTTAGAAAGATTTTCAATTTTTATCATAGATTCTCCATCCTTTCATTAGTAATCTTACTACAAAAAAGAGAATTAAACAAATAGATATAAGAATAACGGCTATAGGTGTAGATTCTGACAAACCAAATTGGACGAATCTTGTGTAGATAAGAGTTGATGCTGCCATAGGATAATATGCTAAAATTATAATAGCTCCAAATTCGCTTATTGCCCTGGCCCAACACAATATAGATCCTACCGCAATACTCCTTAAAGCTAAGGGTAGGGATATAACGAAAAATGTTTTGAGAGTTCTTGCACCTAGTTCTGGCAACTTTTTCCATACGAGGATCAACGCTTTCAAATCCTTCCCTGGCAGAGTTCACTACAAATGATGAACTTACAAAAAGCATTGCAATAACAATTCCAGGAATTGCATTAGTGAATACGACACCTAACTTACTAAATGGTTCTCCTAATATACCAGTAGATGTGAAAACTAGTAACAGAGCTATACCACTTACAGTATGAGGGATAACTATTGGAATGTCAATTATTGATTCTACAAACCCTTTTCCAATGAAATCATGTCTTGCAAGAATATATGCAAGTGGAACTCCAAATAAAATGGCTATAAGAGTTGCTATTAGTGCAGAGTATACGCTTACAAAAATTGATGAAATTACTTGGCTATCCTGTAGATTTGCAATAATAGAATTTAAATCTGAAGATAACATCAGGTTGACTATCGGAATGAGAATAAACAAAACCAAGAAAGATCCCATTAAAGCAAAGAAAATTGTGGTATAATTTAGTTTTCTCATTTAATACTTCCTAATCTAATAAATAAATCCTATACTGTTAATCTTGAATTTATTATTAAAATCTATTTTTAATAAAAAAAAGAAAATTTTATGGAGATATTTCTCCATTTTATAGTTTTGGCATAACCACATATTGTTGTAGTGCGGTGGGTATGTTGGTGGAGTTAACTGTTGCTTGTGCTGGTGTTATAGGGTCTATGAAGTTACTTTGTGTTATATTTACACCTGTAGGACTTAATAGGAGTTGTAAATATTCTGTTGCAAGTTGTTTGTCTGGTGCATTGTTTAAAAGAGTAACACCATAAACAATTGGTGTTAATGTCACATTTTTGGTTTTATTAGTACCACTGAATTGTGTTATACTTATATTCTTGTAAATTGGTTCATAAGTGGTGTTTGATAATCCGAGTTCAGGTGGAAGTGTAATATATTTTACACCCGAATTCTTTTGCTGTTCTGCATCACTTTTGTAAACAAGCACATAATCAACTGACCCAGATTCCAATACTGGCATTAAATCCCCTACTGCAGGTCTTACTACAATTTTGGAGGTCGGATTAATGTTTGTTGGGCTGTTGATTATATAGTTTGTACCATTCTTAGTGGAAGTAATAGCAGTGTTCTGGGCTATGAGATTGGTAAATATAGTTGAGTTGTTGTAATATGTGTTTGCCAGTTGTATCATCATTACTCCCCTATAACCTGCTGGTGCAGAATTGGGATCGGCTAAACCAATTGTTACATTATTTTGGGAAAATATCTGATACCAGTTTGTACTATTTATCTGACTATTATTCTTACTTTTGTCAGTGTATGCAATTACCATCTCGTTTCGTCCATTCTTAAGGTTGAAGCTAGTGTAATTTGGAATCAAATTTTTGTCTATGAGTCCATAATCAGCAGATGCCATAATATCTACAGACTGATTAAGAGTAGTAATTTGATTAATCAAATCTGAACTTCCACCGTATTTTATTTCTACATTAACATTAGGATGTTCTTTTTTAAACTGTGCTGTAGTAGCATTCAATTGTCCAGCAAGGCTACTAGCGGCATATATTACAATTGTACCATTTTGCGAATTAGTACTGTATGCGCTGTATCCATATACGCCTACTCCAATAATAGCAATTACTACAACTGCTAAAATGATCATTTTCTTATCCATTATTTCAAATCCTCTAATTATTTTTTTTTAATATTAACTATTTTATCTATATGTATATATATTCCTATCGAAGAATCTTATATATAAATCTGGTACTATCCAATGGAATTATCTGCAACGTATTATTAAACCAAAATTATAATATCCGATACATTTTAAAATCAATAAATTGTTAATAGAGCTAAATACTACTTTAATCAAGGAATATCTAAACTCATGGATGTCGAAACGATTTAAAAATTAGAACTAAGAAATAAAGTTTGGTCCAACAGACATATCGATGAAGGAATTATATGAATTATTTCATAAATTTAAATAATTTGTAAATTTATTTTTCATCTTAAATTGAATTATATCTTGATCATGGCGATAGCAGCTGCTTTAAATCCTATATACACTTCTTTACCCGGGATTAAATTAAGTTGTTCGAGTGCATAATTTGTTAGGTCGACAAAAAGAGTTGTTTCATTGGTTTCTACATTCAGGCGCACCAGATGTTCTTTAAGTACCATACTAATGATTTTTCCTTTGAAAATATTCCTAACACTTGATTGTTGGGGTTTTAACATTACAAATATATCTTCTGGGCTTATTAGAACTAAAACTCTGTCTCCAATGTTAAAATTTCCTCTAAGTGGAAGAATAACATTTTCATTATTTAAATTAATGTTAGCAATTTTATTTTGTTCATCAATATCTAAAATATTACTTTCAATCTCATTAACATCATCGTGCATCTTTAAAATACTTTCAACTTTTCTATATTCTTTTAAAATAGACTTACCATTACTTGTAAGTTTGCTTTCGCCACCTCCACCTTTTCCTCCTCTTTGTGTAGATACAATACCCTTATTAACCTCATTTTCAAGGTCTTCAATATATTTTAGTGCGCTTCGGTAGGGGATATCTTCCTTTTTTGAGGCTTTTTTTATAGAACCACATTCATCAATATATTCTAATAGCTTGAATTTTCTTTTATTCAATAATATTATCTTATCATCAAATTTCAATCTGTATTGTGGTCCATCTCTCGATTTATTCATTTTAAACCTACTTTGAATTAACTTAAAATTTTATATTATAAGAAAAAAATGAAGGAAATGGATTATTTACCTGTAGTTAATCCAGATAACCTATTTTGCCAGGATTTAGAGCGTATATTTTCTAAGTTCATTTTTGTTCTGTTTATTATGATGCCTTTTTGTGGGCAGACATTTGCACAAACTCCGCAGATGGTGCAAAACCGAGTATCTATTGATGAATGGCCTTCTGTAATACTTATAGCATTACATGGGCAAAGATCCTGGCAAGCATGGCATGAATCACCTTTACAGATCATATCTTCTTCAAAACTCTTGACATTACTTGTATAATATTCCATTCATCGATAAGTATATATAAACATATCGATTTTAATTAAAAAAAAATTTTAATAACTAAAAATAGAACCTTCTATAAAATACGGAAAAAAATATTTTTTAAACCTATAGAGGCTGTCTCATAAATCAAAATATGGAAAAAAATAAGAATAAATAGGCCTTTAAATTCAAAATAAACAAAAATTAGCAGTACAGAAAATAATTATGGGACAGCCTCAAATAATAAAAAAAAGTAAGTTAATAGAAATTCTCTTATAACGTAGTTGCCATTTGGAATATCTTTTCTTCGATGGTATTTATGTCTCCATTTTGCTGGTATAAGTAGTGATAACCGTTTTGTAGTAACAGTTTAGCAGGATATACAATTCCATCTACTTCTAAAAATTTGGTAGGGTATATTGTTCCATTTACAAATCCAGCTCCAGGTTCAAATTTACCATTTTTATTTAAGTCATTAAAATTGGGAAATCCTCCCAGTGTGCCGTATAGCGGTGTAAAGTTGTCATCATGTGCCCTTTGTAAAAATGATACATCGGCGATATTAGTTAACGTGTTTATCCAGATAGAAAATACGCTTCTATTACCCAATAGACTTGTATAATAATGTTGTGTCATTTCCCATATTGTACCAGCACAAACTCCTCCATATATATTGACTATTAAAGCATTTTTTGGTATAGTTTTGTTTGTAAGAATTTGGTAATGAGAATTTGGACCTAAACCGTAATTCACTGCATATAATCCCATTGATCTTAAGCCAGTAACTATACTGTTTATTCTAGCATTGTCAGTAGTTGTGTTTTTTATATTATCACTTGTAATGTAAATTGGCCTGCAATTTATAATTTGAATTTTAGTAGAGCTGTATCGGTAGTTGTTGGTTTCATAGGATTCGTTTACAAGTTTGGAGCTATCTGCATATGCCATTATATAATAATTGGAGCTTGTTATGTTGATGGGTATTGATAGTTGTGTGTTCTGGCTGTTACTGGCTCCTGCAGCGAGAGAATTGATAAATCTTTGTCCTATGTAATTGTTTGAACTGGTTGAACTAATTTTTAGATAATATGCCACCCAGAAACCACTGGTCGCTGTATTTCCTTGGTTTTTAATAGTGTTTGGTACTATTATTGTATTCCCTTTAACTCCTCTTATAGGGGCTGTGACTTTTGTTACTGTTAAATCTCGTATTTTTGTATTAATTTTTAATCCTTGAGTTGCTATGATTTTCTGAAATTCTGCTATAGGTATCTTTTCTGAACCATAACTCACGTAGCTGGGTAATCTTAAATACTTGTTGACAAATGTCTGTGATCTGAAAAGACCATCCTTCATCTGAGCTAATGTAATTGGAGATACTGTAAAACAGGTTGAATAGTAGGAATTACCGGTTCCTGACAGGTNNTGGGTTCCAGCTTTTATAGATTCGTTAAAATTGACTTTAACAGTTTGACTCTTCAATATAATAGAATTATTGACAGGATTTACCGATGTTACTTTAGGGGGATGGTTAGTAGTAACATTTGTTGCTGCTGCTGCATTCACATTTAAAAATAGTGCTAAAGCAAATAGTAATAAGATTGATAATAATAATTTTCGATTAATTGTAACCACCTCTAATTTCCCTGTTCCCACCCAAAAAATATGACATTTATAAAAATATTATATTTAGTGTAATCTAATAATTTATTCTAAATCACTTATAAAGATTGTGAAATTAAATCATTAAAAAAAACATATTTACGAGTTCTGTTTTAAATTTAAAGCCCGTTTAAATGGTATTATTTTTAGACCCTTATTATAATCAAAATAGTATATCACTTCTCTTTTTATGCTAATCTGACTATCTTTATACTCTTAATCTTGGAAATAATTCGTATTAAATCTTATTTTATGAATATTCGAAATTACATACTGGAATTCTTGTGGATACTAATTAATACTCTACGGACTATCTAGTGAACTACCCCTCCCTTTTGGAAGGGGTTTCTTCCTTCATTGAATCCACTTTTGTGGTTTTTTCTGAGAAGCTTTAATTTCCGTAGTTCCTACGGTACTGATTAAATTTTGCTTATCCAGTGCAAAATCACGAATATTAACTGCTGCATTGACATCACGATCATGTCTTTTTTCACATTTTGGACAAATCCATTCACGTTGATGTAATTTTAAATTACTGTTATGGTATCCACAATTACTGCATATTTTACTTGATGGTTCAAACTGTCCTAACTGGAGTAATGTTTTACCATACCACTCACATTTATATTCCAATTTATCCATGAAACCAGCCCAGCCAACATCATTTATACTTTGTGCGAGGTTATGGTTTCGTAACATGCCTTTAATATTCAGTTTCTCTATTGCTATTGCTTGATTCTCGCATACAATAGATTTACTAAGTTTATGCTGAAAATCTTCACGTATGTTTCGTATTCGTTCATGAATCTTTGATAGTTTGATTCGTTGTTTATTACGATTATTTGAACCTTTCTGTTTACGTGATAACTTCCGTTGTTCACGTTTAAGTCGTTTCAACTGTTGTTTAAGTGGTCGTGGATTATCAACCTTAACACCGTTACTATTAATTAAGAAGTGGGTTAAACCCATATCCAATCCTACGGTGGTTTTCTGATTGAATTTTACCTTTTCAGGTAATGATTTTTCATCATCAATTAGAATACTGATATAATATTTACCAGTATTTGTCATAGAAATTGTTGCTGTTTGCTGTTTATCTTTGAATTGTCTATGTAATTTTGTTTTNNCGAAATCAACTTTATAATTCTGTGGTACATTAAATGATTGTACCCTATTTTTCTTTGATTTAAAATGTGGGAATCCTTTTTTCTCTCTGAAAAACCTTGTGAACGCATTATCAAGGTTAAGTGTAGCTCCTTGTAATGATTGACTGTTAATTTCTTTGAGCCATACTTCACTTTGTTTGAGTAATGTTATTTCTTTGTTAAGAGCGAAACGGGATACTGATTTACCTGTTTCCTTATATGTTCGGATTTTATATTCTAATCCCCAATTATACACGTATCGACATGCTCCGAAATGTTTGTTAACCATTTCTTTTTGGTTTTTGGTCGGATACATTCGATATTTATATGCTCTTAACATAGTTCTTATTATGTGTTAACCACTATTTAAATATTTTTGGTTGGATTCATCCCCACCCGTGAGGGTGGGGTATTCTCCAACATTAGGATAAATTAATTTTTTTTTTGCTGAGATTTTTTTTTCGAATAAAAAAATTATTGATTATTCCTTAATTATATCAGCAATAACATCTAATTCTGTATTAACAACAATTGAAAACATTTTATCCTAGTGATCTTCAAATGACACAACAACAACCTAAAAATACTCTGAAAAAAATTGTGACCAGCAGGAGGTTTATTTTTGTTGGGTTATTGTTGGCCCTGATTTTACTTAGCATCTATTACGTATCAAACTATCAGCAGCACCTTGAACATCCCAATACGGGTGTTATATTAAAAAATTATCCACTTGGAGAGACTGTTGCAGTTTCTGGTGTAGTAACAGCGGTTCATAATGATGGTTTTATTCTTTTAGATAACTACCATGGCATTGGAGTAAATTACTCAGTTTATTCCCCTGAAAAAGCTTCTATCGGTGATCAGGTAGAAGTGTTGGGCGTTTTGGGGGATTCTTATCAAATTGCGGCCTCGAAGATACTTGTTATATCCAGTTTTGATTATAATTTCATGCTTTTACGTTCAGGGATTGCTTTGTTAATATTTTTGTTCTTTTTCAGACGTTACTGGCGCTTCGACTTTAAGAAGATGATGTTCGGGAGGTTGAAGTAAAAATATGCCTGATTGGGTCACACACATTTTAGTGGCATGGACATTATGCCGTATTTTACGCTTTAAATTTGATGAGTTTAACTCTGCAAACACCATGTTAGTGATAACTGGCGGCTTAATACCTGATCTTGCCAAGATAGTGTTGGGTTTGAAGTTCATTGGTATAGATGCCTATGACTATCTGGCCACATTACACATCCCCTCAGGTTCCTTCATAGTGGCAGGAATCATATCACTCCTTTTCCCTGAAAAGAAAAAAGCCTTCCTATTTTTAGGACTTGGAGTTTTAACCCACTACTGCCTAGATATTATACTAGAACATGTTTCAGGTGGGATATACTTATTCTATCCATTAAGCTGGTGGCAGTGGCAACTTGAGATTACCAACAGTTCAGATTACCTGATAACTCTACTGGCTTTATGCATTGCAAGTATAGTTTATTTAATTGGAAGAGAAGTTGATAGAGTTCATATGGCAAATAACATGAATTAAAAATTAAATAAATATTTCGAAGCCCAAGTTTTTTTTTTATCAGGAGGCTGAGACTGTCAAGTTGCTTGGTGTTGGGCTTAATTTATATTTTTTTGAGTTCCATTTTCCTAGATTAGCCTTCTAGAAAAGCTTAAAATTTCAAGTGTAGTTACTACACATCCAACAACTTGACAACCCCAGGTTATAGAGATTTGATATCTAAATATGGTAGAATAGATTGTGATGATTGTGATAAATTAGATGGTTGTAGAGGAAAATGTCCATTTTTCGATGAATTATTCTTATGTGGATTGTTATCATAATTATGTCACAATATCCGATTAACTTCGCTAAATGAAAAAAAAGTAATAAGTTTTTAAGTGTTATCTCTCTTTCTTTTCCCTAAATATTTTTTCACTCCTTTGTCAAAATCTGAAATATAATTAGCATCTTGAATCTTCTTAAATTTATTAAATTCTTTATTAGCCATCTCATTTGCTATCTCTCTGGAGACTTTACCCGGATTTTTTAAAATATCATATTCATTGAACTGTAAAAACATATCTAATCTAGTTACCCAGTCTTCCATTGAAAGAGGTCTGTGTCTTCTGGCCTGATTTTCAGCATAATCTAAATACATATTAACAATATTATTCAATTCTGAGATTTCTTCTTGGGATAAATAGTTTTTTGCAACTTTTATATCGGATTTTGATATCTTACCTGTTGGTGCATTTTTCCAAGTTGTAAGGCCCATATTCTCTTTAGTACTATCCGCACGTAATGCGACTATTTCAGTTGCGGTATGCATAGTTATTGCCCAGTGAAGTTTATTTTGAACTGTAGCATAAAATGTTTTAGTAATTTCTGCATCATTTTTATAATCATAACTACATTGAGCATATATGTCAGTAATTTTTTGGTAAAATCTACGTTCACTTGCTCTTATTTCTTTAATTCGTTCTAATAACTCATCAAAGTAATCTTTACCAAACCGAGTCCCATTTTTTAAGAGATCATCATCTAAAACGAATCCTTTTGTTATAAACTCTCTTAAAGTATTTGTTGCCCAAATTCTGAATTGAGTTGCTTTCTTTGAATTAACACGATAACCTGTAGCAATAATTGCATCTAGATTATAAAAACTTACATTTCTTGAAACATTCCTTTTCCCTTCTTTTTGAACTATCCGGAATTTCCGGATAGTTGAAGATTCTTCTAATTCTCCACTTTCAAAAATATTTTTTAGATGTTCATTAATTGTTCTAAGATCAACATCAAATAGTTGTGCCATCGTTTTTTGGGTAAGCCAGAACATTTCATCTTTAAAAAAGACTTCAACACTCGTGGCTCCTTCATCACCACTATAAAGAACTATCTCACTTCTTTTAATATCCTTTTCTAAATCCATCTCATAACCTCATTTCCTATTCGCTATGTTTGTAAAGTAAGCTTAGTGAACTACCCCTCCCCTTTCGGATGGGGCTTCTTCCTTCATTGAATTCACTATTGTGGTTTTTTCAGAGAAGCTTTAATTTCCGTAGTTCCTACGGTACTGATTAAATTTTGTTTATCCAAAGCAAAATCACGTATATTAACTGCTGCATTGACATCACGATCATGTTTCTTTTCACACTTTGGACAAATCCATTCACGTTGATGTAATTTTAAATTACCGTTATGGTATCCGCAATTACTGCATATTTTAGTGGATGGTTCAAACTGTCCTATTTGGAGTAATGTTTTACCATACCACTCACATTTATATTTCAATTTATCCATGAACCCTGCCCAGCCAACATCATTTATACTTTGTGCGAGGTTATGGTTTCGTATCATACCTTTAATATTTAATTTCTCTATTGCTATTGCTTGATTCTCGCATACAATAGATTTACTAAGTTTATGCTGGAAATCCTCACGTATGTTTCGTATTCGTTCATGAATCTTACTAATCTTTAAATGTTGTTTATTACGATTATTAGAACCTTTCTTCTTACGTGATAACTTCCGTTGTTCACGTTTAAGTCGTTTCAACTGTTGTTTAAGTAGTCGTGGATTATCAACCTTAACACCCTCACTAGTAATTAAGAAGTGGGTTAAACCCATATCCAATCCTACGGTGGTTTTCTGATTGAATTTTACCTTTTCAGGTAATGATTGTCCATCATCAATTAGAATACTGATATAATATTTACCAGTATCCATCATAGAGATTGTTGCTGTTTGCTGTTTACCTTTGAATTGTCTATGTAATTTTGTNNCAACTTTATAATTCTGTGGTACATTGAATGATTGTACCCTATTTTTTTTTGATTTAAAATGTGGGAATCCTTTTTTCTCTCTGAAAAACTTTGTGAATGCATTATCAATGTTGAGTGTAGCTCCTTGTAATGATTGACTGTTAATTTCTTTGAGCCATGATTCGCTTTGTTTGAGTAGTGTTATTTCTTTGTTAAGAGTAAAACGGCTGATTGACTTTCCGTTCTCTTTGTATGTTCGGATTTTCTGTTCTAATCCCCAATTATATACGTATCGACAAGCTCCGAAATGTTTGTTAATCATTTCTTTTTGGTTTTTGGTTGGATACATTCGATATTTATATGCTCTTAACATAGTTATTATTATGTGTTAACCATTATTTAAATATTTTTGGTTTGATTCATCCCCACCCGTGAGGGTGGGGTATTCTCCAACATTAGGATAAAAAATATTGTGAAATTTTATATACTGTGAAATTACAATATATCATGAGGGATATGATGGTCACAGAAACAAAAATTTCAAAAGGATTTCAAACAGTAGTACCTTCGAATATAAGAAAAATGTTTAAAGTAGGTCCAGGGGATATCATAGAATGGAAAATTAATAAAAATAATAGAGTTGAAGTCTTTTTCCGTAAAAAAATAACTATAAACGATGTTTTAGGTATGATTGATGGTCCTAAGACTGATGCTGTAGAAATGAAGAAAAGAATTCAAAGGGGCGAAAAAATTTGATATTTGCAGATTCATCTTTTTTTATTGCCCTTTTAAATAAAAAAGACCAATGGCATAAGGATATTCCTAAAGTATTGCCTCAAATTGATAAAGTGAAAAAAATAACATCTATTCTTGTACTTTCTGAAACAGTAACCCTAGTAGGAAGTTTAAGCGGAGGCAAAGCAGGTGTTTTGATATATGAATACATCATAGATAACTACGAGGTTATTTACATGGATAAAACCTTAAGTAACAATGCTATGGAAAAATTCCTTCAATATGATGGTACATTGTCCTTAGCAGATTGTGTGTCACTAGAAATCATGGAAATGCACCAAGTTAATAGTATAGTTTCTTATGATTCTGATTTCGATAAAGTTAAAAATCTCGAAAGGATCCATTAATGTCCAATTTAATTATAGTTCAACAGGGCCGTGTCACTAAATCTTGGAGTAAAAACCACATTCATCATGTAAAATGGAGAAATCATAATCTTCTTGTTCAAATATCAAAACAACAGAGCCATCTCCATACATACTGATAAATGCAAAGACACAGAGTATTCTTTATTTTAATTCTCCGTTCTGTTTGTTTAAGTGAACTTTATCATCTTGAAGGTTTTTTATACTAGATTCATATCCCTCGAGTTGGTCCTTTATACTCTTCTTTTCATTTTCTAAAGTTTCAACCATACGTGAGTACCTAGTTCAAAAATCTTTTTGATACAGTTATAACAACAAGTTTCAAGATTTTCATTCTCAGGATTTATAGTAGTATAAAGGATAACTTCGAAAAAATATAGGGACATCAATTTTTTTTAAGAATATTAAAAAACCCTTCTACCATCTTCCGCCCGTATCTTAACTGCTGTTGGATCCGTTACAATCCATTCCCTTCCATCCCCAGGTAGGTGATCTTCTTACAGTTATAAGTTGATCCATTAAATGAAATTATATGATAATATAGTGGAATATGATGAGTAAATAGAAATTCTCTAAAGTTTAAAGATCCATCCACAGGAATCCAAAATCTTTGGAAACAATCATTTTTGGATATCTAAAATGAAATTCTTAAATTAATAGCTTTGTCAATTTAGTTTTTCTTTATATATCTTTAAGGAATAACGCAATTATATGTCTTTAAGAAAATAATAAGTAGACTTCAATTTACCTTTAGATAAAGTAATTCCTTTATTAACTAAATCTTGTAATTCTTTCGTAGCAGTAGCTGGATCTGTTCCAGGATTCAATTCCCTATATTCACGATTTGTAATTTTCCCTTCAATTAATAAATAATCTATTGCTTTCTGTTGTCTATTTTTAAGACCTTCTTCTTTAAGGTCTTCCTTAGAAGGCATTTGCCACATAAATAATGAAAATCCTGCAGCTTCTTCCTTAAATTCAGGTTTTGGAAGTCCAGCATCATTTAAACTATTAATCATCCTTCTGATTCCAGATCCCAATTCTTCTATAAAACCTGCTCGATAAAGAATATTAACAATCAAAGGATTTCTTGGAACTGAAGGGTGAACATTTTCAAGTTGTTCGATTGTTATACCTTCAGGCAGTCCTCCAACATTGAAAATATTAATGTGGTCATCAAAAATTTTTATTTGAGTTTGTACATTATTCCTAAAATAATCTCTATGGACAATAGCATTCATAAGAGCTTCTCTTAACGCAACAAGAGGGTAATTCCAGATAGTTTTTCTAGAAAAACTATCATCATCAATAGAATATAAAACTTTTAAATTATTGTTAATTTCTTTTTGAGCTCTTTCTACTTGTTGGAACAGATTACCATCAATAATCGTGGTTTCATCTTTGAGTCTTACAATTCTAATAACGGCATTTATAAAATGTTTTTGAGGATTTTTTCCAAAAAGCATTATTGCAGCATTTGTAAGTTTTCCATCCCTAATAACTCCTAGCTGCTCGAGTTTTTCAGTCAAACTTCCGTCTTCAATGTGTCTCAATCTACCATTACTAGTAGCCATTTTAATGAACTTATTGACTGTGTCTTCATCAATTTCATCAATATTATATTCTCCAGTAAGAGTGTCCCAATTAGACCATTTCTGAAAAAATGTTATTAATTCTTCACCTAGCATTTCTCTTGTAGTATTTCCAACTCTTTTATAATATTTGGCCCTATAAGATACTGGTTGAGCGCTTTTATCAATTTCTATCATTAAAACTTTTTTTTCCACCTTCTTCAACAGGATTAACAGAAGGATTAATTCCCATAGTTACTAACAATTCTGCCTATTATATCTCTCTACAGTTTCATCTGAACAATCAACCCCTATGATATCTCCATTATCGGAAACACCACATATAAAAGTACCACCTTCTGTATTTGCAAATGCAGCAATACTCTTATAAGCAGAATCATTCATTGATTCCTTAAATTCAACTTTAGTATTTTCTCCTTCATCTAATAATCTCAAAAATATTCATGCTGAAAGCCCCAACTTTATTTCGTATAATCCTAAAGTTTTTATAATGAGTAATATATGTTTTATTAGTGGAAATACCATTACCCTCATATTAGTTAATATAATGTCCATGGGTATAACATTACTAAATTAGAATCATCAATCGCGTTATCAACAATTTTAACAGAATTAATTATAAAACCTCCATTATAATTAAACAATCTACAACCATTTAGTAGTTTATTACTATTTGGAGAAGCAATTGTCCAATTATAACAACTAGTGCGACTTGTGCGGCTCCAAATAAAAATCCAGTAATAAACCGTAATGTATTGTTGCTTTCTCTCAATCCCATTGTTTGTGTAATGGAATCTAAAAGAAAGGGTGTAACCAACAATATCAGTAATAAGAAAGAAGGATGTATTATTCCAAAATGGAAAAGTGGTAATGTGAAGTAGCCTATGAATATTCCTGTACATCTGGCACATACCGGAAATTGCCTCCCTTTGAAATGAAATGATCTTTCGGGCATTTGATGGCATAATGCAAATGTAATGTTATTTTTTTTCATTTTTTTAACCAGATAGTAGTGTTAAAATCATATATCCACTGTCAACACTTGCTCTTATAGGAGCAATGTCATTTGTAGAGTTTAGATTATTGGTTGAGTGGAAGTATCCAGAATAAATATATAAAGAGTATGCCATTATTAAAACTACAAATGCTATTACTGCGATTATACATGCTTGTTTTGCTTTTTCCGGTTTTTCATCATGCCATATTAAATATCCTAATGCACCTGCAAGTGGTGAAAAAAGACAGACTACGATTGTTTCCCCACCTGATAATCCTTTAGATTTATCTTTATATTGTGGGATTACATTTTGCTGAACAGGGGGAGCTTTTAAGTTAGTAGCGCATTCTTGACAGTATTGTGCTTCTGGAGGATTTTCGGTTCCACATTGGCTACAAAATTTCTTAGAAGCTTTATCACTTAATGGACTTGCGCATTCTGTACAGAATTTTGCGGTATATGGATTTTTTGTTCCACATTTCTGACAAATAATATCTTGAGAATTAGATGTTTTGTTAGGTTTGATAGGTACTAATCCTTTTCTTCTTGCTTCCAAGTTCTTTTTGATAACTTCATTAGATACACCTTTAGATGAATTGGATTTAGTTGTAATGGGTTTTCCTGTCCAAGTACTATATTTTATTTCTTTTGAAGGAGTATTTGGTTTAGTATCATTGATATCTTCTAGCTTTTCAACTTCTTTAAGTTTGCCTCCACATTCGCAGTCTATAAAATCTTCTGCAGTTTCTCCTTCTTTTAATTCATACTGCATTTCACAATCTTCACAGATTAAATAACCCATTTATGGAACCCCCCCATTAATATAATAATTATTATACTATCATTAATATTTAACTTTATTTATTCTGAATTGTTATCTTGGGATTAGAGAGTATTAAAAGACTCCTTTTAACCATATGTTGGACTAAATAAGTTTTTTTTGAGCTTATTCAAATAAAAAATAGTATTTTAAATGTCGCCAACCGCCCCTCCTTACTCCAACCTTATTCAGATTTTATTGAGGGATTCGAGTCCAAAAAAATTTCAAATTTCTATTTGTAGGTTAAAAACTGTTTAATTATATTTTAGAAATACTTCAAAATAAATTCTAACTTCGTCATAGCTAAATTTAACGAAGTAAAAGGATTATTTTTTATAATTAAGTTAATATCTCAAATTAAAATGTAGATGCAATTCAAAAATAAAAAAAATGTTAATAGTTTACAGCACCTACGCCTTTATAGGTGAATCCAATATCCCTTAATTCATCAGGATCATATATTCTTCTTCCATCAACAACTATTGGCAGATTCATCAAATCTTTAATCTTTTTAAAATCTATAGATTTGAATTCATCATGTGGCGTTATTAAAACAAGTGCATCAGCACCGTTTAGTGCATCATATAAATCATTATTTAAAACTCCAAATTTAGGGTTAATTTCTTCAATGTATGGGTCGACTACTGTTACATTTGCTCCTTTCCATTTTAAATTTTTAATCAGTGTTTTTGCAGGTGATTCGCGTGGATCGCCTACATTTTCTTTATATGAGAAACCTAAAACCACAATATTTGAATTTTTAAGTGATTTTTCTAGTTCGTTTAATGCATCTTGTATTAGAGTAAGCATGTGTAATGGCATGTTATCATTAATAGATCTTCCTGCTGCAATAACTTTAGAATGGTAACCTAATTCTTTGGCTTTTTTAACAAGATAATAAGGATCTACAGGCAGACAATGACCTCCAACTCCGGCACCAGGATAATAAACATTAAAATTCCATTTACTACTTGCACCATCAATAACATCCATTACATCAATATCTAAACGTTCAAATATCATTGCGAGTTCATTTACTAATGCAATGTTTAAATCTCGCTGAGTATTTTCAATAACCTTAGCTGCTTCAGCTGTTTTAATATTTCTTAAAACCTTAACATCCTCATTTATAATAATTTGATACAATTCACGGGTAATTTCAGCCCATTCAGGTGTTATTCCTCCAACTACCCTGGAAACATTTTCGATGCCATGTTCAGTATCACCGGGGTTGTATCTTTCAGGGCAATATGCAAGTCCAAAATCTTCACCCGCTTTAAGTCCAGATTTCTCTAATATTGGCTGCAGAGTTTCTTCAGTAACACCGGGATAAACCGTAGACTCTAAAATAACCAGTTTACCTTTACTTAACCCTTTACTAATTTCTAGGCCTGACGAGATGATAGGTGTGAGATCCGGGTCTTTAAATTCATCTACAGGTGTGGGTACAATTGAAATAATAATATCCGATTCTTCTGTTGCGGATTTTAAATCAGAGGTAGCAAATAAATTTTTATTATTAACAACATCTGAAAGACGAGAATCTAGATTTAACTCGCCTATTGTTGATTTTCCCTGGTTTATTTTCTTTATTTTATTTTCATTTCTTTCTACACCTATAACTTTGAATCCTTTTTCAGCAAAGAAAATAGCAGTGGGAAGACCTACATATCCTAGTCCTACAATACATATTTTAGCTTTTCTAGTTTTAATTTTATCAAGTATTTCAGTATACATACTAATTCACCCACTAAGGAATATTAAATAATCAATATAAAAAGTATATATTATTATATTCTAAATAGTTTAACTTAGTATTTATAAAAAATTATCAGGTTTTATAGGGAGAGGGAAGAAATTAAGAATAAAAAAATAGTAGTCACAGGTGGTCTAGGCTTTATAGGATCACATATAGTTGAAGAACTTTATCAAGATAATGAAGTAATCATCATAGATAATGAATCAACAGGTAAAATGGACAATATTAAACATCTAACGGATAGAGTAACTGTAAAATTAGGTGACATAAATAATATTAATCTTAACAAGATATTCGAAGGATGTGACTATGTATTACATCAAGCAGCACTACCAAGTGTTCCCCGAAGTATTAAAGACCCATTAAAGTCTAATGAAGCAAACATCACCGGAACATTGAAATTATTGAAAGCTGCAAGTGACTGTGATATTAAAAAAGTTGTTTTTGCTTCTTCATCTTCTGTTTACGGAGACACTCCTAAATTACCTAAAATTGAAACAATGCCAATAAACCCAAAATCCCCTTATGCAGTAACCAAAGCAGCAGATGAAATGTACGGTAAGGTTTTTAAAGAAATATATGGACTACAAACAATAGCCCTTCGATATTTCAATGTTTTCGGCCCTAGACAGGATCCTAATTCCCAGTATTCTGCTGTAATCCCTAAGTTTATAACTGCAATTACTAAGGGAGAATCTCCAACAGTTTATGGAGATGGAACACAAAGTAGAGACTTTACCTATGTAAAAAATGTTGTAGAAGCCAATATTAAAGCATGCCAATCTAAAGAAACCGGCAATTTTAACATTGCATGCGGCAGAAGAATAATAATTAACGATCTTCTTAGAATGATTAATGAGCTTTTATGTAAAAACATCCAACCGGAATATGTTAATCCAAGACCCGGCGACATTAAACATTCACTTGCAGACATCAATGCAGCAAAATCATTTGGATACAACCCTAAAGACAACTTTACAGAAGAACTCGAATTCACCATTGAATTTTTTCAGAGGATCAAAATAAATGAATTCTAAAATAAAAGAAAAAACAGTATGCATTGTAGATTGTGCAATTTTTTTAAGTAGTAGAAATATTTCTGTAGAAAACCTTAATTTGCTAAAAAGATTTTGAGGTGGTACCCTTAATTTTAATTCAATATAATATAATCATATTGAAAAAATAAACAAATTTCAAATTCAAATATGAAACAATGAATACAGTTCAAAGAATAATCAAAAATGTTGGCATTTTATTTGTTTCTCAGATGTTTAGCTTCATCTTAGGTTTTTTTACTTTAGTGTACTCAGCTAGATATCTTAGTGTAAAATGATTTGGAACTTCAGCACTCGCATTGGCATTTACCGGCATCTTCACCGTTTTAATGGATCTGGGATTAACAACGTTGACCATAAGGGAAGTAGCGCGAAATAAATCACTGGCTCAGAAATACATTTCAAATATCACACTTATAAAATATTATTGGGCATATTTACACTCATTTTAATCATTTTAATCGCTAATATTTTAGGTTACAATCACGATACCATATACACAATCTATTTCATTGCATTCTACACTATTTGTACTACATTCTCTTTGTTATTTTATGCTATATTTCAAGCCAATGAAAAAATGGAATACAGATCATTGGGATTTATTTTAACAAACGGTTTAACTTTAATTGGTATTTTATTTGCAATTTATAACAAGTTTAATATTGTCCAATTTTCTTCTATTTATAGTATCGTTGGAGCTTTAACATAGATTATGTTATTCTTATTTTTACATAGAAATTTTCTTAGTCAAAATTTCATTTAATAAATCTCTTTGGATAAATTTAATAAAAGAAATTTGGCCTTTCGAATTGACAGGAATTTCCCTCAGCATATATATAAATGGATTGATACCATTATTTATCTTCAATTCAATGAGCAGTTAGCATATATAGTGCTTCATTTAACTTAATGTCAATATTATTATTTATCCCCATAGTTTTCAATAATGCCCTTTTTCCATTAATGTCAAATATTATATTTCTTTCTAAAGAGAATTTCTATAAACCNNCAAATGAGGTTAATAAAAATTCTCTAAAGAATATCTGAATCTTACATTTGAAAAATTACTTAAAATAATGTTATTAATGACTGTACCAGTTGGTATTGGAACTATATTAATACAAATAAAGTCATATTACTAATTTACGGTAATGCATTTATTGGCAACATAATATCTTTACAAATCTTAATTTGGTTTCACTGTTCTAATTTTTATAAGAAGTCATTTGAACGTTTATTAAAATCTTTAAATCGACTAATAGTACTAACAAAAATATTCATTATAGCAGCAGTCTTCAATACCGGCTTTAATTTTATTATAATACCAATATATAATTATATCGGTGCTGCAATAGTGAATGTACTAACCGATATTGTAGTTTTATGTATTATTATTTTGATTGAGGCTGTCTCATAAATCAAAANNAAAAAATAATTATGAGACAGCCTCTGATTAAAAGAAAAACTCTAAAATCAATATCAAAACCTGAAAATTAGTTTATTTAAAATAATTTCTGCAAGTTTAATTATGGAAATGATTTTGTACCTACTAAAAACATTAAATATATTTTTATTAATTATTATAAGTGTTATAGTATATATTTTAGCTTTATTATTGCTTAAAGTTCTCACTGAAGACGAAATATTAATGCTAAAATCCATTTTTTAATCGGGAAATTAATATTTAAAATGATTAAATGTAAATTAAAAGGAATAAATGAATAATTTTATTATAATTAGTATTATTATTCATATAGTTTTATATGTTCCAATTTTTGTCACTAGCAGTAGGTTAAGATCATAATGTTTGGATATTCAATCTGTATAAACTGATTCATGAGCCTTGTTACTATGAGCTATAATTAGTGGGCGTGAATATCCTTTTGGTTCAATAACATTTACTAAAGAGAATCCATTATTTATAAGTGCATTTTTAAGATATTCAACTGAGGCTTTCTCGTACGTATGTAAGTTCTCCCTTCCCATATCTTCCGCGATATTACATTGAACAATAAAACAGTTTGTAATTGAACTAATATGGCGGATTAGAGTGGTAATTTCATTATCGTCAAGGTAGTAAATTGAGCATAAGGCAATAACTTGATCAAATGTCCCTAAATCCATGTTTACTAAGTCTGCCATACTCGCCTTAATGTAATTAAAGTTATATTTTCGCTTATCTGACCATTCGAAGACTGATTTTAAAAAAATTCCCTGTTCAATAGCAGCAGGTTCAATCTCAATTGCAATAGCTTCATTTGCCCCACCCCTGAGAATTTGTAATGAATTAAATCCGTTATTTGCCCCCAAGTCTAACACTCTATGTCCTGTTGAATTAGGAAGATTATCTTTCAATATATATTGCCAGCGCCCCCAACCGACCTCTGGATTATACAGGGCACCTATCCTCAAACCAGCACCAAAATATGAGGGTGCATACCACTTGTTAGGAAAAGGATATTTTTTATTCTTAATTCTTTTTTTCAAGGTTTTGAATGTTGGTTTGTTCGTTCCAAAATGAAGATTATACTGCTCAATATCGAAATCTGTTAGTGTTCTTATTGTATTATTCCCTAATCCTGTTAAATCCTCTGATTGTTCAAAATCAATTAAATATGGATCCCCTGATTTTTTTTCGATAATTATATTCCCATATTTTATATCATTAATAAAAACATTAGCTAAATGTATCTTTGATATCTGATCGTACAGTTTTTCGATAAATGAACCATCGACGACACTGTGAATGAACTTTTTCCCTTCCTCGATTCTTTTAATTCGGATTGCTTTGGGAGATAATTGGGTAAATTCAGGATTTTTGTTAACATCTTTATCTCGTAGAATAGATCCTTTTACTGCAAGTTGTTCCCTAAGAACAGATCCTGGGATATATGAAACAGTTAATGAATTGTTTTCGAAATCAGCATCTAAAATCGATGGTACATTACACCCTGCCTTAGAAAGAGTATATAAAATTTTTAATTCATTTAAAAACGAAATAGCATTCCTTTGATAATTTTTCTTGATTCCAACAAATCCATCAATAATTATTAAATCAACTAAGTATTTGGAACGTGATAAAAATTTCTTTTTATTTATACATGGAACTCCATCGATTGGTCCATAGTGGGAAAGAAAAAATCCATCTTGATCTATATTTGCTATCAAAACTTCTTTATTTTCTTTAATTTTTTCTTGTACTAATTTTAGGCCATCTTCATTTATGCCAAGTTCTTCTAGGAGGACTAAATTCTTTCCTTTTTGAATGAAGTCTGATTTTTTCTGTCTCCAACAAGCCAAATCACGTTTTATATCCATTTTTTTCCAGATACGTCTCTTCCATAGTAGAACGAGTCTGGCATAAAATGGAATAAGATTCATAAAAGTAGGTTCTAATAAATATATATATTCAACTTGGATCAATCTAGAAAAACCATTCTGGAAAGCAATTGTGTATATAATTCTTATTTTTTTTAAGATATTTGGTAAATGTGATCTCTTATCATGATTAGGTGAATCTTTCATAGACATTTATTTATCATAATACCTTAAAATATTATACTATAGAGAATTTCTATTAANNGGTTTATAGAAATTCTCTATATTATATATGTAAATCTTCTCGAAGGATAGAGATTTAATGGATATATTCATTTAAAATATATCTATTTAGCCCCTTAGATTTTTTTCTTTTTTTAAGATGTTAGATTATGTATTTTTGATGTTTGAAGGGTAAACATCTAAAGGATAAGGTAATTGTAGAATTAGAAGATATTAATTTACTTAATCCTAATGAAATATTTGAAGAGTGCGATTATGTATTCCATGAGGCAGCCCTTCCCAGTGTACCTCGGAGCATTAAAGATCCATTAAGTTCCAATGAATCAAACATAACATGTACTTTAAAAATACTATTAGCTGCTCGTGATTGTGAAATATCTAAACTAGTTTTTGCATCATCATCATCATCATCAGTTTACGGTGACACCTACCCTACCCAAAGTGAAATCATGCCTATATCCTAAATCCCCCTATGCCATAACTAAAGCTACTGGAGAACTTTACTGTCAAAATTTCACAGAAATATATGATATACCATCGTTTGTTTACGATATTTCAATGTATTCGGGCCACGATAAGATCCTAACTCACAATACTCAGCGGTCATTCCAAAATTCATAACAGCCTTAATGAATGATGAATCACCAGTCATCTATGGTGACGGAGAACAGAGCAGGGATTTCACTTACGTAGAGAAAGTGGTTAACGCCAATCTACTAGCAGCGAAGTCATCCAAAACCGGAGTTTTTAATATAGCTTGTAACAAGCGTTGGACACTGAATCAACTGGTTAATCTTTTAAACCAAGTCTTGAGGAAAAAAGTAGACCCCACATATACTGATCCCCGACCTGGTGATATTAAACACTCCCTAGCTGAAATTAATAAAGCTAAAAAAATAGGTTATAATCCTGATGGAGAATTTATAGAAGAACTAAGAAAAACTGCCAAATATTTTTCATAAAAAATTGGCTATAGCTGTTATTTACAGCCCCATACTATATTGGAATCCAATTTTTCTAGATTGCTTGGCATTATAAACTTTCTACCATCAATTAAAAATGAATTTCATTAGAGTTTAGATTTTTTGAATCAAGATTTCTAAATTTATCATGAGCAGAATAAAATCATATATCATTCTGAAAATTTGTCTTGAATTCTATTAAAAAAAACATAATATGATGTTTGAATTTTTAGTGTTTCTCATAAATATTTAGATGATGATGAATTCTATTGACAAGGTTATAAAAAAGAGTAGATTTTAATTTTAAGGTTTATTAGATAAAGATATTAATATGAGATAGTATATACAACTCTAATTAATATATTTTGAGTGAGAAATAATGTTGGAAGATTCAATAAAGGACATTACAAAGGGTGCATCAATAATAGTAGTTGGAATGATCATAGCCAGTTTGATAGGCCTTGTCACCCAAATTTTAATGGGAAGATTATTAGGACCTGCTGATTACGGATTATTTAACTTAGGAATAAGTGTAATATTTATTATATGTGTATTACCCAATTTTGGCCTTGGTTCGGGACTTACACAATTCATTCCCCACAACTTTAAACAAAAACAATATTTAAAGATTAAAGAAGCCGTTAATTTTAGCTTAAAGTTCACATTAATAGTAGGAGTTTTGGCAGGTATTCTACTTTTCATATTTTCGGATCAGATTTCATTAAATGTTTTCCATAATAGTGAATTAGGATATGTTTTAAAGATATTGGCGATAGCTTTACCCTTTTGGGCACTACATCTCCTTGGAAGTCTTATTACACAAGGATATAAAAAACCAAATTATTATGTTTATATAGAAAACATTTCAATGCCAATTCTACAACTTTTGATCTTTATTATCTTGTCTATTATAGGATACAGGCTCTTTGGGGCATTATTAGGTTTTACTATCTCTGCAGTATTCGCATCAATAGCTTACATACTTATTTTCAGGGTTAAATTAGACAAAAAAGTAGGCAAAAATATTGGAATCGAACATAAAAAAAGCATTCGAAAAGAAATATTAACCCTCTCCTACCCTTTATTTTTAGCTGGTTTCACATTACTGTTTATGCAGTATGCTGATAAAATAATTCTTGGCATATACAAGACACCAACAGATGTCGGTATTTATACTGCAGCTTTAACCATTGCAAATATAGTTATATTTATATATACGGCATTCTCCTTTAATTCAAGACCCATTCTAGCTGAATATTTTGCCATTAAAGACTTTGAAACCCTGCGAAAGCTGTACTCTTTTTTAACTAGATGGGTATTCCTTTTAACTGTTCCAATAACTGTTTATATGATTTTTTATTCAGGAGATATACTAAAACTGATGTTTGGAGCTAAATTCACATCAGGGTCAGCAGCTTTAAGTATACTCTGTTTAGGAATTGCTATGAATGCTTTAACTGGAATTTCCGGTACAACATTAATATCAATAAGAAAACCT
This sequence comes from Methanobacterium sp., assembly GCA_003151535.1. GTDB lineage: Archaea > Methanobacteriota > Methanobacteria > Methanobacteriales > Methanobacteriaceae > Methanobacterium_B. The sequence goes on from PLXT01000134.1 coordinate 28,358, forward strand.
AAGCTTAACCTTACAAGTGAGATAGTTGGAGCCGTTTCAAACATTGCACTTAACATTCTCCTTATTCCCGGTTTTGGAATTATAGGGGCTGCTATCGGTACGTCCATTAGCATCACACTTAGAAATTTTGTATCACTTTTCTTTGTTCTCAAAATCTTGAAATTTAATCCTTATAACACAGATTACATTAAAATAATCATATACTCCGTGTTGCCGTTAACAGCAATTTACTTGCTTTTCAGCAAGATAAGTATTTCATGGACATTCTTAATCGTTATACCGATATTTTTGGTCATTAATTATGGAATTTTAAGTGTAACTCATTTCTTCAATGAGTTTGATCAAGTTATTTTAGATAACATTAAAATCAAATTAATTTCGATATTTTCAAGTGTTCTTTAGATTTCCACTTATAATTAGTCCACTTGTTAATCTTTAATTTCAAAGATTATTCTTTAAAAGATTTTTAAACTCAATTATAAGAGAAGTAAATTATTTTAAGATACAATCTTAATTTTCTTGTTCCCAAAAATGTTCTATTAATTGAGATTTCCATTTTTCTCTTGGACCCATTAAGTTTTGAGATTTCCATTTCATTAAACATTTCTTCTTATATTCTTCAGTAGAACTAATTATTCTAGCAGGTACGCCTGCCACTACAGTATTAGGTGGTACATCCTTTGAAACAACTGATCCCGCCCCCACAATAGAATTAGGGCCTATAGTAACATTAGGAAGAATAATACTATTTAAACCTATAAAACAGTTATCTTTAATCTCAATTTTTCCAAAAACATTCAAATCAGGAATTTCATCTCTAAATATCCATGATCCCCCATCATGTGTGATGAAATTAACTCCTCTTGTTATTGTAGAATTGTTACCAATTTGGATTAGATAAGGTTCTGAACCAAAATTATGAGTGTAAATTCGATTATTCTTCCCGATTGAATAACCTTCTTTCCTGAGATAATTTTCAAATGTTAATTCACTATACATGCTAATCTTTAGCCGATTAACAAAATAGGATATAATATTTTAGGGTCTTAGATTTTTTTCTTTTTTTGAAGGTTTGTCCTTCTGTGTTTTGTATGTTTGAAGGGGTGTTTGTTTTGTTATT
>PLXT01000006.1 GCA_003151535.1 Methanobacterium sp.
CCTAATATATTTGAACCTCAACAATCTTTAAAAGTTGAACCTATTAATCAACAACAATCACCAACACAACAAGCCCAACCAATTCAACCATTACCTAAAACTCCTCAAGCAATTGCGGCAGAAAAAGAATATATTAATCAAATATTTGATACAGATAATAATAACCTATCCAATTTAACTCCAACATTGGCCGAACAATTAAAAGTTCTTTATAAAAATGCTGATGAATTAGGTCTTCGAGAAGCCGTAACATTTTTAACCAAATATGTTAAGCCATAAGTCGTTGATATTTATATACATATATGACATATAAACGCCAATTATTATGCACCTTTTCTAAAGTTAATAACATCGATAAAACTATTGAACTGATTAAAAATACGTATAAAGATTTTAATGATAAGATATTCATATTCTCCAATTCAAATGAATCATCCGACGTTTATCTGACCTATAATATCACGAATAATATAGAGAAAATTCCTAACACCATTTTAATTCATCGAAAAAAAGATTACAACACTCTCTACACAATTAATAGCCTCAATCAGTTAATTCGTGACGAAAACGGCGGCATTTTAGATAAATCATTCATCGTTCAATGGGATTTATATCAAAATTGTCTCATTATTAATGGCGAAATATCCGTCAAAATAATCCCACTTTCATTACTCCGAATAGAACATTCTCATAAAGTTTTTAAAAAAAGTTGAGTATTTTTCAATTTTTTGTTATTCTCTCAATAGTTATAAGTGATGAAGAAAATATCTCTGATATCGTAACTCATCAAAAATAATTAAAAACTTAACAATTAAACAATTAAAATAATATGGCATTTAACATTGAAAAACTTAAAAACTTAAAGAAACAAGTAGATGACGGTTCCGATAGAGCAAAATTAAGCAAACTTATTTGGAAACCCAGTAATCCTTCCACTCAAATTCGCATCGTAAATTACAGACCCAATGGGGTAGAGGCTGACCATCCATTCATTGAATTAGGGTTTTATTATGGGGTCGGTGGTAGAACTTATTTGGCCCCACAAACCTTCGGAAAGGCTGATCCTATGCAAGAATACATCGATGAATGTCTTCAATCAAATGATCCCGTTCTCAAGGACTTTGCTAAGAAGAATTCGGCTAAACAACGTTGGTTTGTTCCGGCTCTTATAAGAGGCGAGGAAAAGGACGGTATTAAATTCTGGGGATTCAGTAATACTATTTATAAGAAGCTGTTATCCCTCTTATCTCAAGATGATGGAAGTGTTTTATCATTAACAGATGGACATGATGTAATTGTAACGTATGTAAAGGATGCCAAGACATTACCCAATGGTCAAAAGATCCCCGACATTGATGTTAACCCAGTATTAAAGAGTTCAATGGCGGTTTCTCCTTCTGATAAGGAAGCAATGGAAAGTATCAAGAATCAACCTGATATTACGAAGGCATTTTCATTACCGACTTATGATGAATTGAAAGACGCCATTGATAAGTGGCTTAATCCTGAAGGTGAAAATCCGTCTGCCGAAGAGCAAGAAAAGGCTGCTACTGCCGCTGATGCTGCACCCGTAGCAAAAGTAAAGGCCGAAGCAGCAACTCATGTTCCGGCAACTGCTGCTGAAGTTGAAGATGAATTCTCGAAATTTTTTAAGAAGGCGTAATACAAATTAAAAAATCATAATTCAGGAGAAGTTGAAATATTACTTCTCCTGAATTCTTTCCATTATATGACTCCTGACCAAACAAACAATCTTACTCCTGAAGAACTTAAAAAGTTAAAGCGGAAGGAATATAATAAACAATACAGAATTAAAAATCTGGATAGAGCAATAGAGAACGGCAAACGATATTATAGAGAAAATAAGAAATTATTAGATTTAAAGAATAAAGATTATAGGAAAAACTATTATATAAAAAATAAAGTTGAAATTAATAGAAAACAAAAAATATTTAGGGATACTCATATTGGCTTAAATGCTAAACGGTGTAAAGAGTATGCGGAAAAACATATAGAATCAATAAAAAAATATAGAGATTCGCCAGAATTTAAAGAAAAAGAAAAGAAACGAAGAATTAAAAATAAAGAAAAACTGAAGATTCAACAAGCAGAATATTATATCGAGAATAAAGAAAGAATAAATAAACGGACGAGTGCATATAAAAAGAGAAATCGAAAGAGTATAAACGAAGCTAAAAAGATAAAATATAGAAATGATATATTATATCGGATAAGAGAATTATGCCGGGCAAATATCAGAAGAGTTAAGAAGTTCGGTTTCAAGAAAAATAGTAAAACGGAAAAATTAATAGGTTGTCCCTATGAAGAGTTTCAAATTTATTTCCAATCAAAATTTAATCGATATATGACTTGGCCTCATTTTATGGCTGGATTAATTCATATAGATCATAGCATTCCTCTTTCATCGGCAACTACCCAAGAAGAAGTCGAGAAACTTTGTCACTATACTAATTTACAACCATTATGGGCTACTACAGCAATTGCCAG
>PLXT01000085.1 GCA_003151535.1 Methanobacterium sp.
ATTACAAACAGAATAGTCGGTATGTATATATGTAACATAATTACATATATCATCTTATAGATTTGATTATCCCTAAAAGTCATAAATACTAATAATTTGGAATAGTTGAATCAAAAATTAAAAAAGATGGGTATAATGGATACGAAATCTAAAATTATGGAAGAATCATTTAAATTATTTCTAAAAAAAGGATTTGCCGATGTTTCATTGAATGAAATTAGAAAAGCATCAAACATAACTACCGGCGGATTTTACTATCACTTTGAGAGTAAAGAAACTCTCCTAGTCGCAGTGATTGAAAAATACATATTTAACTACTTTAATTCAACCATAAGACAAATTAGAGATTTCGAAGGCACACCCAAAGAAAAACTAAAAACAGTGATAATATCAATCATAGGGGACGATATAAAGATTAACAAAAGTACAAAATTGTGTGAAAGCTCTGAAAAAATAGATTATAGAACATTACATCTACTATTATTTGAAGGTGTTCAAAAATATGAAATAATAAGCAAATATTACACAGAATTTTATTATAACCTGTTAAACTTCATTAAAGATGTACTCGATGAGGGTATAGCTCAAGGCATTATAAGGATGGATATTGATTCAACTGAATTTGCAACATTTATTCAAACTTCTATGGTCGGAACAGTCTTAATGGGGATAGCATTGCCTGAAATGCCATTAGAAAATAGAATGAATTCAAATGTAGATCATTTATGGAATTATATTACAATATAAACTTATAGTCATAAAAAAAAACATAATTCAGTTTGTATGTTAAATTATAATAATCCAAAACATAATATACTGAAATTATCTCGAGGTGAAATACTTCGATAATCTGAAAATCTGGAATTAACCAAAATAATATGAATAATTTTAAGGAGGAATCAAAATGATCATAGTAACAGCCACAATAACAGCCAATCCTGGTGAGAGGGATAAAATCATTACAAAATCTCAAGATCTAATTGAATCAACTCGTTTAGAATCGGGTTGTATCAGTTATAATTTATATGCAAGCACCGAAGGTGATGATATACTACTGATGCTCGAACAATGGGAAAATCTAGAAGTATTAGAAACGCATATGCAAACTGAACATTTCAAAGCATTTGGTGTGGCAATTGAAAATCTTTTAGCGAAAAAATTAGACATTGCTGTTTACTCAGCTGACAAAACATAATCCTATAATTACTCTTTTTTTAGCTCTAATAGAAAGTGGTTAACAATTTGGAACACTTATTAGAAAAATTCCATCAAAAATTTTTATTCATCACAGCATCATTTACGAAGTTATCAAATCTGTTTTTAATCACCAATTTTTTAGAAAAATTATTAAAACTCAAAGATAAAAATATTATTAATGATGAATAGTTTAAAGCGAAGAAAAAGCAGATTATGGCTTTGCATCCTTAAAACTCAGCAAAGGACTTCAAGTGATATTCATAAGCTTAGCAGTTTTATTCTTCCCCTTAACTGGAAACTCAACAATAACCTTAATAGCAGGTTATGAATGGATATTCACAGGATTATCAACTGACTACGTAGGACTAGCAACAGTAATAAATATAACCAACAAAAGAGACATAATGTCCGTATAAACCCCAATTAAAATCAATTGACAGTTTATACCACCAAAAAGAAGCTATTCAGTAAAAAGTTATCCAATGAACGATAAAATGATAACAAACCAATTATTAATGGTTTACAGATTTTTATTCATGAGGATAACGCTTATCTACTTTTTTTTATAATTCAAATAAGAATATTTTCATTAATTCAAATGATACCAATTTTTACATAAGAACAGGATAAGTGTGGTCAGTTAGTTCCTATTTTATATACCTAGAGGGTTTGTAAATTACATCATCCTTTTTATCCTATATTTTCCGAAATTATATCTATATTAGGACATATATATTTAATTAATAGTACAGAAAATTAAATAAAAAGAGGATATTTCACGGGTTTATCTAAAACTTAAGCAACGGATAATGTTTTAAAACTTTAATTTTATATCTCGTGATTCTGTAAGTAATAATAATATTTGAAAAATTCAAAAAAAGTACTTTAGAAGTAGAACGGAATAAACTTTCTATTCTTCTGTGGGCCATCATTTACGGATAAATAAATATTTGGAGGTAGGATATAGGATGACAGATTTTTATATAATGGTTAATGAATCAGGGAAAGAATTCATTGACCCTATGAGAGTTAGTGAATATTCAAGAGATCGTGAACTAGATTTTATAGAAAGCTCAACAATTTTTTGGTATCTAATGGGAGCACATGGAAAAACAGAACTCGAAAACAAAGGAAAAAAATATCATGGCAGATGGAACGGGGAAAAAATCCGATTAGTAGGAAAAGAAAAAGATAAAGACCAATATAATACCATCATAAATGACAACGAGTACACTGACATTACTATCGAAGTACATAACGAAATAAAAAACTGAAGAACATGATTGAATCATGACAAAAAAACAATTATAAAAACTTCTCAACCTATAAATAAAATTATCTAGTTATTTCTGCAAAAAAGTTTAATATTATTTAAAATGTTATAGTTCAGACCAATCTGCCCTTGCATTAAAAAAAAATTAAATATCATTAAATCTTGCAGATGAAAAATGGCAAATAATCATAAGCAAAATAATTTTAAAGAGGAAATGTAGGAGGGGATTTTTTTTAATAAATGTGACCCAAATATAACTAGAAATTTGTAAACGATGGGAGAGATTAAAATTTGGATTGTAGTGACTTTTAATTGTAAAAAAATTTTAATAATAAATGAAATTATTTAAATTCATTTTATAGTACAACTGAACTAGTTAAGTAAGAAGATAATGAAAAAAATTGAAACAACTGAGGGTAAGTTATTTTATGAATGATGATGAAGAACTCTTAGTAGCATTCAGTGGACTAGAATGATTATTGGAACAGATTATATCTAATATTACTAAAATTGATGAAAATGAGACTTTTAGAATTTCTTGTAGTTTAAATGTAAAAGATGAAACATATATAATAAGCGATTTGAAGGCATATAAAGAACTATTTTACGAATAAATTTTAATTTCAACTATTTTTTTATATAATATTATAGTAGGATCACATTTTTTTTTAACTTAATTACAGGTTTATTTTAGATTCTAAGAGCGAAGCGGAGGACAAAAACTTTGTGTAGAATAAGAAGTACAAATGATGGTGTCGTAAAATATGAATAACAAATTGAGGTAATGAATAGGATCATTAATTAAAGTAAAAGGGATATTAGAAAATATTAAAAAAAACAGGTGATCTATCACATGACACATAAGTGAAGTGATTAGAAAATGAGAATTGATGTTGACATAATGAAAGATCAGTTTAAAATAGGGAATAAAGTAAGAGTCGATGGTGATGTTTATTTTATTAAATATATATCATCACCTATGTCTAAAAATGGACAACTTATCCAATAACTTGAATTGGAACATGTTTGAAAAGAAAGAATAAAATCAATCAAAATTTTAAATTTTTATTATTCTATTCTTAAACGCTCCTTTTAGCCATATAATGACTTCATTATATTCTAGATGGTAAAATAATCTCATCTGATACTAAACCTTTTTTTAGGGATATTATGACATATAAATTGTGTAAACATATTTAAATTGAACATTTGAGATTCAGAATTAGTCTCAATTTTTATATGGGTCAAACTGTGCCTTTAAAACTTCTATTAAACTGTCAAGTAGAAAAGTTATAATAAGTCAACTGAAAATGTTAATTAAATTATTTAGGGTCTTAGATTTTTTTCTTTTTTTGAAGGTTTGTGCTTCTGTGTTTTGTATGTTTG
>PLXT01000103.1 GCA_003151535.1 Methanobacterium sp.
AATAACAAAACAAACACCCCTTCAAACATACAAAACACAGAAGGACAAACCTTCAAAAAAAGAAAAAAATCTAAGACCCTATATAATTATATTCCAATAGGATTTAATAGAATAGTTATATTAATTTATTTAATTGCCGGGATAGTCTAGCCAGGTAAGGCGCAGGATTCGAAATCCTGTTGAGCATCAGCTCATCCTGGGTTCAAATCCCAGTCCCGGCGTTTTAAAATCTTTGAAAATTTAAGTTATTTTATATATTAATCTTTAGTTTCTATAAAATTTTCAACGGTGACATTGGGATGGTGATATCTTCTACGTCCCATAGTTTTTTTGCCATATTGGATAGCTTCAGTAGGACACCATTGAATACATCTAAGGCATCGCTCACAGTGATGTTGCCAGACAGGATGGCAATTTTCGATTTTTATGTTTTCTACAGGACATACCTCTGCACATTGTCCACAGCATGTGCATTTATTGTTTGCCACAAATTTTTCATCCCATTTTGAGATATTTCTGAAAAGAATACGATACAAATTTTCAGTCAATATTCGGGATAATATATTCATTTTTACTGGCTGTTGACCATGATTGGAAATAGATTTAGCAGTGTTATCAACCTTACTCCTACCGTTTTTTAACATTTCTTGTAATTTATCCCGATTAGGAGGTTGATATCTTACAATATAATTTCCAGGCATCTTTATCTCTTCTACATAGGCTAATTTAATACCCTTCTTTTGAAGAATTTTTTCTAGCATGCCTAGAGTATTACCACCGAATCTAGCAAAATTTGTAACGGCAAAACAGTAGGTTCCAGGGAGAATATTAAGTTTTTCAACAAATTGTTTAACCAATACCGGCATGCCTAGATAATAAACAGGAAATACAAATCCAATAATCTCTTTAGAACCTCCAACAGGTTCTTTTGGTATTGGTGAGGTCATAGACTTAATTTTGCAGTCATCCAGTTCTTTTGATATTTGAATGGCAATTTCCAGTGAATTGCCTGTTGCAGAAAAATAATAAATTGTAGAGCTCATACATTTTTTTCTCCTTTTAACATTTTAGTTTATTAATTTGAATTTCGAATTATTTTAGATAATAATATTTAAGATTTACCGTGCTTAAGCAGTTTCATGATTTTAGCTATTTGAAGGTATAAATCTGGCTTATTATGGTTTTAAAGAGCTTTAAATACATTTGCCATTTTTTTCCATTTTTATACTATTTCCCTCTATTTTATAATTCGATAATTATCGAAGTAATGATATAATATTATGGAAGTGTATATAAATGTTTTTGCGTTGATAATGACCTAATCCATTAACTTGATTTAATATTGCTTAGAATAAGAACGGGAATTTTTAAGTTTACAAATTATTATAAAAAATTGATGGTTATCATGATAGATCTACTAATTGCAGGAAGTTTGCTTGGGATATATGCTGGTTTATCACCAGGACCAATGCTTTTGCTTGTTGTATCTCAAACCATAAAACATGACTTTAAAGAAGGGTTAAAAGTAGCTTTTGCTCCTTTAATTTCAGATATACCCATTATCATTATATCTTTAATAATAATATCATTTCTTGAAGGATACAAATCAATTTTAGGTATTATTTTTATTTTTGGAGGGTTATATCTCGTATATTTAGCATATGAAAGCTTTAAATTTAAACCATTAGATGTAGATATGGAACTAGATAATCCTAAATCTCTGAGAAAAGGAGTCACTCTAAATCTTTTAAACCCTTCCCCTTATATATTTTGGATAACAATAGGAAGTCCTATAATTATTCCAGCTTATATGATAAATCCAATAGCTCCTTTAGAGTTTATTATTAGTTTTTATATTTTTTTAGTGAGTACAAAGATATGTGTAGCGTATATTACTGGTAAATCTCGTGAATTTATTAAAGGTAAGACTTATCTGCATATAATGAATATTTTAGGGATATTACTCTTGATATTTGCAGTAATCTACCTTTACAATGGATTTCAATTATTATTAAATTAAGTATTATAAAAAAAATTAGTACTGTTCGATCTCTGTTTAATGAGATTTATATCCATGTGGTCTTCAAAAGAACTAGAAGTGCACCAAACTCCACAACACTCAGACTAAGTACTGGGAATCCCATCCCCGGGCCATGGAATCCTTTTCTTGCAAGTAAGAAGAACATGAACATGATGTTTTGGATTATTAACAGTGTTGCAAATATGACTAAACCTAGGGTGAACTGTGATTTGAGTTTTCTGTAACTTGCAACATATGTAAATAGCAATATTAGAAGTAGTCCAATATTTGCTGCGCATACAACGGCTGCTACTATCGCTAAGCTCGGATCATCTAGGGGATTTCTTACAAATCCATTTCCTCCCATACTTTGATTTCCTGGTACTGATTCATTAACCACATGATCACCTACTATTCTTCCTTCATTTCACGCCATATTTGCTGGAAAAGTTCGTAATTTTCTTCCATTGGAGATGAAAGAAAGTACATTGTCCCGTATTTTTCTCCAGACGATGTAATAACATTGTTATCTTCCAAAATTTTAATATGATGCCGTATTGTTTTGTAATCTAATTCTAATTTTTCAGCCAGTTTATGGGCATTATAAGGCCTTTGCTCCAATACATTTATTATCCGGGCTCGATTAACACCGCCCTTTGTACCGGCAATAAGCCACCACAGTATTTTCTTCATGGGCATCACCAAACATTTAAAAGGGATTTTAAACCAATAAGATAGTTTACACCCAACGAGAATATACTTATCGATTTATACTAAAAATTTATTCAAATAGTAACGTGCATATTTTTCTTTATTTTCTTGAAGTATGAAAATTTAGTAATTTTAACCTAGTTTAAAAATTACAATTAAATAATTTCTTATTACTATATAAAATTGGTGGTTAATATGTTTGAAGTAAATGTATTGGAATATGGCTATTCTTTCGAATCTGAAAGACATTTTTTAAATTTTTAATTAAAGGATTAGACAAAAAGAATGAAGAAAAATTAGTGGGAATAATAAGCCAAATCCCTGAAGAGGATTATAAACGTTTTACAACTGTTGAAACCGAAAATGGTCTGAATATACTTGAACTATTTCTTTTAAAAGAATATCCATTCTCTAGTGAAGTCCCAAATACAGATGAAGTCAAATCTTTTGAGGATACGGTTAAAGGATTCCTTGGACAGTTCTCAGGATAATAATATCCTGGGGTTTTTTTTATTCCTTGGTTATTCTGTAGAGTATTGTAAGTGCCACTAGCTGGATTAAATTGATAAACAACAGTGCAAAGTGTGGTCTTACAAAATCTGAATCTGGCACTGGAAATGGTAACACCGGGAGTAATAATGGAATTCCCATTGATATGGTAACTAAAACATTCTGGATGAGTAGGAAAGATGTAAAATATAATAGTCCTATAGTAAATTGAGATTTTACCTCTTTATAAGTTTTCCAGTATGTACTAAGCAATCCTAATAATAAATATACATTTGCAACTCCCACTACAACTGTTATATAAATTACTATCCTTATTCCGGGTCCTAAATTCTCTACTACCATTTTTTATCCCCTTTATTTAATGTGTGATTGTTGTTGAGTATTATTTTAAGGTTTGATAAGTGTTTAATTCAATTCTTTCCAAATATCCTTGAAAATATCATAATTTTCTTCCATGTTACTGGATAGAAAATAGAGTTCACCATATTTATTTTTTCCTGTAGAAGTTATCATGTTGTTGTCTGTTAAAATTTTGAGATGGTGTCGCACTGTTTTATAGTTTAGATCCAGTTTTTCAGCTAGTTGATGTGCATTATACGGCCTTTCTTTCAGTGCCATGACAATACGTGCACGATTAGGCCCCCCTGCTGTGCCGGCAAATACCCACCAAATTAGTTTTCTCATTTTAACTCCTACTCTATTAAGTACTCTTTAAACGTATTAACTTATAATTGATAAAAAATTATATTAATTAATGGAAGGATAATTATGAGTATTGGAGTGATAATAGGTATAATTGGTATGATAATAGTGTTTTCATATATATTTATCAAATTTAGACGTTTATACAATAAAGGCAAGCCCAAAACCTGAATTGGCTAGATTCAATTTTATAATAATTACGTACAATCCCCCTATAATAAGTATCATATGTGGATGGAGGTTATTTTTTTATATTGAAAAATCCTTCAAAAAAAAAAACGTTTTTTTTTATTTTTAAACTTGATTTATATTTTTAATGGAGAAGCTTGGAATTTTCTTCATGATCATGAATTGAATGTATAAAAACTAAGAACAATAACCACTTCATGATCATAAAAATAATTCTAGATGATAATTCACCATATCATGCCATAGGATGTTTCTTGACTTGTTTTCATTCATATCAAACATCTATCTACGTGGAAATAATATATGAAAATCAAAGCTTATCTTACGGGATAGAGTAGTGAGCGCTAAAAATAAGATAAATATGAAAATTTTAAAAATTTATTAGTTGAGATTTTTTTTGTTAAAATGTTTGGCCATTATTATTCCAAGAATTAACTCCAACAAATCAACACAAACTGTTGCCACAATAAATCCGACTGCAACGGCCATGATTGGACTAAATCCATTAGTCATATGTTTTGATTTAAACAACTGCCTATTATTTTTCTCAGTCATTTTCGCAATAAAACCACCAATACCTGAAACTAATGAAAAAATTATAATGACAAATATGGCTATACCAATACCGTTATATCCCACGAGATTATTATTTCCAATTGTTTCCAGAGATGCAAGAATGAGCCCTAAATAAATACCATATCTTATCTTTATGTTCATTGCAAAATAAGTGGCAATAAAACCGCCTACAAGTAGAATCAACATAGCCGTTATAAAAAATATGGCCACGATAACTTTATTATTAAAATTTGGCACACCTTGAATATCGACTAATATTAAAAATAATACAATGATTGCAACTGCTCCTAAAAATATAGATATAAGTGGATGAAATCTCATAAACTTGAACTTCCGCTTAATCTTAATAATCAAGACTTTTATATAATAACTTTCCTATTAATTGGGCATTATCAAGTGAGATTTCATTCCAGTTTAATAGTGCATTTGATAAGAAAAAACTATAGAATTAGTTGATGAAACTTAATTAATCAGCAGAATATAGTATAATCAGTTAATGTTGATTTAAGATATCCGATTAGATCATGAAAACTTTTTTTTATTTATTTTCATAAATTTTAAGTTATCAGGGTTAATTTGTGATGATGCCGTTGCTTTTTTTAAGCATTATATCCAGTATTAATCTGTCAGCTTCGATCATTCCGGTATTGCCTATTAAACAGAAATTTTCTATGGTGTCGTCGGCATTTTTTTCTATTATTCCATTTGATGATCATATCATATTTCCCTGTAATGTAACAAATGCTGATTGTATAGCTGCATTTGTACAAGTTGCTACTTTAAGTGCACACCCAGCTTTTGCACCGTCGCAGATCATTCCTGTAAGATTTCCCATCATATTCTGTATTGATGATTTAATTTTAGAATCATCACCACCCATTAAATAGGTGATTCCACAACATGCACATGTTGCAGATATTGATGCTCCACATAATGCTGATAAACGTCCTAACTTTAGTTTTATGTAGATTGTTACCAGATTACTGAGTGTAACAGCTCTTATAATCTTCTCTTCATCAGAACCTTCACCAAATATAACTACAGGGATATTGTTGAAATACCCCGATTTCCACTCCCCGAATTACTCATAACAGGTAAACTGCTACCTGCCATTCTGGCATCTGATCCTGCTGCTGTTAAAGCTGTTGCATAATTTACTGTATCATCGGCTAAAAATCCCATTTCCATTTTATTTTTAATACTTCTACCAACACTCAGTCCGTAATGGTTTTTTAAACCCTCTAAACATATTTTGGTGTTTATTTCAATACATTGTTTTATCAGATCAAGCTTTTCAATGTCTACTGTCTGTATAAACTCCAATATTGAATCCAAATTCAGATAATCCAACTGTTCATTATCAAGCTTTTCATTTAAAGTGTCTTTGCATTGGCTGGTCTTTATGGTGTGTCCATCAACTTCTATTAACACCACCTTGTCATGATGGTCTTCTATAATAACTTTGGAGTATGATATATCGGTTTCAATAACTACTTCAATATATAACTTTTTAGGAGTATCTGCTGACCTAACAGAGACTAAATTCTTTTTAACCATTTTTATAGCATTTTGAATATCTGATGGTTTGATATTTGCAAGTATTTGAAAATTTTTATCCGAATCGTATGCAAATATTCCTAAAGCTGCTGCTAGATTTATACCACAGCTATCAGTTCCAGGAATACCAACTGAAAGGGCATTTTTTATTACATTACGTGAGGATGTCACGTTTACACCAATAATAGTTCCGCCCCAAACATATTTTCTTGCTGTTGCAATTGCTATGGCTGTTGGTTCTGTACATCCGAGGGCAAGTATCAGCTCTTCATTTAAAAGACTTAAAAATCGCTCTTCTTCCATATTATTCCCATTTTTAATTTGGGTTGAATCTAACAATAACAATCAGTCTAGTTAATGTTTAATGTAAACTTTAAAATATTTAAAGTTAATTATTCCATGATTCATTGTTAACAGCTAATAATAATTAGAACAACTAACAAATATTATTTAGTAAATTTTGAACCTATTTGAAATGATTCTATTTATAAAAGATTTGGAGGTTTTTAATGGCTATCAATAATGATAATGACTGTAACGAAATATTTGATGAAGTAATAAAATCTAGGCGGTCCACAAGATTTTTCAAAGATGAATTCCCATCAAAGGAAAATATTGAAGATATTTTAAATGCAGGAATGTTAGCACCTTATGCTGCACAGGCTGTTGGAAATAATGAAGATTTCAGACGTTTTTTTGTCTTCAAAAACGGCGGTAAAAGTATTGAAATTGCAGGTGACCTGATGCATAAAAAAGCGCAGGAAGGCTTGGACCATTTTAAAAAGATGATTGTTGAAAAACCATTCCTCAAGGGCAAAGTCCAGTCATTCATGGATAAACTTCAGATGATAGTTGATAATGGAGTTCTTGGAGTAGGAACTGCACCTTATTTTGTCATTGTTGCAGAATTAAGAGGAGTACCTCCGGTTGAACAAGAATCTATTGCTCACTGTCTCGAAAATATGTGGCTTAAAGCAACTGAACTTGGACTTGGATTTGGTCTGGTTTCATTAACATCTCAAATGGCTGAAGATGAAGAGTTTTTAAAACTTTTAGACATTCCAAAAGGAAAATATGCACTTAATGGATGTGCAATAGGATATCCTTCTAAACAAATCCCTACCACAACGCGTCCTGATACTAAAAAGTCCACAAAGTGGTTGAATTAATAAATAATTTTTTTCTTATCTAAAATGAGTAAAATAATTTATATGGAGGAGAAAAGTCATGAAAAAATCTATCGGAGCTAAAACAATTGTATATCCAAACCCTGTTTTTATTGTGGGGACATATGATAAAGATGGAAAACCAGATGTAATGGCAGCTGCATGGGGTGGAATATCATGTTCACAACCTCCATGTGTTTCTATTTCACTTCAGAAACAGAGATATACATTGGAAAATATTTATAAACGGGAAGCATTCACAATCAGCATTCCATCAGAAGAACATGTTAACGAAGCAGATTACTTTGGAATAGTGTCTGGAAGGGATGCCGATAAATTTTCAGAAAGTGGATTAACCCCTGTGAAATCCGAAATAGTTGATGCACCATATGTCAAGGAATTTCCATTAATATTAGAATGTAAATTAGTCCACAAAGTGGATTTAGGAATGCATATTCAATTAACTGGTGAAATTATGGATGTTAAGGTTGAGGAAAATGCAGCCGATTCAAATGGAATTCCAGATATAAATAAGATTAAACCCTTCATGTTCGACCCGGCAGGAATGGCCTACTATGGTGTGGGTAAAAATATTGGCCGAGCTTTTAATGTTGGTAATAAAATAAAAAAATAGGCTATAATCCTTAAAAACTAATTTAATACAACTCATTTATTTTTTTCTCTGCAATAACACATTCTCTATATCCTTCAATACGTAACCTTTCGGCTTCTTTAAAATTAGATTCCTCTGTTAAATTTAATAAATCCTTAAAAATTGACTTTGCTTTTTTATTATGTGTATTTGCACTTTTAAGTAGGTTTTTATCTAGATCTGATTGTTTGTTATCTGGATCTGCTATTTTCCTGTTAATTGATGATGTAATGATAATGCCTTCGGCTGCTGATGGTATCAATTTAATTGCATGCCATCTTTTGTACTGATTAGATTTTAAAAGTTCAGATGTTTCAGAAACCTTACTGATATACTCTTTTAGTTCATTTAACCATTTTATAGCGCTTGAAATTTTAGTATAAACCATTTTTTTAAGATTTTTGTTTAGATTGCCATATTCTGTCCTTTTTTTAGCTAGTTCTAGTCTTGAAATAGTTTTATTAGCACTTGCAATGTAATATTCCCTATTTTTTTGGAGTATCTCTGTTGATGAGTTTTGGTCGTTACCCTCCAGGTAACCCATTATATAACTAGTGTCAATCCCATTCATGGTTCTGTAAGACATTTCGCCGGCCATATTTTCGGTTTCTTTCATCTGAAACACCTACAATAATAAATAATAAAAAAAAACTTTACAGATTCCAATTTGTATATATGGGTTGAACTTTCATTAAAAATATTCGAATCTATGTATTAGAACCTCAATTCTAAGTATTAATGTAACAAAAAAATAATCTAAATTTTTAGAACTTGTAAAATTTATAAACTTATCCCTCTAATATATCATCAGATACCTATTTTTAATCATTTTTGATAATAATTTATATGGTTGCAATTCAATGAGTTATTCTACTAAAGAGAGAGCATCGGATTCAGTTTCAAGGATATCTAAAGAAATACCTTCAGACGGTATAACTTTCAAAGATTTTTTGGAACTCATAGGTGAGCAGGGAGGTTTGCTGTCTTGCCTGGTCCTTGTTGCTCCTTTTCTATTTCCAGTTTCAATTCCAGGTAGTAGTTTACCATTTGGGTTGGCAATACTACTGATAAATGTTGGAATAATCCTTAAGAGACACCCCCTAATACCAAGATCTATCATGGAATATAAAATATCGCAGAATAACATGTTAAAGATTTTAAATGGGATGAGTACTGTTTTGTCAAAGTTTGAAAGGGTAACTAAACCCCGTTTAACAGTACTGGCTGGTAAAGATAATATGGTTTATTTGAATAGTTCTTTGATGATTTTCTGTTCTTTTTTATTAATGTTACCTTTACCAGTTCCATTAACAGATTTTTTACCCGCATACAGTATGCTTTTTTTAGCACTGGGATCAATTGAAAGGGACGGCTATCTGATTGTGGCAGGATATTCTCTAGCCATTATTACAACTGTATATTTCCTTCTAATTGCAATTTTAGGGTTGGCTGGTATTAAGTTGGGTTTGTCATTTTTAGGAATTAATTTCTAAATATCGATTAAAAGTTCGATGGTTTGGTGACACGTTATGCATCTTTTAGAAACTCAAATGGATAATTGGATATATTAGATTATTAACAATTATATAGAAGTAATGGATTACTTGGAGGTTTAAGTGATGTCAGAGGAAAATGTCGTATACATTGGAAACAAACCAGTAATGAACTATGTTTTAGCCGTAGTGACTCAGATGAATAGTGGAATTCCCGAAGTAATGTTGAAAGCTAGAGGAAGAGCAATAAGCAGGGCCGTGGATGTAGCAGAGATTGTAAGGAACAGATTTATGACTGATTTAACGGTTGGTTCCATAGATATCTGCACAGAAGAAATGACAAGCAGAGAAGGATCAAACAGTAATGTTTCAGCCATTGAAATACAACTCTGCAAGAACGAATAAATCCATATAATCCCTTTTAATTTTTTTCTTAATACTCATCATTATAATATTAATTTAAGATTTATAGTATCCTGATTTAACTGTTTTAACAAAGAGATACTTTATATTCTTAGATATAATAAATTAAATGTAACATTGAGTCTATTTTATTGTTTGATTATTGATATTTTCTGTTTTTAACTTTTATTACCTGGTATATCTACCTATTTCTAAAAATTAATATGTTATAGAGTTCATATTATAACCAACCAGATAGGGAGTGATATCTTGGATAAATTTGAGCAACTGATTCATGATGTTATGGATATGTCTGAAAGCGAACAAAACAAAGTAATAGAATCATATAAATATTCATGTATTTGCCACACATGTGCAACCTACAATGAATGTGCTTCAGATGCCAATGAAAAATTTTTTTGTGTGACTGGCAAAAGTAGGGATTGTATTACCGAACCAAGGGGATGTGAATGTCCTACATGTCCATTAGCTCAATCACTCGATGTGGGAGTGATAAATAATACCTATTGTTTAAAAGGTAGTGAGATGGAGCAGAGATAAATAAAAAAATAGTTATTCTGGATGGTAACGAAATTACTTCAAATTCTTTTAATCTTTTACAGATTTTAATTTAATATTAAAATTCAATGGTGAAAATCATGATTACAAATGAATATATTCAAAATTTATTTCATTTTTTAGAAAACAGATGATAACTCTCATTTCTATGATAAAGTCGCAGATGATGTGGATTGGACTGTTATGGGCACCCATCCATTGGCAGGAACGTATCATAGTAAAACAGATTTTATAGTAAATACCTTTGTAAGGCTCAACAAAATCTTAAAGGAGGGTGTAGTTTTAAAGGTTAACAACATCATTGTACAGGATGAAACAGCAGTTGTTGAACTAAAATCCCTTTCAACTGCCTTGAATGGTAAACCATTTAACAACACCTATTGTTGGTTGTGTCGGTTCGAAAATAATATTATAGTTGAAGTACGTGCCTATGTTGATTCTGCCCTAGTTAAAATGGTTATTGATGAAAATGAATAGAAAATGAGTTAACTTTTTCTAGTTTCATCATTTAGCCCCTTTTCATACTTGGCCAATTCAGATCTACAGTAACGTAATTCTGTTTGGTACCTGGTTAACTCCCTTTTGAGTAGATAATTTCTGGTCCAAAGATAAATAGAAATCACAATAAATACAATTATCAAGAGGAATAACAATCCCGAGATTATACCTGCAGCAATAGCTTGCCAAACAAGGGCTAAACCATAGAGGAGATAAAGGACTGCTCCAATCACCGCTATTATTAAAGCTATTATTACAATAATCTTCAAATTTTTAATTAAATCGTTGCTGTCCATTTTAATTCACCCAACATTATTTTTTTCCAGCCATCTTATCCACGGTACTTTTAATAGATTTTATCCAGGGGGTCAAAGTATTTTCAGAATCTTCGGATTTTTCGGTGGTAGAAATTCCCCTAGTTTGATTAACATAATCTTGAAGCCAGTCAGCCAGCTCGTAATCTGATAATGTTTCAATTAATACCCATGCATAGCCTTCATGTTCACTGCTAAGATTTAGTTCGCCTTCAACTATCTTACCCGACATTATAATATGGACAGCCCGGATAATATGTAAATTCTGTTCAGAAGCCCAACAACATGTTCAAGGGATATTTTCAGATTAGTTTCTTCATAAACTTCCCTTATCAATGCATGGTCGAATGATTCGCCCTGATCTACTTTTCCTCCAGGAAGTTCCCATTTGCCTGGATTGGTTTTTGAATCGGTTGATCTCTTTAATATAAGAATTTTGCCGTCCCGGTCTGTGAGAAGAACCCTCACAGCAAGACCATAAACATGGTTTATCATTGGTAATCATTCCTAAAATTTGATATTAACTATTTCACTTAGGTTTATTTATAAGGATCATTTAGTCTATTTATGAATAAGCAAGAAACTTTTAATATATTAAAAAGCTCCAAAATTATAATATCCTCTTTTAACATGACTAAACACATAGAACCGTTTTAAAAACCATTTATTCAAAAATTATTAACTAGTGTTGATTTTGTCTGATAAAAAAGAATTTACAGTTGAGCGAGATGGAAGGGAACTGCAGGCTGAACTCATTGTAATACCCGATGCAAGACATTTATCTAACCATGATAACCCTGAATTTTTTAACCAAGCAATGGTTACGTTTTTAAAGGAAATAAACTGAATTAATATTTATTTTTTTATTTTTTATGTGAATATTGGATTTACATTTTAGTGATCAAAAAAAATAATTATCAATAAATACAAAACAGTATTGTATAAAAAAAGAAAGGGAGTGTTAACATGAAAAAGTTTCAGTGTTCCCCATGTCAATATATATACGATCCAAAGGAAGGAGACCCAGATAATGGTGTACCTCCAGGCACTGCCTTTGAAGATTTACCAGATGACTGGATTTGTCCTTTATGTGGCGTGAGTAAAGATTTATTTGAAGAAAAATAATTTTTTTCTTTTTTATGTTTAAAATAATCTATACTAAACTCGAATGTATTGAAGATTGTCTAAACGATAGTAACAATCAAAATATGAGCTCACATAAATTTGAATATGCAACCATAAGTGTTATAAATTCTACAACTTTATCAGGCTATAATGTTTTAATAATGCCTGGAGGAGAAGCTATAGACTATTTTGATAATGATGAAATCGACAACGCTTCTATAAAACAATTTGTTTCGGAGGGTAATGGTTATATTGGTATCTGTGCAGGCGCTTACGCAGCATCTAACTATATAATTGGTGATTTTCCGGGTTGGGGATTAGCAGCCGATGTAAATACATCAACTGAGAGTTATGAATGGGTACTAACAATATCCACTACATCACATGAACTAAATTACTTAATGGTAAATTAACAGATATATATATGGATACAAGTCCTGTAATGACAACAAGTAATAATCAAATAGTTATGGCCACATATGCAGATAATAACACTGGTTATCTGAATTACCCTGCTATAATAGAAGATACATATGGAAGTGGGAGGGTAATTTTAAGTGGCCCACACCCAAAGATGAACCCACAAAACCCACAACTTTTAACCAACATGTTACTAATGGGCATCTAAAAAAATTATGACCTAAAATAGTTTTAATTTCATAAAAACTATTTAATATAATTTTAAATTTTTTTCCATACGATCAGTCAATTCTAAATTAATAGGTAGATAAAATAAACATTGATTAAAAGTGACATTAAAAAAAGAGCTGCAACATTAAGTTTAACAAATTTTGTTGTAGATTCTACATCAAATCTTCTTTTAAACAGTGCATAGAATCCTAATATTAATGAAATTAATGAGATCAACACCAATACTCTAAAATCTATGTTTGATGGGAAAAGCTTTGTGTAGGGTATAATTATGAATGAGAGTGTTGCAAGCACTCCACAAATCGCATTGAGTTTAAATCCAAATTCACGCCCTTTAGATACTATCCATGTAATTTTATTACCTAATTTATCTCCTTCTAAAGTTGGAAGTTCAAAACTATTGATAAAGATTATTTGAAGGAAGATTACTGGGATAGAAAAAATTAGGAAGGGTAGATCCAGTGTACCCATCAATGTAAAGTAACCTGTGCCCAAAAATATTAGAACTGCAATTATGTTTGCGACCTCTCCCAATCTACGATATACCAGTTTTATGGGTGGAGCTGTGTAATACCAAGCAAGAATATTTCCTAAGAGAAGAAATAAAAAGAATGTAATCGGATAATGATATATAACTGTAAATGCTGCGGCTAAAAATATGGATAAACCCATGAGGAATAATGAAAATTGTTTGGAAAAATCTCTAAGTTCAGGGTTATGAACCAAGACACCACTACCACCTGTTACAAAACTGGATCCCGTGTAACTGTCGACTTCAAAATCAAAATAATCGTTACTGTAATGAACTGCTAGATGTGCAACTAACAAGATGGAGTAACCTAGAATAAATTTACTCAAAACAAATTCTGCATTTAATAAAACCGCGAGCAAGGCTCCCATAGTAAAAAGGAGAAAATCACCAGCTAGATACTGGGGCCTTCCAAGCTTAATAATTTTTATAATTGTATCAACGTTATAATCCATTGTACACCTATTTACAAATTTTATTCCCTAATACTATAATTATTATAATTTAAACCTCTAATAAACTTATAATAATCCTTAAAAATATATGATGGATATGAAATAACAGTTAATTAAAATTATGGACGTAAATATCCCTGCTAAATTGTATATGCAGTATTTAGTTGCTAAAGCTTTTTCCTTTGGATTGATAATTAATTCAAAAATCCCTAAACCCAGTGGAATCAAGGTTATGGTTGCCAGGATATTGAAGTTAATAATTTGTGGGAATAAATTTGTATAAGGCATTATTAAAAATGATATTGTGGCAAGTAATCCAGAAATTACTACGAGTTTGAATCCGAATCTACGGCCCTTAATAGCGATCCATGTTTTTTTACCTCCTGCAATATCACCTTCCATATCTGGAATTTCTACGCTCATTGTAAATAAAAATTGTAACAACATTATCGGAATAGCGAATATTAAAAATTGGAGATTCAATGTTCCCATGAAAGCAAAGAAACCTAATCCTGGAAATAGAAGTCCAATGGAACTGTTTCCAAATTCCCCAAGACCTCGATAGGACAGTTTGATTGGTGGTGCTGCATAAAATAATGCGATTAAATTGGCTATTATTACGAATAAGATGAATGTTATTGGATAGGAGAAAATAATTGTGAAAACAATGGACACTAATATGGCCAGTGATATCAAAGATATTGCCATGATCTTAGCTAAATTTCTCCACTCAGGATGTTCAATTAGTACACCGCTTCCCCCAGAAATTGGGGTAGGTGTAACATGATGATCTGCTTTGTAATCAAAATAATCATTGTGGTAATGGACCGCCCATGTAGACAGAAATATGATTAAACAGCCAAGAATAAATTTGTTTAAAACAAATTCAGCACCAAATAAAACTGCAAGTAAAGCCCCCATACTGAAATAAAAGAATAAACCAATTGCAAATTGTGGTTTACCTAGTTTAATAAATTTTAACAAATTTCTAATGTTATCATTTGATTTAACCGGTTCAATATAAGACAAATTTACTAACCCCCCCAAATACTCAGAATATACAAATTTAAACTTGTTAACATCTAACAATCAGTAAATTACATTAAAGGGTTATAACTCTCATTATATGGTAATATGAATTACTATA
The DNA here is from genome assembly GCA_003151535.1 of Methanobacterium sp. Lineage (GTDB taxonomy): Archaea > Methanobacteriota > Methanobacteria > Methanobacteriales > Methanobacteriaceae > Methanobacterium_B. The sequence goes on from PLXT01000103.1 coordinate 15,277, forward strand.
TTGCTCTTTTAAATGTTTTAAAATATCAAAGATAATTTTGAAATGATTATTGTGCCATTTTAAGTTATTTAAGGTTAAATTGTACCCAATTAATTCATTAAATATTAAATCAAGCCTCCTGGCTTAAAGTATAATCCGGTTTTACTAGGGTGTTGATATAATAAATTATAAGTAAAACTAGTCCAAATGGAATTCCTATTCAATATTAGCTTATTTGGTATGATTGTAACCATTTAAATCCTTTAAACTAAATATGGTTATTTTATGTTGTTTAAATAAGATTTGTTTATAAAATTTCCTAGGAATTATATATTATATTGTACCTTGATGAATTAATAATTTTTTATTGATCAAAAATAAACTTAAACACAATAACATCTTTATATCCATATCGGGGCATATTAAGTTTTTAAAATAGATTAATTGAAATTTATAATGTACAAAAATGAAATAAATCATTTATTACTATTTTAATGACATGGATATTAAATATAATATAAATAAGTCAGAATTAGATTTAAATATTGTTGAATTAAACTCATCGGAGTCTATATACATTTTTAGTTGAATTTTGTGGTTCATATAAAAGGTAAACTAATGTGGGTTTATTATTTTTCTTAGATCTTAATCGAATACTTATTATTTAGAAAACTGTTTCCATAACAATAAATGAAATAGTTTACATATATTCAGTAATAGGTTTAAAATTATGGAAGAAATGGGTAATGTATTCGAGATTCCGGAGTTAAGAGATGAAACCGGTGTATTCTGGAATAGGGAACATGCTGGTAAGGTTCTTTCAGATATGTTGTTGAGCTTTAAAAATTCAGATTCTATTGTATTAGGCATTCCTGCTGGTGGGGTGCCGGTTGCAGCTCCAATTGCATCAAATCTTGGACTCGATTTGGATGTGGCTGTGGTGAGTAAAATCACATTACCATGGAACACAGAGTCTGGCTATGGCGCAGTTGCCTTTGATGGTACTGTGAAATTAAACAACGAAGTTGTTTCACAAATTGGACTCACAAAAGACGAGATCAAAAATGGTATAGAAAAGGCAAATAAAAAGGTTCAAAGACGTTTTAAAGAGTTCAGAGGGATTAAACCATTCCCATATGTCCAAGACCGTAATGTAATGTTAGTTGATGATGGAATTGCGTCGGGGTTCACCATGATAGTTGCTATCGATGCACTAAAAAATACTGGTGCAAATAAAATAATCATAGCAGTTCCAACAGCACATCTAAAATCATTAGAACTAATTACTCCTATGGTTGATACGGTTTTCTGTGCCAATATACGTGGCGGATGGGGATTTGCTGTTGCCGATGCCTACAAAAACTGGTGCGATGTGGAGGAAGATGAAGTTATTGGAATTTTAGATGAGTACATGTTGGATTAACAAAAAATTTTTTATAAATCATAATGCCAAACAGAAAATCTTTAATCAATCCAGAGTTGTCAAAATGACCGGTGAAAAAGTTTTTGTAGAAGGAATAAAACCTAACAATGATAATAGCTTTCTTAGGGCAGCTATTAAAGACGTATTTCTTAAATCGACAAATAATTTAGAATGGCTCTCAAGGGGGGATGTAGTACTATTAAAACCTGCACTGAATTCAGATAATCCTTATCCCTCAACAACACATCCCTTGGCAATCAGTGTAATATTAGATATCCTATCTAATGAAGGTGCAGATGTTTTATTAGGTGACCAATCTGGATTGGGACATGTAGTCCAGGATACTATAGGAGTAATTCGCGGACACACCCGTGATAACTTTATTAAATCAGGGATGGGCACTGATGAAGATCAGAATTTTATTAGTTTTGAATCTAAAGGATGGAACGAAGGATTTATACATCACCGCTCGGATCATACTCCTTCATGGCCAAATGGATTTTATGTGACTAAATGTGTCGAAAAAGCCGATCATATTATTAATCTTCCCAGATTAAGTACACATAGTCAAGCGGGTGTTACACTTGGTTTTAAGAATATGGTTGGAATTCTTAGGGATGATAGTCGGATGGATTTCCATGCTAATGGTCCCTTCAATAATTTCATAAAAAGAGAGGCACGAGGAAGTACTCTTAAATCAGTTGATGATGGATCAGGAACTTTTATAGAGAAGATTGTTGAAATAAGCGATTCAATTAAAGAAAAACTTCGGGTAACACTTTTTGTTGCCACAAAGGCACAGGCAACTTTTGGACCAAATCAAAGTGAAGTTAAATTTGGAAAATTAGAAATTGCCAAGGCTAAAATCGTGAATTTAAACCCAGAAATGGTGTTTGCAAGTACTGATCCTGTTTCAGTTGAATCATTTGCATTTGCCTTGATGAAGGATATAAGAAGTAATCTGCCACCTTTATCCAAGATATTTTCAAGTCTGATACTATCGTCCAATGAAATTGTAAACCAAGTAGATAAGATTCCAGTCAGGGAACAAACCTTTATTCGACACGCAATCGATATTGGATTGGGTAATATGCCGGATCAGATTATCTACAATAATATACCTACTATAATCCAGGAACGTTTAGAAAGATATCTCAAGGAAACTTAAACAATTTTAAATCATAAATATTTTGGATAAATAATTTATAGTTAAGTACGAAAAGTTTTA
>PLXT01000137.1 GCA_003151535.1 Methanobacterium sp.
ACATGAAAAATCTAAGACCCTAAAAGGTGTTATTTATTTTTACAACTTTTTAATTTCTTTTTTAATTTTGTCTTTCATATATTCAATACAGATTTCTCCGTTATCATCCAGTCTGGACACATCTGTAGGTTTTAAATTCTTTTCATTAAGTTCATCCATCACATTTATATTTTTGATTGGTTTTACTCCTTTTTGTTCCAGTATTTTGCGGGTGCAGTCACCATCACAACCGCTGATTGCTATAATTGGATATTTCTTAATTAAATTTTTAAATCCTTCTCTATCTGCTGAAGTAGCTCCCATACATATGGATATGGTATTATCTGTTTCTGCAACTATGTCTGCTGATGTGATTCGTGAAACTAAACCGTATGGACTCATTCCACTGCATGCTGCTAAAGCTATCTTATTTTTTGTATTCATTATCATCATCTCATTTAAAAATTTTATTTATTTTATGATTGTACATAATTTTACTAAAGAATCAAACAACTCTCTATTGCTTTAATTTTAATTTAGCATTCATCTTGTCAAATTTATCTTTAATGTGTGTGTATTTTTTTTGATCAAATGGACACCCTTCTATACAGTATGTGCATCCTTGACTACAACCTATACAATGTTCTTGTACAAATTCAGTTTCTTTTTCTCCACAACAAACTTCTTTTTCTATTAGTGCTTTTTCAGGGCAGGCTTTGATGCATTTTCCACATTTTTCGCAGTAATCTGTGATCCATGAATGTTCGTTAGTTTCTTTTATTGGTAAGTTGACTATGCTGACAAATATTGCTGAAATTTTTTGTCTTGGACCTAATTCTGGAGTTATTAAAAGACCACTTTGTCCTATCCATCCTAAATTAGCTTTTTGACCAAGTTGAGAAAACTTCACAATGCTTCCATAAGGGTGAGCAACTTCGGTTGCATAACCATGTTCTCTAAGGTAATCAGATATCTTGTAACTCATATTACCTAACTTTTCATATGCAGAATCGTTTAGTTTTTGTGCTTCTGGGCCAGGAGTTGCTTCGATAATTTCTTTACCCATTTCCATAGTTAATACGATAGCATTAGGATATTGGATAAATTTATCTTTGATTAATAATTCAGGAGTAATCTGTGCATATCCTACCTTTTTTATACCTATTGAATGGGCATATTTTTCAAGTTTCTCAATAAAATCATCTTCAGCTATGAATTTGGGTTTATTTGGGTTGTCTATAAATGATTCATCAGGATATTCTTTATTTAATCCACACCCACATCCACATCCACCATCTTCTTTTGGTTCATCTTTAATTGATTCATCGACCAACTCTGATTCACAACATCCACTTTCTTTGGATTTGTCAACAGATTCTGATTCACAACCACAATTTTTATTTTCCATAAATTTTCAACCTCTTTTTATCCACATATAATTATTTTTTTTAGTTCATTTAGACTGTTGACCGATCCTTTATTGGTAAATCTTTATTTTTAATAGCTGTTACTGCCTTTTTTGAGCATGAATGGGGGGATTACATTTTTGTTTAAAAATTCAAGATATTCTGCAATGAGATAAATATTTATAATCTTCAATTTGTTCCATTTGCTCATTTCTACATAATTCAATATTAACACTGATAAACCATTCTTAGGCTTAAATTAGGGTATTCTAATCTTGAAATATTTGTTATTGTATATGATTTAGTTTATTCTTTAATTTGGAGTTTTCCCTCTTCTTCGAGTTGTTTTTTGACCTTTGCCCAGATCCTCTTTTTTTTGTATAGTTCTCGAAGTTCATCTACATCAGGGAAGGTTATTGCATTTCCTTGACAGAGGTGAGCACATGTTGAACAACCAACGACGCATTTATTTGGTCTTCCTACCCTTGCACCTTCTTTTGTCCAGTCATAGACACCCTGTCCACAGTTCATACACATTCCACATTTATCTGGATCAATTGTTGGATGCCAATTAACCTTTTCTCTAGGATATCCTGTTATCCATGTCATTTTCTACCTCACATTTTTTTAATTCTTTTGATTGATTAAATTAGTTTATCTTCTATCATTTCTGTGATATTAGGATATTTAAGCTGATATTGTATCCAAATCCCATCTTTTTGAGATTTTAACAACCCTGCCGTTTTAAGAACATTTACATGATGAGATATTGTTGATTGGGGTATTTCTAGTACGGCCATTATCTCACAGACACATAAATCTCCCTGTTTTAATAAATATAATATTCTGAGACGTGTAGGATCTGAAGGTGCCTTGAAAACATTTGATTTAAGATTTAACTTATCATCATTTTGATTATCACTTAACATTTTTTTTTAGGTTTTGTATCTGATTTGAATCAATGTTACAAACGTTTTTATTTCCATCTGTTCACATAATAACACTTATTTTAGGGCTTTTATTTGTACACTTATTATTTTCCCAATGAGCCTCTCATCCATGTTGGGTTCTGTGAATATTTGTTCGCTAACGATTTCAACATCTTTTAATCCTGCTTTTGTTATTGAGTCCAGATAATCCTCTTTGTCCATAGCTCCAGCTATGCACCCCGCCCATGCTTGGAAATTCTTGCGTATTTCTATAGGTATTTCCCCTTCTGTAACAATGTCTGAAACTAGAATGCGGCCATTTGGTTTTAGAACTCTGAATGCTTCTTTAAAAGCATTTATTTTGTTTGGTGTGAGGTTTATGACACAGTTGCTTATTATTACGTCGATTATGTTGTTTTCAATGGGTAGATTTTCTATTTCACCTTGTTTGAATTCAACATTTACATATCCTCCTTTTTTTGCATTTTTAACTGCAGTTTCAACCATTTTGGGAGTCATATCTACACCTATAACCTTCCCTTTTTCACCTACTTTATTGGCTGCGAGAAAAACGTCTATTCCTCCGCCTGATCCCAAGTCTAAAACTGTTTCACCAGGATTTATTTCTGCCAGCGCTGTTGGATTTCCACAACCTAATCCGAATATAGCGTCTGAAGGTATGCTTTTTATCTCTTCCATTGAGTAGCCTGCTGCTTGGGCTTGTTTAATTATTGAGTTTTCTTCTTCTCCTCCGCAGCAAGAACACCCACATGAACTTTCTTCATTGGTTGCTATTTTTGAATAACGTTCCTTTACAAATTCCTTTATTTTTTTATCTTCCATTTTGTATCACAACTTAAAATTATCCATACATCGACATATATAAATATATAGATAAATGTGTTGTAATGCTATTTAAATCTATCCAAAAAAAAGTAAAATTTCAAGTGGAAGTATAAGATAATTATTATTTGTATAACCTAATATGCAAAAAATCTGTTAGATTTATCTTGATGATCAAAATAGCTATCAAAACTAGATTAATTTTCCATAAGAAGACCATAATCTTATAGGATCAGTCAGTATCTTTAATTACTGATACACTCCTATAGAATATTTGGAATTTTCACATTCCAACCTATCAATATAAAAAGGTACATAATGAAAGATACTATTAAGTATATTTATAACCATTTATATTCTCCTTTATCTGAATCATAGAATAATTTAGGTCTGGTGACAAATAATCAGTAAGATTTAAGTAGTATTGCTATAAGAATCATATATAACTACTGCAATTACTTTTTTAGAAAGATATTTATATTAGAATGTAATATAAAGTAGTAAAGTGACCATATGGTGGCGAAACAGTTCTATAACGAAGTTGAATATACTTAAATTAATATAAACTAAAAAATCTTATATTATCAAAAAAAATGTAATGTATTGGCAGTTACATTAAATATTCATCTAATTCAAATCGCTTCAACGAGAAAAGTTAGTCAGAATAAAATATTTCCGTTTTTATTTTTTTTTAATAGATTGTTTTGTGAGTATGCTCACTAAGATCGATTAGAGTATCATTTACAATACAATAATCTTAATGTCGATCAATAGGTTTTAATTTACTGACATCAAGAATTGGAATCGTGAACCTTCTACCATTTAACATGTTAACAGTTAAATTATGTATGTATCAAGGATAAATAGTACCCACATTTAATGAATTACAGTGCACTCTTTACCTTAGTTATCAGTTCAATTTAAACACCCAAATCATTAACACAGTTCCTGGAACATTATTGTTAGGGATGGGATTAGGTATTGCTCTACCATTAACTGCTAACATAATATTATCATCAGTGCATTCGCATGAACAACCTGATGCAGCAGATATCATGTCTACAAGTGCAAGCTTGGGTTCATCAATGGGAACTGCAATAATAGGGTTGGTTCTAATACTTGGAACATTAAATGGATTATATACTGCTGTAGACCAGAACTTTCCAAACCAATTTTCTAAAAATCAAATCGATCAAAAATTAACTGTGTATGAAGAAAAGGTTGGAACAACCCACCAAGTAATTGAAGCTAATAAATCATCAGTACTATACACCATTGTTAATGATACTGTAAGAAATGCTATGAAAACTGCATTTGAATTTGTGTCATTTATTTTCTTAATAAGCTTCATTATTTATTAAACCCCTTAAAAGGAAGAAAGATATTAAATTTAATTTTTCATTTTATCTTTTTTTCAAAATAGGGATTGATACTATAATTTATTCTTTCATTTTTTCCTGGTTTAATTAAAAACAATATAATTCCCATTAAATTTATTTGAATTAATTTGGAAACTACAACATTAATTTAATTAAAAGAATCTTAAAATATTAAATAAACATCTTTTAATGTGTTGAACCGACCATTAGCCCAAATCGTTATATACTATGAAATCAAATCATGAAACTGGGCTTATTATCTTGAGATTTACAAGTTAAAGCTGTACACTATTAGTCCCTTGGGGTAGTGGCAATCCTGTGAGACTCTGGATCTTTCGACGGCGGTTCGACTCCGCCAGGGACTACTAATAACATCACTGAACACCAGATTCAGTGGACAGTAATTTTTATTTTTTTAGTGATATAATCAATACTCTATTTCTACTGGTATTTTGTTCAAGACCCCTAGACCAACTAGTGAATTTAGATGCATTTTTCATTAAAAATATTTTTAATAAAAAAATGACATTCTTCTCAAGTAAAACAGTAGTACTGGTAAATTATTTTTTTATTATTTTGTGAAATTCATTAATAATCAATATTCGATGGAAAAAATTTAATTCAAGAAATTTTAATTTAATAATCTTGAAATAAATAATTTGAAAAAAGATCCATTGATAATTGTTTGATGTGTAGGAAATATGATTCTAATATTTTTATAATTCTAATTTTATTTGAATCAACTGTAAATATACACCATAGGTTCTTTATACTCCACTATAGTACAATATATAAGATTAACACCATACTATAATAAAACCAGAATTTATTCAGAGTTAAAAATGACTAAAGAAGAATATAAACCAATTGGATACGAAAAATTCATTTTAATGGCCATTTTAAAAAGTGGTGTGATAAATTTAAACGAATTAGAGGACACTACCATTGTTTTTATTTCAAGTATATGGTACAACGTACATTATGGGAAAACCTACAATATACTAGGCAGGATACTTCTACTATTATTCCGTACTAGGGATCATCTGTACGACAAGTACTATACTATGGGGAAGGAAAGAAAAAAAATTAAAAAGCGTTACAGGTACAGAAGATTACCTTATAGAATTGGGTATTAAGGGTTTAGTTAAAAAAACAGATGGAAAATATGAATTAACCGCAGAAGGTAAAGAAGTAGCTTCAGGTATAGTTGAAAAGCTTGGAAAAAGGGCAGAATTAATCAAAAATCGTTTATTTAAACCATCAAGTGCAGCTATCAATACTACATTTGTTGATGGGATAATGGCATTTTTTTAAATTATCTATTGGATTTATAACTGGTAGTGTAGGACTTATAAGTAACGGTACAGACAGTGCTACCGATACAATATCTGCATTTCTTGTTTGGGTGGGTATTAAATTCAAACATGAATCAATGAGCACTCTCCTAGTTATAATACTTCTATTTGTTGCATCGATTACAGTTGGATTTGAGTCACTCTCAAAGATATACGCTGCATTGACCTCAACTATAAGTCCAATTGTTGATCCAAGTTACGTGATTGTAATTGAGGGACTTGCAATATTCATTTATGCAGGACTCTATTTCTATCAGCGCCAAGTAGGTAGGGCTTCGGGCAGTTTAACACTTATATCCCAATCAGTAGATTCTAAAAACCATATATTTATAGCATCATCAGTTGTGATTGGAGCTATATTCTCAATATTTGGAATTTATTATGTTGATGCAATTGTAGGTGCAGTTGTAGCATCCAGAATATTCACAGATGCTGTGGGACTTTTAAAAGATGCTATACACTCAATGAAAGGTAAAGAAACCGACTTACACAAATATAAAACTCCAGTAGGAGATTATGTGCAAGATGGAAAGATGAAAGCCTTCAGAATATGGGTAATTTATGCTGTCTGGTCTAGAAAAATTATGACTAAAGAAGATATAATAAATTCACTCGACAACATGTATACAAAGACGTATATACCAGTTTTAAGCGAATTGAATTTGATTCTCAAAGATAAAATTGGGTTTATAAGTGAATTTGATAGAATAATTGATCCTTTAGTTAAAAGAAAATTTATAAACCCGGATGGTAATAATTATACCGTTACAGAAAGTGGAATTAAACATTTTAACGACCTTTTCCGTTACTATGATGTGCATTACTCGGATCTGTTAATGTTAGATGTTGAGAGTGAAACTTAATCACTCTCTTCCTACCAAAAAATCCCTGAGTTTATCCCTGTTAATTCTTGCATTAACATCTAATGGATTTATTTCTAATGCCCTGTTAAAACACTTCATTCCCGATTCAAGGTCGCCAAAATTGGCTAATGCAGCCCCCTTATTACTCAATGCATTATTATCTTCAGGATTTATGGACAAAGCTTGGTCAAAACATTTAATAGCAGAATCATAGTCATCCATCTCATAGTAAACTGCTCCCTTGTTGACCCACAGTTCGGCATTTTCTTTATCTATTGAAATGGCCTTATTAAATGTTTTTATGGCTTTTTCATATTCTTCTAGTAATCTCAAAACATTTCCCCTGTTGTTAAGAGCCTGTATAAATTTTGGATCGATTTCTAGAGCAGTATCATAACATTTAAGTGCTTCTTTGTATTGACCATTACCAAAAAAAGCAAGTCCTTCATTGTTCCATTCTCCAGGATGTTTTGTCATAAAATTCTCCTTTAATTATTTTAGAGCTATTTGATTGATATGTTGTAAATATATTAAAAATTAATCGACGAAAATAGATTTGATGTTATGATTGATATGAAAATCTGCATCTGGGAGGATTTGGTCCAAGTAAATAACTATGATGGATTTTTCCACCTAAACCTGTCCATTTAAGTATTAATTCGGTCATTGCTTTACACATAAGACAATAGATCTTATTATCCTTTATATTCGGACTCCATAGGCATTCAGTTACAGTAAATTCATCTGATCCCGTTTCTACCCTGTATCCTAAATTAGAGAGCATATGAGCCATCCATGCAATATACTCTGATAAGATTTTCCTTGAGTATTCTGGATTGTCAAGAGAAGCAGGATTAATATTGAGTTCTCTTCTGAACTTTACTTTCATGTTACCTTCAAAGAACTTTGCAAATTCCCTTAAAAAACTAGCAGTATTTTCTATTTTGACTTGAGATGTGAGTGCCGGAGTGGAACTCAGCATGAAATCTTTAACTGTACTCATACGCTCTCTTTCAATAAATTCTTGATTTTTAAATTTCAAATCTCTTCTTAAAAGTGCAATTTCGATACCATATTTTAATTCTGTATCATCAAATGGTTTTATACAATATCCAGAAGGTTTAGTCAGTTTTGCCCTTTCAAATGTATCTCCATCAGCATGGGCTGTTAAATATATTATAGGCACATCAAATCTTTGAGATATGCGTTCAACAGCATCTATTCCATCCATGTCTCCCCTAAGTACTATATCCGCTAGAATTAGATCTATTCCTTTTTCATTGGCTATTCTAATGGCATCTTCGCCGGATCCTGCTAATCCAACTACATCATATCCCCAACTTTCAAGTTTAGTCTGTATTTCGAGAGCAGTAATATTCTCATCTTCTATAACTAAAATTTTTTCTTCAGGAACCGGAAACACCCCATTTTATAACCATTGTATATCAATCATATGTCTACCATGAAAGTTTATATCCTTTACGGAAAAATACTCTTAAACTTTTTTATGGAAATGATATGAATATCAGATAAAATAATTTATTAAACCACCATATATTTGGTAAATCATTAAAATACAAGTAAATATTAATTTAAATTTTTAATGTTTACAATTTAAATTTTTAGATGTTATGAATTAGTTTTTTTATTATATTCATATATAATTAATCATAAACAACAATTTAATTGTAAAATTTTATTAAAATACAATCAAAATATAAATATCATTAAATAGAATACATTATTCCATATTTTTCTAAATAAATATATTACATTATATACTATAAATGTATAATTAATATGAATTATAATATAACAAGTAAGAATTTAATTTAAACATTAATTTATAAAATTAAAGAAGTGACAATATGGAATACACTTTAATATCAACTATTTACTCTATAGAACCTATTATGGTTTGTATAACACAATTTTCATGTAAAAAAGTAGTTCTTTTAAGGGAGGAAGATGCTCCCCAAGCTAAACTCCAAGTTGAGCAGATAATCAAAGATACCGTTGGAAAATTTATAGATATTGAAACGAAAATAACTAGCCTTTACGATGTTGTTAGAATTGCACAGGACACAGTAGATGTAATAGAAAGCGAAAAAGCCAATAATAGAAATATATTTGTAAATATAAGCGGCGGCAGGAAACCCCAGGCTTTAGGTGCTCTTTTTGGTTGCTATTCAAGACACGGCGACATTGAAAGAATTGTTTATATAACAGAGGAGGATAGTCAGGTCATTGACCTTCCAATATTAAACTTCGGATTATCAGCAACTAAAAGAATGGTTTTAGAAGAGCTTAAAAAGGATGGAGAAAGTGTTAAAAATTTAGCTCTGAAAATTGGGATAAGCAGAGGTATGACCTACAATCATATTAGAGAATTAAGGGAAATGGGTTTTATTGCAAATGATCAACTCAAAATAACCACAGCAGGTGAGCTTGCAATAATATAAACTTAAACTGCATCAAATAAGTTAAAATAATTTTATTTTTTTATTAAAATTTAAGGATTTACTAATTTATTGGGATTATCTTTACACATCAAATATATCTCATCAATTGATATACCTTCATGGACCATTGTATCAATAAACATCTTCATTCCATTTACTGGATGGGGATTATGGATCTGACCAAAGTCCGTTGCCATCAAACACCTTTTAGCTCCAACTTTTTTTATTGAGTCTTTGATCAACCCAGGATCCAATTCGTCATGTTTTTTCATGCACCCAACAAAACAATGCTCCAAATAGACATATGCAGACATTTCAACTTGCTCATCCAAACTGGCACCAACAACTTTAGTTAGTGGATGGTTAACAATTATTCTCCAGATTCCAAGACTCTTTGCCATATCTAGGAGTGTGAATATATCATCAGATTTAAGGTGCCCTGTTGCAATCACCATGTGATTTTCCTTGGCAACATGCAATATATCTTCTACATGAGACCAGTTGATCTTGATCGATGAATAGGAAATGGTTGGAAACCACACAAATTTTCCACCAATTAGGGCAGAAGATTTAACAGCAGCAACATTTAAGCCCCCTATACTACTGTTAAGTACTACACCACCGTATACTGAAAAATCTGTTACATCAGATGCTATTATTGCCCTATCCGATGTAGGTTCATTATGAGATTTTATTACAATAGCATTCATTCTCTCTTTTTTTGCATCCATCGCAGCTTCAATATCGGTTAATAATCGGGGTTTAACATCAGGTGATGTATGTATATGTGTATCGGTAAATCCATCAAGTGGATAGTTTGTCTCGGCAAATTCATTATGAGTAATCTCTTTTTTTAACTTCATCATAGAGGTTGCCGCCTGTTGAATCCATTGTAACGATTAATGGGCCAAATTCTTTGACTTCAAGTTCCCAAATCGCCTCAGGAACCCCTAGATCCAACCAATGCACACTATTAACTTTAAGAACAGATTTAACATATAATGCAGCACAGCCACCAACTGCAGATAGATAGGATTTTTTATATTTAATAAGAGCTTCTGAGGTGGCTTTATCCATTCCACCCTTCCCGATTATGAGCCCTGCCCCCATTTTTAATATTTGAGGTTCATATGGGTTCATTCGAGTACTTGTTGTGGGTCCAACAGCAATCATATCGTATTTATCCCCTGATTTTTTTATAATTGGCCCTGCATGGAATATTACAGCCCCCTTAATATCAACGGGAGATCCCTCTTCAACCATTCTCTTATGGGCACTGTCCCGGGCAGTATAAATTTTTCCGGATATGTAAACAATGTCTCCGATCCGTAAATTTGCTGTTTCATCCGATGAAATTAGGGTTTTAAGTTTCACATTCATAAAGTTCACCTTTTATAAGCATCACCTACATAAATTAAATGATGTATATAAACATTAGAAGTACTAACATAATGATATTCAACTTCATCATAGATAAATCCAGATTAAAAAAAATTATAATTTTTACAACATAAATAGTATAAATAATCAAATTAACAAATTAATCTTTATTATTAGGGGTAAATCATGCCAGAATCAGATAGGATAATGGGTTTAAGCAAATATATAGTATCCCTTCCGGGAACAACCTTCTCAGTCGCAAGTATGGTAGTTTTGAGCTTTATTCTAGGTTGTATTGTATCAGCTATTCAACCTAGTGCCCATCACTCCATTCTTTACAACGTTGTATACGGCGGTGCAGCGGGATTCTTGATATTTGGTTTAACTTCCATAATGAGTGGAGCTATTACACAACCAATGATAAACTCCCTTGAAGGAAGACATATGAATATGAAACAGTCCATGTTTCTATCTTTACTCTCAATGCTCATAGTAGGATTTGTTTATTTGATTGGCAGTCTAATATCATCATTTTCAATCTACAGTTACACCATCGATGCTCTCGTATACGGTTGTGTGATCATATTTGCTATCAGAATCCTAGTACTCTGGGGAACATCGAATATTAATTTTTTCAAATCTCTACCTGCTGCTGCAACCCAACCCACACTTATCATGAGTATGGTCATTGTTATAGTGTCCTTAACAAGTATCACAACCAACATTGGATATTTCAGTATACTAGCATTACTCATCAAAATAATTATAGCATCCCTAATCCTTGTAGTTGCCATATACTCGTTTGTGGTTATAATAGAATCCCCAATGAAGAGAAACCTAGGAGTAGGAGGTTTAGAACTCCTAAGCTTATTCTTGGCCCATGTAACAGAGGGTTCAAACGCATTAGAAGGTCTTTTTGAAGATATGGGTGAACCTATCGATACCATAATTGGAATTACGGCTTTTAAAGGAAAATATGGCCTAAAAGCTATTTTTTTAAGTCCTAGTGTACATCCCGGACCTGTTGGTAATATAGGTGGGAGTAATATGCCCACAATCTTGGCAAATATATTTGAAACCTTTACAATGGTATCACATGGACCATCAACCCATGATTTTAACCCAGTATCAACAAAAGAAGTTTATAAAATTGGAAATGTAGTTAAAAATACCCTGAAAACTATGGAATATTCCAATAAAGCCAGTAAATTCTTTAGAGTTCAAAGTGGAAATGCAAAAATTGGTGCCCAATTCTTTGACAACAATCTAGTCCTCCTTGCAACTATGGCCCCTGTAGGATTTGATGATATGGACTTTGGTGTAGGTCTAGCAATTATTAATCTTGCAAAAGCAAGAACAGATGCAGATAATGTTGTTCTAGTCGAATGTCATAATGCATTTCAGGGAGATGGAGGTAGAATATTACCCGGTAACAAGGAAGTTTTTGAACTGATGGACGCAGTCGAGAAGCTCAAAAAATCTGATGAACAAAACAACCTTAAAGTTGGTATTGCAAACGATCCAATGGATGATGTTAGTAAAGAAGAAGGAGTAGGGGAGAGTGGTGTTAAAGCTATGATCATAGAGGTTGACAATCAAAAAACAGGTTATATCCTGCTTGATTCCAACAATATGGTAATAGGGTTTAGGGAACGAATCATCAAACATTTAAAAAAACTGGGTCTTGATGAGGCCGAGATCATGACCTCAGACACCCACTTTGTAAATGCACTTTCAGGCGGCCATAATCCTGTGGGCCGTAAGAGCCAAGATATTATCCTTGAAAAAGTCGTTGAATGTACCAAAAATGCAATGGAAGATCTCGAGGATGTTACTGTGGCGTGTGAGGTATCAAAAATAAAAGATTTAAAAACCCTTGGACCCACCCATGCAACAGAACTTGTAACAACCATAAGTTCCATAGTAGCTGTAAGTAAAATATTCGCACCGTTAATCTTTATAATTGCATTTCTATCAGCATTTATATGGATATTCTACTGGGCACTTTAAAAACAGATGAAGATTGCGAGTTGAATCATTAAAAAAATGGATAATTAGATTTAGATTTTAAAAAGAATGATTCAAAAAAAAGGAATGATTGGAAATATTTAGCGTACCTGAACCGGTGGAACAGGATTGTAGTTAAATAGAAGTATCCATACAACTAACCAAACAGCTAAAAATGGTACAATTCCACTCCATAACCATCCCTTAAATCCTCCAACTTCTTCTTTACCAAGTAATCTCTCTGAAACCTGTCCACATAGGTAAAGTATCACAATTGCCAATAGAACTGCAACAGTTTCGCCACTGAATCCCAATATCGATCCAGTAGTTAATTTAAATGCTAGAAAAGCTGCAATTAAACCTCCAATTACATGTATGATCGTGATTTTAGCATCTACATCCATAATTTTTTACCTCCAAATATGTTTATTATTAGTATCAAGTTATAAATAAAACCATAAGGTGTTCCAATGAAAGCCATGTCCAACGTTGATGTTTACGCAATTTGCAAAGAATTAGGGGAAATGTTAAAAGATGCCCGTGTACAAAAGGCATATCAACCTACTAAAGACACTGTACTCATAAGATTCCACGTACCAAGTAAAGGTCGTGTAGATGTGGTTTTTCAGGCTGGTTTAAGGGTTCATTCAACCCAGTATCCTCCTCAAAACCCTAAGGTTCCTCCAAACTTTCCCATGCTACTTCGTAAGTACATTAAAGGAGGTAGTGTAACTAGTGTGAGCCAACATAATTTTGATAGGATCATGAGGATCGACATCCAGAAGGAACATAAATTTTCTTTGGTTATAGAACTCTTTGCGAAGGGTAATATAATACTTTTGGATGAAGACGATCAGATTATTCTGCCTTTAAAAAGAAAACTATGGCAGGATAGGAAGATTACATCCAAAGAAGAGTACAAATACCCTCCTGAAAGGGGCATAAATCCACTCGAAATCGGAAATAATGAACTCAAAGAATTATTCCAAAATTCTGATAGGGACATTATAAGAACTCTTGCAGGAAACGGTCTAGGAGGACTCTATGCCGAGGAGATTGCATTGAGATCTGGTGTGGACAAAAAAAGGAATGCAACAGATGTAACAGATGAAGAAATTGATTTAATATGTGGTGCAATGACCGAAATATTTAAACCACTAAAAACTTATGATTTCCATCCTCAGATAATATCTGGTGAAAAAGAAGATGTTCTNNGGTAAATTTGAAAAAAGGTTAAAAATACAGTTAGAAACCCTTGAAAAATTCAATAAAACAATTAAAGAAACTAAAATTAAGGGTGAAGCAATATATTCAAATTATCAAAAGATCCAAAACATAATCGATACTATAAAACATGCAAGAGAAACACATTCATGGCTTGAAATCATTGATATTGTTAAGAAGGCTAAAAAGGTTAAAACTGAAGGCCTAGATCTCATCGAATCAATAGATAAATTGGGTATTTTAACATTAAACCTGGATGGTATCCGTGTAAATATTGATACTACAGTAGGAATTCCAGAAAATGCTGAAGTCTATTACAATAAGGGTAAAAAGGCTAAAAAGAAGATTAGAGGAGTTAATATAGCCATCGAAAAGACTCAGCAAGAAATTAAAAAAGCTGAAAGTAAACGGGAAATAGAGATNNTGGTAATAGGTGGAAGAGATGCAACAACCAATGAAATGGTTGTAAAAAAACACATGGAACCCAAAGACATTTACTTCCATTCTGATATCCATGGTGCTGCATCCGTAGTTCTAAAAGCTGGAGAAGGTAAAATCCCTGAAACAAGTATCAATCAGGCTGCAGCTTTTTCAGCTTGTTTTTCAAGTGCATGGTCAAAAGGATTAGGTTCTGCAGATGTGTACTGGGTTAATCCAGACCAAGTTTCAAAGACACCCCAATCCGGTGAATTCCTAACCAAAGGTGCTTTCATTATAAGAGGATCCCGTAACTACATAAGGGGACTTCCACTGACTTTATCAATTGGTAAAGTAGATTATGAGGGAGAAAGAATAATGGCCGGGCCTCCGGAAGCTGTTTCAAATTATACTGAGAACTTTTCAACGGTAAAACCAGGATACACAAAGAAAGAAGAAATTGCCATGCAGATAAGAAACAAAATCGACCCTGAAAAGATGTTCATAATAGAGGATGTTGTGAGGGTACTGCCATCTGGAAAGTGCGATTTCGTTGATCAGAAAAATCCTAAAAGAAGGAGAAAAGGCAAAAAACATTAACATAATTAAATAAATTTAAATTGTGTTCTAAAATTAATTTATAAAATAGTATCAAGAGATATAGATTATTTATCTTTATCTTTCATCTGTTTTTTAAGTAGAAAATTAATATCTATAACGTACATACCTTCCTCGTCTGAAACTATAATAGAGTCATCCTCTAGGAGTGATGGTAGGTTTACTTCGTAGATTCCATGTTCTTTGATCATTATGGTTTCTATTGAATCTCCTTTTATCTCTTGGATCTCCTTAATTTTCCCCTTTTGGTGGAATTCAAAGAATTTGCTACCGCACTCAGGACAGCCTTTGAGGATTATCTCTTCTGAGTCGATTTTAAATTCCGCTCCACATTTAATGCAGCGATGCACCCGAATCACCAAGGTTGGCTATCATGGAAAGGAAGTTTGATTTTTTCTTAACAGACTTCATAACATTAGCTGGACCTATAATTGTAATTCCAATGGTCTTCTTTTTTGAAAGCCCGAAAAATGATGTTTTGTCCTTTTCAAGAGTATATATATCTATTCCCATAAAGTTTTCAATATCAATTTCCCTCATTGTGGTTTCTATAAGCTCCGCCTCTTCAGCGGGTGTTAGACCGCCCTCTATAACAACCAGATCACCCATTTTAACCTTATCAACTATCATGGAAATCTTTTCCATGCTTGTACTACTTTTTAGAGCATCTGATGAAAGAAAATCCATTTTTAGAGCATTTGATTCTGTACTATCCATTTTAAAACCCCTAATAATCAGTTGAATTTATCAACCATTGCCTGATAAAGATCTGCTGTATTTTCACCATGAAGTGCTGAAACAGGTACCACAGTATGCTGTGGAAAAACTGAAGATATTCTTTCAGAAGATGCTTCAGGAAGGTCAATTTTATTTGCAACAATAATAAACGGTATTTTACGAGCCTCCAGATTTCCCATAATGGTGATGTTTGCCTGTGTAAGTGGATCTTGAGTTGAATCTACAACTAAAAGAACTCCAGTTACATCATCTAACCATTTAATTGCTTCAATAATACCTTTTGTTGCTTCTTTAGCTCTTTCTTTTGCTTCTTCTTCTGATAAGCCAAATTCAAGGAAGTTGTTATAGTCTATCTTGGTTGCTATTCCAGGAGTATCAACTATGTCAAAGTCGAGTTCAACTCCTTCGTAATCAATTTTAACATGTTCCTGCCTGTAAACACGTCTAGTTTCGTGTGGAATCTCAGATACTAAACCTATGGGCTTACCTATCCAGTCATTGGTCATGGTATTTGCTAGTGTTGTTTTACCAGAATTAGGGTGGCCATACAAACCAATTTTAAGTTTTTTATCCTTACCAATAAGCTTGTTGAAGATGTTTTTTAAGAAGTTACGCTTGAAAAATTTCCGCATGTTTATCACTCTTATCAACTCACAATGGTTAAGACTTTAGACCATGATGGTATAATTGATCGTCTAATGGTATTATTATATTCCCTCATAAATCCCATAGTACCAATCTTGTTTATTAGTATAACCTTAAGGTTTATATAAGTTCTGTTTTTGTCCTTTAACATATAACATATCTTGAATAGTATTTTCAAGAACATTTTTTCCTTACGAGTATAGATCAACCCTCATAAAAAAGTTGATAGCTATAATTATTGACTTGATTCCCCTAACAATATTGATAAGGAAATAAATAATTTTAATTTTGTTATTGATTTATGTACAACTTAATTAATGAAAATCTGAATCACCAATTAAGGTAACTATTCCTGATAGCTTTCACCAGGCTCTAATATAACAACTTCAACATCTCTATTGGATTTGCGAACCATATCAGAGTATTCCAATGCATTCTGTTCTATAGCAGGAAATGTATTGTAATGCATTGGAATTATTTTTTCAGGATTTATCCATTCTGCTGCAATAGCTGCTTCAACAGGCCCCATTGTGTAACGATCCCCAATAGGTAGTAAGGCTATGTCTGGATTGTATATATGATTAATCACATAGCGCATGTCAGAAAATATTCCTGTGTCTCCGGCATGGTATATTTTCCTGCCATTTTCAAGTTCTATTATAAAACCAGCAGAACTTCCTCCAGCATTAACCTCTTCTATAAAGTCCATATCTGAGGAGTGTAAAGAGTTCACCATGGTTATTTTTATGTCCTGTACATTTACAGTACCACCCATATTCATTCCTAAAGTTTCAAAACCCTGTTTTGAAAGGTAAACTGATAATTCATGGTTACTTACCACAAGTGCACCAGTACGATTGGCAAGTTCCATTGTATCCCCAAAATGGTCTTGATGTCCATGTGTTACCATTATGACATCTGCATACAGCTCTTCAACTGTAACTGGAGATACAGGATTGTTACTTATAAATGGGTCAATGAGTATCCTTAAATTTTCGTTAGTTGTTATAAGAAATGCTGAGTGTCCAAACCAAGTTATATTCATTGTGTAAGCTCCATATCTAAATCTTTTGAAAGTCCCCATGCATCTTCAAAGAGTCTTTCNNGCAACTGTGTGTATATGGGGCATTGTTCTTATCTTAACATTATTTTCTAGTAGAAGTTTGATTAACTCAACAGATGTGTCGTCATCTAGACTAGCTTCCTGTATGATCATTCTGCTCTCGGTATCCATGAATTTTTTCAGTATAGAAACATCTACGTTTCTGATCCATGGGTACATCATCAATATTTTAGTCTGTGCCTTGTCTATAGTATCTTTTAATGCTTCCTGTACATCACCAGCATCAAAGGACCATATTATACTAGGCTCCTGTGATTCTGATTTTAAAGTATCAAGTGTTCCCTTGAAAGAATCCAATCTTTCATCTATTATACTCTCAATATCCTTGGGATTTTTCAAGTAGGTCTCTTTCATGCGTTTAAGTCTGTTTCTAACAAATTCCTGATCATCCTTTTCAGTTCTTTTCGCTGATTTCAATTTGGATACATCAATATGTTTAGGAACAGGCCTGTTTCCCGGTTCAACCGGTTTTTCGGACCCAGATTCTTTCAGGAGTACAGGCTTTATCGATGAATCTCCATCTTTTGATATTAAACTCTTAGATACCGGAACTTTAGGTTTAGATGCTTTAGAAACTGGGACTATTCTTTTAGGTTTTTCCTTAGAGAATTCAGGAGGAGTTGCTGTTTCTAATTCCCTTTCTTTTTTGGATAAATCTTCAGGTTCTTTGCTAATTTTCTTTGGAACTGGCCTTGATGTAGTTGGGATAATCTTCTTCACAGGTTTCTCGGTCGTATCTTTCTTGGAAACTGGTGGTTCAGTTTTATTAACATCAGTTGGCTCTTTAATTTTCTCTGGAGTTACATTCTGTTTAGTTCTATCCACAGAAACTTGCTTTGGTTTAGGTTTAATCTTTTGTGAAGATTTTGGTTTAGCAGTTGGTTTTATATTTCTACCAATACTGTCAATTGCACCTTTTCTTGGTTTTGCCTCTACATGTTTAGGTATAACTTTTGAGGTTGCCTTTGGTTTTTGCACATTAGGTCTTGAAAGATCTACTTTTGTAGCATATATAATCATTAAAATAATTCCGAAAACCGCAGCACATAATCCTCCAAAGAAAAGTCCAAAGTTAGGCGGGGCTGAAAATCCAAATGACATTCCATAAAATCCTAAAATTAGTAGAAGTCCCCCAAAAATCGTGACGAGTAAATTACGCATCTTTTCCCTCCCAATTATATTTGCCCCAATTAGTTATGATCATAAATAAAATATCCTTAATTTAGATGTGCTTGTAATTCTTGATAATAACTATACTTTTTTAATGTATTATATTATCTATTAACTATTTAAACGTACATCACTGTAGAACCGAACTTATCAGATGCTCTCTCTCAAAATGCCTATATTCTTTTTAGAATATAGGATTCTACAAGTAGGTGAGATAATATATGCAGACAGAAAAGGATATACTTGAGTATTGGTTTGAAAAAAGAAATTTAAGCAATGCTACAAGAGAACTATACAAAGGAGCATTAAGACAGTATAGTCAGTTAATAGGAAAACAATCATTGAATTACTTGATGAAGCTGATGATGAAGAAAAAAAAGGAGTTAGACTTAAAAGACGAGGATATTCCAAGTATACTGTAGATTTTAAAAGACATTTAATTGATAATAAAAAATCGGACCAAACCATAAGATCTTATCTCTAACAGCATAAAATCATTTTACAAAGCTAATGATATTAAACCTCCGGAAATAACTGTCCAAAAAGGAGATATGACCATGGAAAAGAACTATGGTTATTTAATATCTAAAGATGAAATCAAACAAATGGTAAATATGGCATATCCAAGAGATCGTGCCATCATTTATGTTATGGCCCTATCCGGAATGAGTCAAAGAGAAGTCAGAGATCTAACTTTAAAAAAAATTTATTGATTCTTCAAGTCGATCATCAGGTGTTGAAATAAATGATGTTGATGATCTATTCAAAAATGAAGAACGTCTCACCAAAGACACTATAATTACATTAGAAATCACCAGAACCAAAGTAAATTACAGATATCATACATTTATACCTCCAGAAGCTACTAAGCAGATATTGACATATCAAGGAACGTAAATATGGAGAAAATGTATTTATAGGGATTAACACATTAGACGAACCTCTATTTGTAATGGTTACAGGACAACCATTAACTAGAGGTGCGGTTGCAGAAGTATTTATTAAATTAGGACAACGTGCAGGATTTAAACATGAATTTAGATCTTATAGATCCTGGCGTAGTCATGGTCTAAGAAAGTATTTTATTTCAACAATCATAAACAACCTGGGCGATCACATCCTTGCAGGACATAAGATCGATAAAATGAAAAGACGTTATTGGTTTGCAGATCCAGGAAAATTAAAAGAAAAATATTTAATGGCATTACCATTTTATCATTAGAAGATATCGAAGTTCATGATATAACAACAGAAGACAAAAAACGTTTAACAGAATTAGAAACTCTAATGAGTAACAAAGATATCGAATTAAAAGATGCTAAAGAACGTTTAAAACGTATTGAAAAATATAAGGAGGAAAAGGAAAGGATAGATAATGTAAAAAAATCAGGATAAAAAGGATATGAAAGTTATTATAACACTACCACATAATACTTATTATTAAGTCAGTAATTGGTGCATTAATATAATTTTATAGTTAAATATTGATGCTCTTAAAATCTAATCTGAAGGTGAATGTACGGATGAAGTAAAAATATTAATTGTTGAAAACGAGAACATAGTCTCTGCTGATTTAAGACAGCGATTGGAAAATATTGGTTTCAATATCGTCGGCATTGCCTCTACAGGAGAAGATGCTATTAAACAAACTGGAGAAACTAATCCAGATTTAGTTTTAATGAATATACTGCTAAAAGGAGATTTAGATGGAATAGAAACAGCACAAACCATACGTGACGTTTATGATATCCCATTTATATATCTAACAGGTTATTTTGATAATAAATCATTGGAACGAGCATTAATAACCCAACCCCATGGTTACATCACCAAACCTTTTAACGATGGAGAAATACAAAATGCAATAAAACTAGCATTAATAAACCACCAAAAGAGCAAAGACTAAAACCAGTAGCCCCATAAATATTTTGAAATAATCCAAAAATTATACAAAATCCTTAAAAAAACTAATATCACTACACATTTTCTACTTTTTTTAGATAAAATTTAATATAGTATACTTTACATAAATCTATTAGTTATAATAATATACCTCAAGTATATTTTAATTTCTTTTGGGGGTTGTAAAGACGGTAATAAATTTAAAAGTCCTAATTGTTGATGATGAAATTATTTTAGCAATGGATGTAAAAAATCAATTGGAAAAATTAGGTTATAATGTAGTCGGTATTGCAAATAATGGAGAAGATGCTATAAAACTAACAAAAGAAAGAACTCCTGATGTAATACTAATGGATATAGTTATAAAAGGAGATATGGATGGAATAGACACAACCCAACAAATAAATAAACTCTATGACACTCCTATCATATACACTACAGCCTATTTTGACGATGATATATTAAAACGTGCAAAAAAAACAAAATCATATGGTTACATCATAAAACCATATCAAGACGGACAAATAAACACCGCAATACTAATAGCAATAACCAAACACAAACAACACCCAAAAATCGGACTTTCAAAGTCAAAAAATTAAATACTTTTTTTAAATCTATTTTATTGGAATAGAATATTTATTTTTAGAATTAGGGGGCAAAGGGCAGGGAGGGAGATTTTATTTTAAATTTTCATGGACACAAAAAAAACAAGAGATACTTTTTTTTTGATTTATAAATTGAATGGACATTTCCCCCTGCCCATTTATATTATATTGTGTTTATGTTCTATTTAGAATTTTAGTATATTATTAGAATAGTAAGGGACAATGAATTGTTTCCACTTTTTTTACCATGAGCTGCATTTAGGGGGTTTTTTGATAAAAAAAGACATCCCTTGCCCCAAGATTATTAGTCAATGTTCTATTTAGAATTTTTGTTGATTAAATTTAGAATTAAAATTTAGGGTAGGGATAATCAACTTTTTTTAAATACCAACAAGTGTGTAAAGTGTTGTTAGAAGTTTGAAATAAATCTCAGAAAAATTGATATCTCTACCCTATATCCTATTCAGTGGAGATTCTATATACCACTATCATTTTCAATAGAAAAGATATTTTTTTTGAAGTAGAAGCAGGTAGTAATTTTCCACATTCTGGGGGACCAATTCAGTGAAGAATTAATAAAAAGAGAAGAAAACTACATCCCTACTCCTATTTATTATATTGGTGAAGGTCGTATTTAGAATTTTTGTATATAAATTTTTTAAAATGGGGGGGAGAGATAAGGGCAGGACAATCTTCAATGAAACTTAGGGGTTAAGTTTTTGAAGAGGTGTCTGTAAAAACATTAATATCCTGCCCTCACTCTTCAGGTAGTTGGAAGTTGTATTTGAAGTTGATTATTACTCTTTTTAAAAGATTTAATTCTTAATTATTAATAATATGTTTATCTAAAAAAAGAAAAAGAGAGTTTATTGGTGTTCTTTTTAGAATGGTAGTGTGTTGTATGTTCCATATATTGTGGCTGTTGCGGTATTCCAGTTTTTTATAACTCCTAATGAGTTGGCGTAACTAGTAGCATCTGCAGTATACCATTTACCATTTACATACAGTTGAGCCCATACCAACCACTAGAAAAGTCACAATATCCGTGAACATATCTAGAGGTTATTCCATCATCCCTTGCCAATGCTATTAGAAGATTTGCTGTATCACAACAATTTCCAGTCATATGTGTCAAGGTACCTGCTGCACCATATTCGGTGTTATAATAGAAGGAATAGCCTATGTTGTCTCTTACCCAATTAAATAAATTCACAGCTGTATTATAAGCTGTACTCCCTTTGANNGGTTTAATACTAGCTACAGCTTTTGTTGTAATTTTCAATCCTTGTGTAGCTATGTTTTGTTCAAATGTGGCGATAGGAATTTTTCTGGTTCCGAAACTTACGTAAGTAGGTAATCTACCATATTTAACGTAATATGCGTTAACTCTGGAAATTCCATCATTAAGCTGAGCCACATTTAGACCATTTACTATTACAGTATTTATTTTTAAGCCCTGTGTAGCTATGTTCTTTTCGAATGTGGCGATTGGAATTTGTCTGGTTCCGAAACTTACATAAGTAGGTAATTTATCATACTTATTGAAGAATGCTTGAACTCTGGAAGTTCCATCTTTTAATTGAGCCATGGTTAAACCATTAACTAAAACAGGAGCTCCTGCTGCTTTTGTGTTATTTAAATTGGGTGTTTTTGTAGTATTTGTAGTTGCACTTTTGATACTACTATTTGTAGTAACAGTGCTATTCAAATTAGATGTGTTTGTTGTTGCACTTTTGATGCTAGTGGTTGCATTATCCGCTGTCGCATAATTGGATGTACTTATATTTGCAGTCATATTATCCAAAGATGTGGCAGGGGTGCTAACATTTGTTTGATTAACTGATGCAGCACTACTTGCACTAACATTCAATACCAGTGCTAAACTAAAAAATAATAGCACTGATAAGAATAATTTTCTACTAATTATACCGCCTCCCTGTCTGATGAAACATCAAAATAGTTCATTATATGATCTATCAGACAATCTAAATATCACTATAACCACCTTTATAAAAGTTTTGGTTTAATTTTCAAAAAAAGACCATCTTAGGCTTATTTTATTAATTTAAGGGCCACTGGTGGATTATTGATATACGAATTAAGGAATAACACCATTCGAATGGTAGTTTTAAGAAATAATATCATTTAAAACAGCATATCAATAAATACTTTCAATTTAATCCTTTTAAAAATTAATAAAATCAACTCACAATCTTAAAAACTAATATGAAATACCATTAATTAATAAAAAAACCATAATTAACAGTTTATTAATTAAATTAAACTAATTAAAGCCTATTATTCCCTTTTAACCCACAATGTGGTTAAAATTAAATATTTGAATTTTAAGTTTATTTTTGTTAAAATTTTTAGGATGTGTGTCTTCGGATGGCCAACTTATTATAAAGGCGGACACTGTGTCGACCTCATCGGAATAAACTTGACAACACAACAAGTCAGAATAGCAGACCCTGACAGAGGAGTAATCGAATACTCTATGAACGAATTCAAAGAAGGAATGTTGCTGAATAGTCAACCTGCATTAATTGTTATTTCGAAGAAATAATTAATTTATTCCATTTTTTTTAAAGTTTAAGAAATGTGTATTTACAGTTAGGACATTTACAATAGGTTTCTTTAGTTTCTATAACTGTATAATATTCCATTAATCCTTCATAATCACAATTTGGACATTTTTTAGTTTCTTGCAATTTTATTGTCCCCTGTTTTATTTTTTAGAGTTAAATAGTTGAATATTTCTTTCATAGAAATTTATAAATCTGTAAGAATGATCATTAATTATCTGATCTAATTGAACATCTTTTGGTTTGAGAAGATCTGAAATTGATAAAATAATTTCAATAATCAATATTTTTTTATATTCATCAAATGTTGAATCAATTTTAATAGAATATTCACTATCAATAATTAAGTCAAAATTGTCCAATCTATCCTTTAAGAAAACATATTGTTCTCTATTAATCTTCATATCCTCAAATCTGAGTAATATATCTGTTGTAGGCTTAGTCTTATCTAACAATTCATAGCAGATATTCTTGATCATTATAATGCCCCCAAACTCATTATTAATTTTATAACTAATAAAGCAGTATGAAAAACATGAAAATATAATAGTATACTTAAACTGTAATGATTTCAAAATAAATAATTAAATGTAATACTTTTAGCCAGTTTCATCAATGATCCTGGTTAACCGCTTCAGATGCAGGAGCTATAGATATCAGTCTGGAAAAATTTAATCAATAGGATAAATACAGTTTAATGCAATGGATATCTAATAAATTTTTATATAGGAAAATATTCGTTGGTGGATATGTCAAGTAACCCAAATCATATAAAAAAAGAAAGTTTATACAGTAAGATTTATTCATCTATGAATGAAGGGGTGGCCATTCATAGAATTATTTTTAATGACAATGATATCCCTGTAAACTATGAAATAATTGATGTTAACCCCGCATTTGAAGAAATCTTAGGAATTAATGAAAAAGAAGTATTGGGAAAAAATAGCTCAGATGTATATGGTACTGCCGAACCACCTTACTTAGATGTGTATAGTAAAGTTTCTCAAACAGGAATCCCAACTCATTTTGAAACTTACTTCGAAGTTATGGACAAATATTTCAGTATAAATGTTTTTTCTCCATCAAAAGGGATGTTTTTAACTATATTTGAAGATATTACAGAACGTAGGAGAAATGAAGAAACTTTAATAGAAAATCAAAGAACTCTTGAAACTTTAATAAGTAATTTACCTGGTGTAGCTTACAAATGCCAGAATGATCCGCAGTGGACAATGGAATTTGTTAGTGAAGGTTGTTTTCAATTAACAGGATATCAAGCTGAAGATTTGATTATGAATAAAAAATTATCATACAATGATTTAATTCATCCTGATGATCGTCAAATGGTATGGGATACTATTCAAACATCTTTAAAAGAAAATAAATCATTTAAGATAATTTATAGAATAATCACATCTGAACTCGAAAATCGATATGTATGGGAACAAGGTAGAGGTATATTCTCGTCTGATGGGAATTTAATGGCATTAGAAGGTTTTATCACAGATATTACTGATCGTATAACCAATGAAGAGGAAATTAAAAAATCGGAAGCTTATTATAAAACTATTTTTGAAAACACGGGTACTGCAACAATAATAATTGAAGACAATACTATAATTTCTCTTGCTAATAGTGAATTTGAAAAACTTTCCGGATATTCCAAGGAAGAGCTGGAAGGTAAAAAAAGTTGGATAGATCTACTTGTTGAAGATGAAATAGAAAGAATAATGGATTATCATAACTCAAGAAGATCTAACAAATCAACTCCAAAGAATTATGAAATTAAATTAGTAAATAAGGATGCAGCGATAAGAGATGTTTATGTAACTGTTGCATTACTTCCTTATACCCAAAAAAGGTTAATATCTTTCTTAGATATTACAGATAAAAAAGAGTCAAGAAAAGCTTTAAAAGAAAGCCAAAAAAAATATAGAGATTTAGCTGAATTATTACCACAAACAATTTTCGAAAGTAATTTGAATGGCGATATAACATTTACCAATCGTATCGGGCTTAAAATATTTGGTTATACTCAAGAAGACTTAGATAGGGGATTGAATATATTACAACTTTTAGATCCTAAAGATCATCTTAAGGCCCTTGAAGATAGTCAAAGGAGCTTGTTAATGGAAGTATTGTCTGTTGAAGAATATACTGCACTGAAAAAAGATGGCACCCATTTTCCAATATTGGAATATTCAAATGCAATTAAACAGAATAATAAAGTGGTAGGATCTAGGGGAGTTATTGTAGATCTCACTGATATTAAGAATGTAGAGAACAATCTAAAAGCATCTCTCCAGGAGAAGGAGATTCTTTTAAGGGAAATACATCATCGAGTTAAAAATAATATGCAAATTATATCCAGTTTATTAAATTTACAAACAGAATATGTGGATGATGAAAAAGCGGTGAATGTTTTACAAGAAAGTCAAAACAGGGTTAGATCGATGGCAATTATTCACGAAAAATTGTATCAGTCTAAAGATTTAACACATATTAATTTTGTAGATTATATCCAAAGTCTAGTATTAAACTTATTTTATTCTTATGACATTGACAATACACAGATCAAACCTATACTTAAAATAGAAAATATAAGTTTGAATATTGAAACAGCAGTTCCATGTGGTCTGATTATAAGCGAACTCATATCTAATAGTCTAAAATACGCATTTCCAAATAAAATGAATGGAGAAATAATTGTATCTCTTAAATCTGAAAAAAATACTTACCAGCTATGCGTTTGCGATAATGGTATAGGATTACCTGAAGATATTAATTTTAATAACATAAAAACCCTTGGTCTTCTATTGGTAAACAGCTTAACAGAACAAATTGATGGAAAAGTAACAATCTACCGAGATAATGGAACACAATATAAAATAACCTTTAAAGAATTAAAATACAAAGAACGTATATAAAACTTCTTTTCAACTCTTAATTATAACCCTCAAATTAATACGTATTAATAGATTTTTTACGTTTATTCAATTTTATCAAAAAATTAATTTACATTTAAGACCTTCAGGAAACTATACTCAAATTTATACCTAAAAAATAGAAAAAATTAGAATTATATTATTCTATTTGTTTAACTGCCATTTCAATATCTGATGCTAGAACAGTTACTCTTCTAGCATGTTTTGCAAGTAACAATGCTTTTGTAGAAATATCATCACCATATTCTTCTAAAAAGTTTGCTAAAGTTTTTTTAGCATCATCACCTACTCTATCTGCACCTGCATTTTTTATTATTCTCCCTATTGGATTTATTGGTAGTTCACCCATATTTTATCACCATATAAGGTAATACACATCCTTTTATTTAAATACACCTACTTTTAATGGATTTTTATAACAAATATATACTTTTATTAAAATTAAGTGACCTAAATCACCGAACAAGTCATACTGTGCAAAAGTAAAAGTAAATTAATATTAACTGTTCATTCAAATGAATATGTCTTTTTTGATAATTATATAGATTTTATAGTTTCATTTAACCCAAAAACCAGGAATAATGCTCCAATTCCCATTATTGAATAATATAAAGTATTATGATCTATATTAATAAGGATTACTCCAATTAAAATTAATAGGGATCCTATGAAATAATATCTTATAGAATTTTTAGTAAATTTTGCTGATTTCATAATTATTTTTGTTATAATACCCGAACAATTATTATATTATCACCAATTTATAATCTAAACTTCATACCAGATACATTTTTATTAAAATAATTATTTTGACTATTATCACTGAAAACCAGTTATGTCGTGCAAGTGTAAACAAAATAAATTATATCTAAGAAACCTCGAACCCATTTTATTTTTGTTCTTTGAATTTGATATAAATCGTTTCAAAGTTTTCCTTAAAATCCTTTGTTAAATGATAATAGTCATCTTTTTGATTAAAGTTTATAGTAATAATTATTTCTAATGTTCTATTAGATCTATAAGGGTCAAACTCAATCTCAATATCTTTGCGATCTTCATAATGTTTTGTTAGTTTATTTTCTAATGAATTAGACAATTTTAAGCCGACATCTCCATCTTTGTAATGTAGTATTGATTTACGCTCTAAAAATATACCCGCTTCATCCGATGTGGTTTTTGTAAAGGAAATATCTTTGTCAACTTTTAACATACTGTATCATCTCACAACTTATCTTCTATTATTTTAATTTCTTCTAATGTCAAACAGTACAGTTCATAGACCATATATTACCTGTTTGATTTAATTAAATGTTTTCAAATTTTTATTGAATTCGAAAATATTTCATGTTTAATCATAATATTTATTATTATCAACATATATATTATTAATAAGTAAGGTGATATTTTTGGACAAAGAACAAAAAAGTTTGTTAATAGATTGTTTGGAAGAATTTAAAGCTTCAGATGGTTTTATAATCACCAATAGCAATGGAATAAAATGGAAATTAAACCATGAAACTATTATCAAAAAACTAGAAAAAGCCTTGGAATAATCCATAAAATTGAGATTAAAATATTTTTGTTTAGGGGGATTACTTAGTGTCTAATGAAACTGAAGATCAGCTCCGTGACGAAATAATTGAAATGAAAAAAGAAATGAAGAAATGTAATAAAACTAAAATAGCTCTTAAAAAGAGTGAAGAACGTTTTAAAACTGTTGCGGAGTCTGCAACTGATGGAATTGTTACAACAGATGATAATGGGAATATCCTGTTTTTTAATAAAATTTTAAAAACATTATTCGGCTACTCGACTGAGGAGTTATCTGGCAAGAGTCTAACAATGTTAATGCCAGACAAATTTAGGAAAGGGTATCTAAATGAATTGGAAAATTATAAAATAAGTGGAAAACATACTCTTCTGGGTAAAACGGTTCAAACGATAGGGTTAAGAAAAGATGGTACAACATTCTCCTTTGAAATGTCACTTTCAGCCTGGAAATCTAACAAAACAACATATTTCTCAGCAATAATCAGAGACATCACCAAAAGAAAACAAGCCGAAAGTGAAATCAAAAAATCCTTGATAGAAAAAGAAAATCTCCTAAAAGAAATCCATTACCGGGTCAAAAATAATATGCAGATCATTTCCAGTTTAATTAACATACAGATTAAACATGTACATGAAAAGGAATCTGTACATGTTTTAAACGAAACCCAAGGACGGATAGATGCCATGGCCATAGTTCACAAGAACCTATACGAATCATCAGAATTCACTAACCTTAATTTCAAAGATTATACTGAAAAACTTGTAGCTGAAATATTATCCTCTCAACAATTAAATTCTGGAACAATTAAAACAGAATTGGACATTGAAGATATCGAAATGAACATGGAAACTGCCATTCTCTGTGGTCTAATTATTAATGAACTGATTACTAACAGTATCAAATATGCGTTCCCAGATCAAAAAGGAACAATAAAAATAACATTAAAATCATATTCGAACGAACTGGAACTTATTATAGCAGATAACGGGATAGGACTTCCAAAAAATATTTATCTAAAAATAAATGAAACAATTGGCCTGCAATTAATATATAGTCTTGTTAATCAGTTAAATGGAAAATTAAAACTCGATATGAGCAACGGAACAGAATTTAAAATCACATTTAAAGAATTAGAATATGAAGAAAGACTCTGAAACCCTAAATATAATATGATTATAATTTGAAATTAAAAAAAAATTAATAAGGATTATTTATCCTATTTGTTTAAGTGCCATTTCAATATCTGATGCATGAACAGTTTTTCTTCCAGCGTGTTTTGCAAGTAACACAGCTTTTTTAGAGATATCTTCTCCACACTGTTCTAAAACGTTTGCTAATGATTCTTTTGCCTCGTCACTTACTCTAGGTGCACCAGCATTTTTTATTATTCTTCCTATTGGAGCTAATGGTAGTTCAGTCATATTTTATCACCATTATATAGTTTATAGTCCCGTTTATTTAAATACATCGAATTATAATGGATTTCCATAACGATATACACTTTTTATTAAGAATTCGTGATGATAAATCACAAAAAACTAGCCATATAGTGCAAGTGTAAACAAAAGAAATTTGGGTTCTGTTATTTAATAATCCATAATTTTTAGATTTCCAAATTGATGATTACATTCAGGACAAATGCATTTTTCTCCAATATCTCCTAATGCACTAATACATTCCATTGACCCTTCAAATCCACATTTTGGGCATTGTTTAAATACCATTTTATTATTATTATTATTTGAATAGATTTCATTAATATTTTTGTTGATGAATGATAACTATTTTCGCTTTCGATAATATCTCGATGTTCAATTAGTCGTGGATTTATTTACTTGTACCAATCAACTCCTAAAGGTTTTTCTGCTACTTTAACACCGGATTTTAAGAGTTCAGGTGATGAAGATTTTGTTTGATTAAATAAATAAGCATCTAATTGACCTTGTAGAGGATCTTGAACAATAAAATCATCTATGTTTACATCAATAATATGGACCCGACTCATGATTTTAGGCTATAAACCAAATAATTTATAATCATCCTGCCTGTTAAAATTTCAATCTATATCATTAATATGGTCGATACTACTCATCATAGATTAAATGAACTTGCAAATTCTTCCCTTTTAAAAACAATAACCTCTTCACGGTCACTAAATACTTCAGGATGATACATCTCACCATAACGACCATAGGATGCTCCTTGACTAAACCTCATTTTATATCAAACCTCAACTATGTGGAAATAAACATATGAAAAACAAAGTATAACACTCTAGAGTTAGAGCATATGAAAACTATTAAAAAAATATAATCAAAATTAGTTTATGCAATAAGATCTCACAAAGATTATGGAGAAATATGATAAGTTACTATGGACTGATTTAATTAAACGTAAGTTAACTCCACTAGTTCGAATATTAATAGAATTCAACTCACATGAAATGGGAGTAGGCTAAAATTAGAAAAATTTATAATTTTTTAGCTTAAATTTAAAGTAGTAAGATATGATTATGTTAAAAAAATTAACCTTAATTGATATTTTTATTTATTTAGTGAATTAGAATCCATTGCATTTTCCATTATGATCTTCACTGCATCATCTGTTCCATGATAATGTGAAAACATTTCCTTGACTGTTTCGGCCCGTTTCATTATCTCAGAATCATTTAATAATCTATTTATATCTTCAGAAATTTCATCTGGATCCAAATTCTTCAGTTCCTTTACAATAGAGATTCCATATTTTTTTATATTAACAGCATTTTTTAGTTGTTCGGGATGATTGTCTATAGGAATAATTATATTTGGAATTCCAAGTGAAATAATCTCCATAATAGTTGTATGTCCTGCTAAAGTCACTATCACGTCAGATATTTTGATCCATTCCATCATATTATCTAAAAATTTCTTTTTTACTATTTTATCAGATTCACAAATAAAATCTGCCTTTATACCGGGTCCTGTAACAAATATTAATCTATCACATTCTAGCTTTGAAGAAGCATCACAAATCAACTTCAACAATTCTATTCCAAAATCGCTTCCACCCACCGTCACCAGAACAATTTTTTCAGAATTATTAAATCCCAATTTTCTTCTGATATCCTCCTTACTCTTGGTGTTATGATTATCATCTCTAAGAAATGGACCAGTATGAACAACTTTCTCATCAAGTTTTTCTGGTATTTCAGTTGAACCCAAAACATCCGGTACAATGATAACCTCTGAAAGGTTACAAACATCTTTAATAAACTTTTTAAGGCCTGTTTCAAGATATTCAACCTTCTTTTCTTCAGGATATAGTTCTGAAAAGTTAAGTGTAAGTTCATTTTGTATCATTACACAGGGAATACCGAGTACTTTAGCTGTTATCGGCACTGAAAAATGAGAGTCTGCAACTATAATATCGGGTTTAAATTTTTTAATAATCTTGGATTCCTGATAAATACTTTTTAAAAAGATATACGGAATGTCAATTGATTTTTTAACTGTATATTTAATATCAAGTACCCCTTTATCACCATAAAATTTAATCTCTGGAAGCTTTAGAATTTGATAATCATGATAAGAATCCAACATTTCGTATCCACAGCCATAACTAGCAAAGGCCACCTCAACACCTTCTTCTTGAAGTTTTCTGGCAATTGTCACACATCGAGATGCATGACCCATACCAATTCCACAGGGTATTATCAATACTTTCATAAAAAATTCTCTATTTTAATTATGGAATATCATAGAAGTTTAATATTCATGATCAACCTTGAAAAAACATTTAAATTCTATTTTAATTGTATAAATATATTTATAAAACTTAATATTAAATTTTGGAATTATTTATATTCTTTTTTTAGAAACCATTATATTATACTTCACAAATATCCAATATTAATATTATAATCCCGGAGGCATGCAATGAATATTATTTGTGATGAATATGGGCAAGGGGCAGCAGAATACATATTATTGTTTGGAGGGGTTATAGTAGTTGCAGTAGCTGTACTTATGATATACAATGGATACTTCAACTCGGGTGCAGGTAATACTGCTGCAACGGATATTCCAAAAGTCAGGACGAGTGTATAAATTTAATTTTTGATACCCTTGATAACTCTTTTTGATATTAACAATTGTAATAATAAATATTAAATATTCGTACATTTTTTTTAGTATTAATAAATAATACAAAATAATATTATTCTAAAAAAAATATTTAACAATTAAATTCAGCTTTGTGCTTCCATGTAATTTAATATATCCTCAAAAAGATTCACAGCCCCTTCTTCATTACTTAAACTCCAAGCGAACTTATTTATCAGTATTCTTTTTTGATCCTCTGTCTGTGAGTAGATATAGAAAATAGTTTTATTGAATAGCGTGTCAAGATCTTCGACAACAACAAATGAATCTCTAGCTGTTAGATCATCGATCTTGTTTCTGAAGTTTTGTTTTAATTTGGAAGATGCATTTCTTACTACTTCCACATCATCAATTTCTAATAGTTTAATAAGAGTTTCTATTTCGACAAAATCAGTTTTCATGAGACCAAAAACAATTCCTTCAGGTTTAATTGACTGTATCCTCTTAACACCATCATAGATACTGAAATCATAATTAGTTATATATATCTTTCTTTCTTTTAAAAGCATCATCAACGATTCATTTAAAGTTTTATCGGATGTCGACCGTAGCGATTCTTTTCTTATTTTCGCTAATAATTCTTTTTTTGACAGTTCATTACCAGCAAGGAGTTCAAGAATTATTTCTTTCATATTGTAATTTTTTGGCATGATATCTCACTAATTTATGTGCTATGTGATACTATGCACATAAACCTATATAAAAATTATTAATTTTGTGAATTCTATCAGGATTTAGTAATACTATTTTACAAATTTAAATTAATTTTTCAATCATTTTTAGTACGCTCTTTAAAAAATATAGGATATTTGTGTATTTATCACTATATAAAAAAAAAATTCATATATCTTTGGTGACATTTTTCACAAATTTTTTAGTGAAATATATTAGTAAGTGAAATAACTATCAGTACCAATGGAATAAATTAATTATATAGGAATAGATCATATATTATTCCAAAATTAGGAAAAATACGATTAAAGGAGAGTGATAATCAAGGAGATTCTTAAAAAAACAGTCCAAATGGGATATATAAGTATATCCATATATTTAATTAATAGTTCAATCACCTAAACAAGAATATATATGAATTTGAAGGATATAGCATGCAAATTACTAATTAAAGATATTATTCTTAAATGTGGGTATACATAATAACTTATATATAATCAGTACAAATACAATAAATGTTGATTAATAGGAGGTAATTACCATGGACATAATGAAAGATGAAGGTGGACAGGGAGCAGCAGAATATATCCTTTTATTCGGTGGTGTAATTGTTATAGCAGTAGCAGCACTATTGATATACAGAGCATACTTCGGAAACAACGCAGGAGCAAACGCTTCAAATGATATTAGTGCAGTAAGAGCAAGTATATAATTAGAAATTGGAGATATATGTTAATGGATGAAAATGCTCAGATTAGTGCTGAAATGATACTACTTATGGGCGCTATGTTGGTAATTGTGATAGTAGCTGGTGGATTTATTATAAATATTTCCTCCCAAATTGCTAATAGTATCGGCAATGTTCTAAATACTGCTAGAAATAGTACTATCAATAGAATGTAATCCATTAATATTTATCTTAATATTTTTTTTTAATACCTTTTTTACATATTTTAAATAAAATATTTTTTTTTAAATCCGAATTATAAAATGTATTATCCTAAAAAAATAAAACAACCGATCATAAGAATAAATATATTAGTATAGAAATAATATTATCATTTGAATGTTGTATTTATTAAAAAAAATGATACGAGTAAAAAATGCCATTATTTAAAAACTTTTTAGGAACAGGAAACATGGCAAAATTTAGAAGTTTATTATTTAGAGAGGATAATACGAATATTGGCGAACTCTCTCTTCCCAGTGAAAATATTACCATTGGTGTAAAATATAAGATGCGATCTAAACCGCCCATTTTAGGTAAAAATCCACTTATACGCTCAAATTCAATTATATACAACGATGTAGAGATAGGTGACAACTTCAAGACAGGTCATGGAGTTACTATAAGAGAAAAAACTACTATTGGTGATAATGTACTGATTGGAACTAATACTATTATAGAAGGACAGTGTTCAATTGGAAATGATGTAAGTATACAATCAAACGTATATATACCTACAAACACGATCATAGAAGACTATGTATTTATTGGTCCATGTGCATGTTTCACAAATGATAAATATCCCATTAGGGTTGATTTTGATCTTAAAGGGCCTATAATAAAAAAGGGAGCATCAATAGGTGCTAATTCTACATTTTTATCGAATATTGAAATAGGTGAAGGGGCCATGGTGGCAGCTGGAGCCATAGTTACAATGGATGTTCCAGAATATTTCCTGGCAATAGGTGCTCCTGCAAGGATAAAACCACTCCCTAGGTATCTAAAAAAATTGAATAAAATAAATTAAAATTATTTGATATTTATTTGATTTCTTGTTTTTTTAATATAGCAACAATTAATTCTGTTGCACCTTGATTTATTGGAATTTCAATCTTTTCAATTTCTGTAACTTTCTCATCATTTTCTAGAAGGTTGTTAACAATTTCAACTATCTTATCAAAATGAGTTCCAAGTAGCAAGTTTTTACCAATTTCAACATAATACATCCACTCGGTGTTATCTCTCAAAATTAAACAAGGAACATTTAAAACAGCAGCTTCCTCCTGAATCCCTCCCGAATCTGTCATTACAAACTTAGAATTAGTCAAAAGACCCATGAAATCTTTATATCCCAGTGGATCTGTTAATATTATATTATCTTCAATTTTAATATTATTTTCCTCAATAACTTTCCTAGTTCTTAAATGTGCAGGAAACAATACCTTAATCTGTTTTGAAATTTCATTTAAAGCATTTATAATTTCTTTTAACCCTTCAATATTGGTATTTTCCTGCCTATGCAGCGTAAATAATATATATTTTCCTTTTTCAAGAGAATAATAATTTAGTGTTTCTTGATTAAATAATTGCTTTGCACGCATACACGCATCCACAGAGGTATTACCAACCAGGTAAACTTTTTCAGGAGGAAAACATTCTAAACAAGTTAAGTTTTTATAGGAATTTTCATCAGGAGCAAATAAATATTCAGATATGTTATCAACCAATATCCTGTTTATCTCTTCTGGCATTCGTCTATCGAATGATCTACAACCCGCTTCTACATGTGCTACAGGTATCTGGAGTTTAGAGGCAGTTAATGCTCCAGCAAGTGTTGAATTAGTGTCACCCTGAACAATTACCATGTCTGGATTTTCATATAAAAGAACTTTCTCTAGTTCCATTAGCATCTTGCCTGTCTGCTGTGCATGGGTACCAGAACCAATATTAAGTGTATAATCACAATCTCTTAATCTTAATTCCTCAAAAAATATTTTATCCATTTTGTATGAATAATGTTGTCCCGTATGAATTAAAACTTGATCAAACTCTTTATCCAATTGCGGTATCAAAGTTGAAAGCTTAATTATTTCCGGTCTCGTTCCAAAGATTGTTGCTATTTTCATTGTTCTCTATAGAATATGTGGAAAAGAATATATAATAAGCCTTTCTGATTGATTATCATGAAAATAAGTGTGATCATCCCCATGTATAATGAGGAAGACAATGTTTCAAGAACATTGGTCGAAGTAAACAGCACCATGAAAGATTATGAAGACTATGAAATCGTTGTTGTGGATGATGGAAGTAAAGATGACACCTTCAGACTGGCCGAAGAAGTATCATCCCATAATTCCCACATTAAAGTCATTAAACAACCTGTGAACATGGGCATGGGACGAGCACTGCGAACAGGGTTTGAAAAGTCAGAAGGGGATATATTAGTTACAATAGATGCAGACTTAAGTTACAGCCCATCACATATAAATAAATTAGTATCTGAACTCTTGAATGATGAAACAATTGATATTGCTGTCGGTTCCCCATATATGGAAGGTGGAAGTGTTAAAAATGTACCATTTTCCAGGCTTTTTATAAGTAAAGCCGCCAACAAGTTTGTAGGGTTTTCAATGACTGAAAACCTTAGTACTGTAACAAGTGTTTTAAGAGCTTACCGGCGTGAAGTACTTGAATCTATGGACCTTGAATCAAACGGTACAAATATAAACCTTGAAATTTTATCCAAAGCAATTGCAACTAGATATAAAATCAAAGAAGTACCAGCACGTCTTGAAGGAAGGGAACTTGGGAGTTCCAAGCTTAAATTTAGATCTAAAACTATTTCACACGTATTGTTTTCACTATACGAAAAACCTATGATTCTATTTGGAGTTATAGGACTGATTTTATGTTTGATCGGATTGATTGGTGGAATCTATTTATTCTACCAATATATTATTGGTACATTAGACCCTACCAGACCGCTTATAATATTCTCGGTCTTAATGATAATCTCAGGAATTCAAATATTGATTTTTGGATTCGTAGCTACTCAAATAAGCCTTCTTAAACGTGAAGTATACATAGTTCAGAAAGAAAATAGACTAATTAGAAAAGATTTAAAAAAATAATGTGATTAAATGAGTGATCCCTCGGTTTCTATTATCATCCTCAATTGGAATGGTTGGTCAGATACTGTAGAATGTTTAGAATCTATTTATCATCTTAATTATTCTAATTATCAAGTTATAGTTGTTGATAACAATTCTTCTGATGATTCTATCCAAAAAATAAATGCTTATGCAATGGGTAAATTAGATGTTAAATCTAATTTTTTTAAATACGATCCTAATGATAAACCAATCGAAATAGTCCAATATAGTGGAAAAAATACTGAAATAGCAAAATTTTCAAATCATAAAAAGCAGTTAATAATCATAGAAAATAAAAAAAACTATGGTTTTGCAAAGGGCAATAATATAGGGATAAGATATGCCTTAAAAAACTTAAATCCAGACTATATTTTACTTTTAAATAATGATACAGTGGTAGATAAAGATTTTTTAAAGATATTAGTACAAGAAGGAGAAAATGATCCTGAAATTGGACTTTTAGGTCCAAAAATGTATTATTATGATAATCCTAATGTAATTTGGTGTATCGGTGGAAAAATCGACTGGAAATTGGCAAGAGGGTTACATATTGGTATCAATGAGACAGATACTGGACAATATCCTGAAAAAATGAATTTTGATTATATAAATGGTTCTGCAATTCTAATAAAAAAAGAAGTGTTGGATAACATAGGATTATTGGATGAACAGTTTTTTTTATATTTTGAAGAGACAGATTTAGCTTTAAGGGCGTCTGAAAATAATTATAAAAGAATATTCGTACCTAATTCTAAGATATGGCATAAAGTTTCTAAATCTGGTGGTGGAATCAAGCAGGAAATTGGTCTTTACTACATAACCCTCAATAGATGGATCTTTATGAGAAAATGGTCTAATAAATTAGATTTTATCATTTTTATTGTAATCCAAATTTTAGGAGTTATTATACTCCCTATCCTTTTGAGTATTTATTATAATAACCGAAAATTATTCTCAGCATATTACAGTGGGTTTTGGCATGGTTTAAAAGAAAAGAATATTGATTAAATAAACTTCAAGAAAAGTTTTAATAATTTTCTATTTCCATATATTTTATCAATTATTGCTTTATTCAATACAATAGATAACAAATACGCTAATATTCCCTTAAAATAACTTCCATCAGTCATCAGAACTTTGGAAAGTATTTTAGCTTTTTTATCATTCCCATTTTTAATGGATTTTAATATTTGATCAAGATATGTCGCTACTTTCCTTTGTTTAACTAATTTATATAATTCAGGATATCTAGATAATATAATTGAAAAAGCGATTAAAGCATCTTCAAATCCCATCAGTTTAGCTTCTTCACTTGAAGTAATATTATTTCCATGAATTCTATAAGTTCCAAGTACTTCATCAATAAATCCGAGATTACCTTTCATTAAGATATCAACACTAAATACAAAATCGTTCAAATATTTCAACCGAGTATCAAAACCATTTTCGGGGATTATTTCGGATTTATATAGGAATGAAGATGGACAAAGGAAAATAGAAGGATCAAAAATTGATTCAACATTTACTTTTCCTTCAATTTTTTTAAAACTTATAATATCGCTAAATTTTCCTAGAGACTGTTCAAGATTTGTGTTAAAAACATCCATATCATGTGCACAAACAACTGAATCAACATTTAAATTTAAGTAGTTAACCTGTTTTTCGATCTTATGTTGATACATAAGATCATCACCACCAGTTATTGAAACATAATCTGACTCAATCTCATTTAGCCCCCTATTGATATTATAAGCTATTCCTTTATTTTTTTTGGCCAAAATAGGTTTTATTATTGGATTATCTTTAGCATATTCTTTAATAATATTGGGAGTTCTATCTATGGATCCATCATCAGTAACAATAATTTGGTTAATATTATCATAAGTTTGGTTTAGAATACTGTCTAATGTTTCTTCGATTAAAGATTCTTGGTTATATGTAATAACAATAATATCAACTGTAGATTTATCCATTTATATTCTCCATATTATTCAAGATTTCACATATCTCTTCTACTTCAAAGCTTTTTAACCATGGATTAATTGGTAATGAAACTATTTGAGAGCATATTTCCTCGGTAATTGGAATATTATCCGAAGATGCGAAATTTTTATAAGCATTTTGTTTGTGAATGGGTATTGGATAATGTACCATTGTTTGTATATCTTTTTTTAACAGGTAGTCTCTAATTTCATCCCTTTTACTGGTTCGGATTACATAAAGGTGAAATACATGATCTGCATACTCTTTTGTGCATGGTATCTTATATATGGAGTTATCTAGAAGTTTATTATAACTATTAGCTAATTTTTTCCTTTCATTGTTCCAAATATCCAAATATTCAAGTTTAACATTTAATATAGCTGCCTGTATTTCATCTAATCTACTATTTAATCCTACAAACTCATATTGATTCTTCATTGATTGTCCATAATTATGCATCATTTCTAATTTTTCGAATAAAAAATCATCGTTAAGGGCTATGAAACCACCATCACCATATGCACCTAGATTTTTTACTGGATAAAAACTAAAACAACTTATATCTCCTAAACTTCCCACAGTTTTCCCTTTATATTTTGCACCATGAGCCTGAGAGCAATCTTCAATCACAAATAAGTTGTGCTTTTTAGCAATTTTTAAAATAGGATCCATATCTGCAGGATGCCCATATAAATGAACAACTATTATGGCTCTCGTATTATCAGTGATCTTAGATTCTATTTTAGAAACATCAATACAATACGTATCTGGATCTATATCAACAAAAACTGGTATTGCATTGTTTCTAGTTATTGCATCAACGGTGGATATGAACGTGTGAGATACTGTTATAACCTCTTCATCTCTATTTATGTCCAATGCTTTAATTGCCATAAAAAGCGCATCTGAACCAGAATTCACTCCTAAACCATTTTTTGTTCCAATATATTTTGAGAATTTTGATTCAAAGTCTTGAAGTTCATTACCATTAATAAAATTGCCTTTACTTAACACTTCATCAATTTTAATATTAATTTCTTCTTTTAATCCAGAATATTCCCTTTTAAAATCAAAGAACTTTATCATCTAACTTTCTCCTAATCATGATGTTAACAATTTAATATATGTAAGATGTTATCTAATATTAATTGGTGGTAAAATGGGTTTAGATAAATGTAAAATAGTGGAACTTCCAAAAATAATGGATAGGCGGGGAAATCTTACTTTTATTGAAGGCAATGATCATGTCCCATTCGATATAAAAAGAGTATATTATCTTTATGATGTCCCTGGTGGTGAGAAAAGGGGTGGGCATGCCCATAAGGCGTTACAACAGTTTATTGTAGCTGCAAGCGGAAGTTTTGATGTTGTTTTAGATGATGGGAATGATCAAAAACGTTTTCATCTTAATAGATCTTATTATGGATTATATATCCCTACAATGATCTGGAGGGAACTAGATAACTTCTCCTCAGGGTCTGTTTGTATAGTATTAGCATCTGAACATTATGATGAAAATGATTATATAAGGGATTATAAAGAGTTAGAGAATAAGGTAGGGTCGAATGATAAAAAATGAAAATGACGGTGATACAAAGATATCATCTTCAGCAAAATTTCTTGGAAATGTAACTCTTGGTGAAAATGTAATTATTCATGATTTTGTTACCATCTATCCCGAAGTGATTATAAAAGATAATACTGAAATTTTTGAGGGAGCAGTAATAGGGAAACCTCCAAAGAGTACA
The DNA here is from genome assembly GCA_003151535.1 of Methanobacterium sp. Taxonomy (GTDB): domain Archaea; phylum Methanobacteriota; class Methanobacteria; order Methanobacteriales; family Methanobacteriaceae; genus Methanobacterium_B. The sequence continues at coordinate 40,555 of PLXT01000137.1, forward strand.
ATATCATTTTCTAGAAAAATATCCTCAAAAAATATTGTTACAACAATTGGAGAAGAATGTATTATCTCTCCAAATGCGATAATTTATAATGATGTAGAAATTGGAAATAACAATCTAATTGGGGATAATGCATCAATTAGAGAGCAATGTATAATAGGAAATGAATGTATAATTGGTAGAAATGTTACATTGAATTACAATGTCCTTGTTGGTGACTCAACTAAAATATTGGATGGAAGTGTGATTACAGGAAATATGATTATTGGAAATAACGTGTTTATTAGTGCATCAGTTGCAACAGCTAATGATAATAATATGGGTAAAAAAGGTTACCAAGATGAAATAATTAAAGGTCCAATAATAGAAGATAATGTTGCAATAGGTGTAGGTGCAATTATTTTACCTTCGATAAGAATCGGTGAAGGATCGATTGTAGGGGCTGGTGCAGTAGTTACAAAAGATGTACCAAAAAAAAGGTTAATTATGGGTATTCCGGCTAAGATCATTCGAAATTTAGATTAATTTATTTCTTTATCAATAAAAAAAAACCACCTAATTACTAAAATTAAAGTTATCTAAACAATATATCAACATAAAAGGATTTGTTTGTATAAATTTAACTAAATTGATGAAATGGGTATGATTTTTATTATTAAGATATGAATTATTCTCAATTATTTTTTTTAATAGTTAATTGTTAATATCTTAAAAAAACCATCAATTCATCATTGATTTTAAAAAATCAATTTCTTTTCTATTTATTCCTTTCATTAATAAAATCGAAAATGAATAAACAGCAATAGAAAGGACTATAATGATGGATACATTAATGAATCCTTTAGGATTAGCTAAAACAATTAAAATAGAAATTAAAATAGATGCAAAAATACTCTTTAATATGAAACTATAATCAAAATGAAATTTAAATGATCTCCTTGAATAATTCATGCCAATTATGAATGCGGTGAAATATGAAAATAGAGTAACGGCTGCAGCAGCCAAAATACCAAAAATTGGAACAAATANNTTCAATAGGCTGATTAAAGCTGCAATCGTCCATATACTTCCTATAATTTTAGTTTTCTTTTCCAAAATTACTAAATTCATAATAATACCATAAGCTCCAAATAAAAGGGCGCTGAGTGCAATAAAAGGGGTGACTAAATAACCGTTCAATGCTATCTCTGGAGTGGTTATTATCATTAGTATTGGTTTGGATAACAAAGATAAAATGAAAAATGATGGAATTGCTACAAGAAGAAAATATTTTAATGAATAATTTATAAATATCATTACTTCGTCCATTTCTCCATTTTCATAATATTTTGGGAGTATTGAAGATAAAAGTATAGATAATGGAGTGAAAAAAAGTAGAAGAGCCATTCCTAATGTATAGCCTGGAGCATAAAACGCAACAAAAGTCGTTCCTAATATTATTACTATTACATAACGATCACTCGATTCAACTATCCATGTAGATAAATTATTTGGGATAATAGGAATGGCAAAATTTAGATATTCCTTGATATTAATAAATCTAGGAATTTTAAATCCTATTTCATAAATAATAACAGTAATCATGATTAAAAATAGAATTATTTGGGTAATTAAAAATCCAAATATTACCATTAATATTCCCTGCCCTGAAAATGTGAAATAACTAATTATCAATAGGGAAAAGTAAGTTTGGAAAAGTAATAATATGGAATATCTCTTCATCTGTCCAAATGCAACAAAGTAATCTATTAAAAGGCTGTTTAGTGTTCCAAAAAATATAATTATTGAAATCAATTTAACAATACCAATATTCCCATTAAATAAACTTATTGCAATCCCCTTTGAAAATACGAATATAATTATTGATATAAAAAAACTAATAATTAGAATTAAGGTTGCCATTGAATAAAAACCGTCTTTTACCTTTTCTTTATCCTTTTCAGCAGATAAAAATCTAACCATAGTGTAAGGAAGTCCTAAATTCGCAACACTTGTTATTAAAAAAAAAGTTGTTATAACTTGTACATATATTCCATAATCACTTGCAGAAAAATTTTTAGTTAAAATTGGAATTAATATTATTGTATTTAATGCAACGAGAAGATTCGTTATTCCTAATAATCCTATTCTTTTCACAAATAGTTTATAGCTGTCCAAATTTATCACGTTAAATCTGTAATTAATTAAATAAAATATAAGATTATATTACTCTGTTAATAATAGAATTAAATATTTTGTTATTTTTTAATTTAATCAATTGAATTAAATCCAATAAATTAAATATAAAATAAAAAATAGTGAGTTATAAGGGTCTAATTTGTTAATTTACTTTTTTCTGGCAATAATTAAAAATTGGAATGCTAATAAATTAGGCCTGATCATTCCAATGGAATGAAACATTTTAGAGAATTTATTTACATCTCCCACCGATAAATCAAACTCAGAAATTTCAAAACCTGCATCATTAACCAGTTTTTTTGCACTTTTTTCATTGAAAAATCTAAGATGCCCACTATCTAATATACCATATTCACTATATTCAAAATTACCAAACAACAATTGAAGTCTGATTTTCCAATTGGCAATGTTAGGAACTGAGATTACTATATAACCCTCATCATTTAAATAGTTCTTAAATGTCTTTAATACTTCTAAAGGATCTTTTAAATGTTCTAAAATATCTGCAAATACAATAACATCAAAATAATTTAGATATTCAGGATTTAGATGAATTGATTCTACATCTCCCATTATTACTTTTTTACAGAAACTTTTTGCCCTTAAACCCGCTTCAGTATCCAGTTCAATACCAACTATTGTACAGTTATTCTGATTCATTCTCTTTGATAATAAACCTTCAGAACAACCCACATCGAGTACTTGTTTATTTTTTCCAATACAATGTATTATTTTATGATGAACACTATAATGATTAGGATTATAATAATCATATTTTGACATAATGAACTCCATTATAATTCAGTAGTTTCTGTATAAATTTCTATATAATCTTTAGCAATCTGTTCCCAACTAAAATGTCCTTTGACCATTTCATATCCATTTAGAGCCATGCTTTTTCGTAAGTTTTCATTTTCAATTAAATCTATTATGGTTTTTGATAACCCCAGTATATCTTTTTGTTGTACAAGTCTACCAGTTAAATTATCGTGAATTATATCCGGTATTCCGCCTATATCTGAACCAATAACTGGCAATTTACATGCCATGGCTTCAAGTAAAACAACCCCCAATCCTTCGGTATTACCCTGAAAATCAATGATGGAAGGTAGTATAAAGAGATCAGACGAATTATATATCTCTAATAATTCTTTATCAGAAATATTTTTTAATATTTGAATATTACCTTCTAATTTAAGTTCACAGATTAGTTTTTTAATCTGGTTTTCTAAGGGTCCAGATCCAACAATTATTAATTTAACTTCATTATGAGAATTTAAAACTTCTTTAATAGCCTTTACTAAATATTCAAAACCCTTTCTTTCAATTAAATACCCAATAGAAAGTATTTGGAATATCTTGCTATTTTTTTCCACTTTTATGGGTCTGAAAAATTCCGTATCAACTCCAAATGGTATTATTTCAAATTTTTCTTTTCTCAAACCCTCTTTTAAACTAGCTTTTAATGTTCCTGAACTGATCATTATTGATTTCGATGCATTTCGAACTAATAATTTAATGATAAACATGGTATGATATCTTTTAGAGAGATAAATCTCTTCACCATATATTGTATTTATATAAGGAATTCCATGGAGATATTTTACGATTAAAGCGCCTAACCCATTTGGAATAGGCCATTGCACATGTATTACATCCATATCCCTTAATTTCCTGCTAGAATTGATGACATTGGATATGATAAATGATAAAAATTGGATTTTTACAAAAATGCCTTCCTTTATATTGTCTATCATCCCTGATCTTCCACATAGCCTTTGGAATCTTTTTGGATAGAAATAATTAAATTTTTTTACATTAACCCCATCTAAAATATAATCAGTTCTATCACCACTAAAAGGTGCTAATACATGTACTTCATGTCCTTGTCTACATATTTCTCTCATTAATCTATGTACAAAGATTCCATGAGGATCTCCTTTAAATTCAGGATAGACTGATGTTATAACTCCAATTTTCATATATTCACTCAAAAATCCGTTTTTAAATTTTTAAAACCTATTCCCTTTTATAAATAATAACACTTCCAAACTGTTTAATTGGTATGTAGGATGTTAATTTTAACCCTTGTCTGATACATAAATAATAATCAGCATTGTTTGTTACCAAATAGTTATTGAATTGGTTACTATCTTGTTGGGTAAATGAATTGTTATTAACATTTATAAATGTCTGATTATTCTTAAAAACCGGTACTTGCTTCACATTAATCTTTAAGTACCAACTAAAATTTGGAGACAGGTCCGAATAAATATTTTGATTCTTATAATTCGGATCGTAATTTGAAAACCACTGGCTTGCCATTTCAATTTGTTGATTTGCTATTATCTCACCATTGTTAGCATGTAATATATTCGGTATTTCATTTACAGCTGATAAAAGTATAATAGAAGTTAGTATTATAGCAATAACAGGAAATACAACATTTATATTTCGGACCTTAAAGTTTACTGTATTTGAAATTTTACTTAATACCAAAATCATAAAGTAAGACACTGGAGGGGCCATTAGTAAAAAATATCTATCATCTTTGATTACAAAAACACTGCTAAAAATGAAAAACACCATAAACCAGGATAGGAACATAATATGAAAATCAATACTTTTTATCCTATTTCTTATTAGATCATAAAATTGATATGACAAAACAAAGAATATAATCTCGCTAACAATATAAACGGTCTTACCAAAGCTTGCTATGAACAAAATTCCAATAATAACAAAAAGTAACCATTTAATCTTGGATGCCTTTTTTAAACGTAAATTATTAAACAAATTTTTGTATTGCCCATTCAATATATATCTTGAAAAAAGGAATAATACAGATGCTAAAACCATTATCAAAATGATATTAAAAGTTTGGATTCCTATGTAGGCTGGAAACATTTGTAGAAAATAAAATATATTAGAATTGTATGATGCACTTATTGTTGAAACTGATACTCCAGTAGAGCTTGATTCAAAATTAATGAATGGATAGATTATATTTCCAAATTTCTCATAGAAAAATATGAAAACAGGCAAAATCACTATAAACGACACCATAATTCCAGTAAAGAAATTTTTAATATTAATTTTATCCCTATTCATTAATATATACAGAAATATGGGGAATATTAAGAGTCCTAAGTTATATCTTGTTAAAAATGCAAACATTGCAAATGGAAATGCCAAATAAAAGAATCTTGAATCTTTCTTGACAGCTAAAATCATGAAATATATGGCCCAAATAGAGAATGATATACTTGCCAAGTCTGAAAATCCAAAACCAAGATATGTTAATACAATTGGAAATGTGGCATAGAGCAGTCCTCCTAAAAAGCTTTCAAGATCATTGANNAATACGAATAATATTCCATCAACAATAAAAATAACGTTAGCTGAAACATACCCCAATCTGAAGATCAGAGATATTATAAATGGGAAAAATGGTGGTATTAATAGATCAGAGTATCCTGTACCATGACCTGTAAATACTAGAGCATTTGAAAGGAAAACAAAACTATCAAATACAGGACCAATATCAATCTGAACTAATATTCTATAATATGTAATCACACTCACAATTATTGTTAATAAAAACAAGAAAATAATTGAATTAAGATTTTTTTTTATGAAACTCTTGGGCTTATTGTTTTTATTATTAAAATTATCTTC
>PLXT01000118.1:0-16661 GCA_003151535.1 Methanobacterium sp.
AAACATGAGGTTTATAGAAATTTTCTAAAAGAATTGTTATTATTTCTAATTAAATTAAAATTAGCAATTTCAAAAAAATGATGATTATTTCTTTTCAATTATCAAGTTTTTTAGATCGTTATAAACAACATCTAATCCACACATATTAGGTACGTAATTAGCTGCTTTTGCAGAATCAACACCAATCACATTATAATCTAACTCTTCAATTGGGGCTACCACCATGCATGTGTCACAGACCATTTTTCCACCAGCATTTTCTATAATTTCTGTATAACCCATCCTATCTGCAGCTGCTTTTACAGAGATAGAGGTGCAAACCCAAAGCATATTTTCAAGCTTCAGTCCAGCAACAGTTTCTGCTACTTGTTTAATCTCTTCAAGAGACGCATGTGGGCATCCAACACAAATTAGATCTGGTTTATCTTCAGTTGTAGATAATTTTATCTTTGTTTCATCTATATCTGCCCTATTAATTGATAATTTTTCGATTTTATCTTCATCAGCTATTTTAACTGCCCACTTACTTTCGGGAGTGATATTTTCTACATGATATAATGCAACAGCACCTGAAGATGCGAGTGCTGCTCCAAGCCACTTAAGCTGATCTGTGGATGGTGTAATTTTAAATTTAAAATATGGAATTCCCCCTCCCACATTATTACCTACCATATAACCAATAGCTCCAAAATCAGAACCTTCTACAAGAGTTTCTATTTCAATGAACATGTTGGGTCGTCTACCTTCATCAAGATGGTATCCATAATTGGCTGTTCTTCCACATATGGCTGCGGATAATGCTCCAGGTCCCCCTTCACGATTGGTCCTTGCACCTAAAACAGAATTTGCATAACAAACGGCCGATGATTCAGACCATGCAATATGTGAACCGAAAGTCGGAACATTACCAACTAAATACGGTGTGCAAGTGCAGGTAGTTGATACACCCATTTTTTGGTATGCATCTACTATGGCTAGTTGTTTTTTTGTAAATTCTTCAGAAAATCCTAGTTCTTTCCATATTTGAAGATCTACACCGGCAGGATTTAAAGTAGATGGAACTCTTACATGTGCATCATTAGAAAGCTCTTCAATAAATTCAAGCCCAGCCTCACCTATAGTCTTATATGAAACACCAGATATCTGGGCAGAAGTAATTGGAACAAGCTTTTCTGCACCATATATATCTCCCAAGGCCACAAGGATCTCCATACATTTGGCAATGGCTAATCCTTCTTCGCCATTGTACATTTTCTCTTCTTCTCGTGTTAAGTGCATTTTTATCACAATGATTCGGATTTTTGACTTTATTCAGGCGTAATAATGATCAACTGGCTTTCAATTGTGTTCTAACAATTTCATCAACCAGATTCAAAAAATTATCCATTTCTCTATATGGAATAACAGCTCCTGCAGCAATATTATGTCCTCCACCAGACCCATTAAAACTTTTCGAAGCATTCTCAAGAGCATATCCTAGATTAACTCCTTTTTCAGTCATTTTTGTAGTGGTTCGTCCTGATACTTTTATGATATTGTCCATTCGAGACATGGCTAGTACTGGTTTTTCAGGATCTAAAATTTCTAGATCAAGTCCTATGCTTGAAAGTGTACCCATAATACGTTTTTTTCTTTTTTCTTCAGCGTATATATATTGTATTTTATCTTGAATTACTGAACCTTCTTTTTTAATCCATTCTATACCATAAACAATATCATCTCTATAAGTTTTTACCAGATCTTGAGCTTCTTTTATTGAATCCTTTCGATCTCCTATGCATATGCTGAGACCGATTCCATGCTTTTTGTTTTTGCCGCATGCATCCAATATGTTGGAGTAATCTTCTAGATTCCTTAGTTCGGGTATTTCTGATGGAACACTGTAAACACTGCTGAATATTTCAGGATTTATTTTTACAAGCTCATTCTTGAGAATATCCTTCTCTTCATTACTTAATTCATCGAATTTGATTCCATATGATATTCCTATCTTTTCAAGGAAGTTTACAGAGCTTTCTTCATCTCCTGAAACATCTTTAATAACAGGATTGATTGTATAGGATAATGCTTTATAAAGCGGTTCTACAGATTTGTATGCTATTTTGAGATCGTCTCTAACTTCAATATTATTAGATTCAACCCCATCATTGAGAATCATCTGATTAACACCAGTAAAACCATTTTTATATTGCATGTCCCCAAATGCACCAACAATTGCTAGTCCTGCCAGGTTTGTATATCCCATAGGTCGCACAGTAAGATAAGAAACTCCTGATGCACTAACATCCTTTGTACCGTCCAACCCATAAAGATGAGGATTGACATGAACAATATTATCTCCATGCCTTGCATTGAGATTTGTCTGGTGATGATCGGCGATTATTACATCGCCTTTGAGTCTGCTAATGCTCTTTAAATTTGCACTTCCCATATCACAAAAAATGAACAGTTTATACTTCTCTTTTAAAAATTTTGAAATTATTTCATCCTTCAACCTAGGAACAATGGTTACATGGAACTTACCATCTTCATTGGCAATAGCATTACACATTACTCCTGCAGCTGATATCCCATCGGCATCGTTGTGAGAAATAATTCTCACAACATGGTCCTGTTTTAAATGCCTGCTCAATATGTCGCAGGCTTCTTCGGCCTTATTTAACAAGGAGTGCTGCTGTTTTTGGATCATATCTCCATCCTTCTGGGAGCACACCTTCCCTTACATAGTATCTTACGAGTCTTCTAATTTTGGATTCAATGATCCTAAGTCCCCTTTTGGTGTGAAGGTCCTTTTGGTTCTCTATTAAATGATCCCTTATATTGACTGCTTTTTTTATGAGATTAATAAGCTCTTCAGGATATTCTTCGCCTTGACCGTGTTTTACTAATATCGCTGTTATTTTATTTCCAGTCACGGTTTTGACATCAGGTATCCCATACTGATCTCTTAGTATAACTCCGATAACACTAGTGGATTTACCCTCTTTCCTGAATTTTAATACGAGTTCTTCAATTTCTTCATTTGAATATTCTGTCCATTCCGGCTTTATTGCCATTTAATCACCTCTATAATCTTTATACCAATTTGCAAACTTTTCAAGTGATCTCCTGCGGTGAGAGAATTCATTCTTCTCATTAATAGATAACTCTCCAAAGGTTTTTTCATATCCTTCGGGTTTGAATAGAGGATCGTATGCAAAACCATTATTCCCCTTCTCAAAGTAACCTATACTTCCACGGACAGTGCCTAAAAAAATCTCGGGCTCGGTTTTGGGGGTGCAGAACCCAACAGCCGACCTGAATTCGGCATATCTGTCTTCAACATCACTCATTAGTTTTAATATTCCCTTATTTCCCACTGTATCCTGAACATAGGATGAATAAGTTCCTGGAAACCATTTAAGGGCTTTAATAAAAATTCCAGCGTCTTCAACTATCACTGGCTTGCCAAAACGCTTGGCTACATACTTTGCACCGTACTTGGCTACATCTACCAGTTCTCCTTGGATCTCTGGGTAACCGAGGTCAGCATGTTCCAGTTCTATTCCAAAGTTATCAAAGATACCTTTGGCTTCTTTTACTTTGTGTTGGTTACCAGTTATAAATGTTATCTTCATAGAAATCATCTCACCCCTAATTTTTATTTACAATTGAGGCTGTCTCATAATTATTTTTTGCATCGCTACTTTCTCTTTATTTTAAATTTAAAGCTCTATTTATTCTTATTTTTTTCCATATTTTGATTTATGAGACAGCCTCCAATTGAGATAAAAAATTTTATATTAATAGTTACGATTTTAATTGTTTAATATTTAAAGTAGAAATTTAAGACTTTTTATGACTCTAAATTACTTTTGTAGCGTCCTCTACCTTCAATATCTTTAACCTTAATAACCACCTTTTCATAATCATCTGCAGAATTATATCCTTTTAAGATAGATTTGAAACATTCATCAGCTATTTTATGGTGTATTCCTGATATGGCCTTTTTAAAAACCAACAAATCAACACCTTTATCCTCAACTAAATCTGAAATCATTCCTAAACCAAAGTCTATGAAATAAACATCGTTGTTTTGGAGGATCATATTTGAACTAGTTAAATCACCATGTATTATATTGCAGTTGTGAAGATTTGCTATATTCGTTCCTATCTTCTCACATAATTTTTTAACTAGTATATCTGGATTTACAGAACATTCTAAATCCTCAAAAATCTTTTTAATAATAATTCCTTCTACATTTTCCATAATAATTGAATTTTCATCTTTATCAATGTCGTATATTATTGGAGTTTTAACACCACATCTTTTGGCTTCCCCTAATAATTTGGCTTCTTTTTTGGTTCTCTTTTTCCTTAAATGATCGTCAAGCACTTCAATTCTGTAACTTTTTGGAATTCTCTTTTTTATTAGAACTTCCTGATCCATCCAACGACCAGAATAAATATTTGCTTCTGCACCCTTCTCAACCATTGCAGGAGGCAGCTTCAAAGATATTTTTGAGCTTTTCATCCATGGGACATTAACTTCATCTGTTCTGTATTTCTGTATAACTCCTGTGTCAGATATGTCGGTAACTAATCCATGCTTATACATTAACTGACCCATCCAAGCAATCATGGCTCCATTATCACCACAATATTTCATTGGTGGCATAAAGAAATCTACATAATGTTCTTCAGACATCACAGCAAGCATTTCTCTTAATCGGCTATTAGCAGCTACTCCACCACATAATAAAACTTCTCTTTTTTTAGTATGTGAAATAGCTCTTTCAGTAACTTCAACCAACATTGAAAAAGCTGTTTCCTGCAGGCTATAACAGACATCTGCTAATGATTCACCAGATTCATATTTTCTAATAGCTGCTGTTAATAGTCCTGAAAATGATAAATCCATTCCTTTAACCGTATATGGTAGTTTAATGTATTTATCTGATTTTTTTGCCATTTCTTCTACTTTAGGGCCTCCAGGATGGCCCAACCCAACAGATCTGCTGAACTGATCAAGGCAGTTCCCCATGGCGATGTCTAAGGTTTCACCAAAAACCCTGTACCTTCCAGAATCAAAAGCAATAATTTGGGTATTCCCTCCACTAACATATAGTGTTACTGGATCAAGAGCACCTGTGGTCAATTTTCCAATTTCTACATGACCAATGCAATGATTCACTCCCACTATTGGTTTATTTAGCATGAGTGAAAGGCTTCTTGATGCAGTGGCAACTGTTCTGAGAGCTGGACCCAAACCTGGACCTTTTGAGAACGCAACCAGATCGATGTCGTTTAAATATAAACCTGATTCTTCTAGTGTTTTTTTTATTAATGGAACAATATTAGCAGCATGATGTTCGGCAGCTTCTCTTGGATGTATTCCTCCACTTTCTGGTATAAGGGCCTTACCAACAGATGCCAAGATCTTACCATCAGAATCAACAATTCCCACACCAGTTTTTTCAGCGGTACCTTCAATTCCTATACATATCAATCAAATCACTTTTCCCTCTATTCTATGAATTTAAAATTATCTAATAAATTTGAAATATTGCGAGCTATAACATTTTAAACCATAAATCTTTATATTAATACTCTATTCAATTGCATGATTTGTACATTATTTATATCTTATTTTATATCAATATCTAATAATTGAAGGTGAGACAAATGGATAAAGAAATAAAGTGTTATGGATCATCAGAAATGATTCCTGAATTAAAAAATAAAGATTCTTTATTTTTATGTGTTATAGCAAATACTCTAACTTCTAGAATAAATGGGATAACAGGAGCGGGAGCTACACCAGAATTAACAGATTACACACCAGCAGCAGATGTTGAACTTGTAATGTTGGGGAAAACACTGTGTCTTCCAGAAATTCCTAAAACCGTAGTTGAGGGTATTTCAACACCTACACCAGCAATAATAACTAAAGCTGCTCTTGATCTGGCTGATATTCCCTTCTTAGTGGTTGACGCGGGGGCCGCTATTAAACCAAATATCCCATATATAATTATTAATGAGACACCTGGAGGAGATATTAGCAAAGGTAATGCTGTTCAAAACTCTGAAAAGATTTTTAATAATGGACTTCTGCTGGGTAAAGTTCTTTCAAAGCTTACAAATCATCTAGTGATTGGCGAAAGTATTCCTGCAGGTACAACAACTGCTCTCGGTATTCTAACTGCAATGGGTTATGAAGTAGATCACAAAATGAGTGGAAGTACTCCAGAAAATCCTCATAACCTCAAACATAATGTTGTGAAAAATGGTTTAAATGTTTCAGGATATACTCCTGGAGAACTTAAGTCAGAACCTTTCTTAGCAATAAATGCTGTTGGAGATCCTATGATTCCTGCTGTGGCAGGAATTGCAATGGGAAGTAGTGTTCCTGTTACACTGGCAGGAGGAACACAAATGACTGCTGTATGTGCTGTTATAAAGGCTATATCGCCAGATTTTGACTTTAATTCTTTATCAATAGCTACAACAGTTTTTGTTTCAGAAGATGAAACTTCAGATATTAACTTTCTTGTTAATCAGATTTCAGATATATCTATTATGGCCGTGGATCCTAACTTTGAAAAATCTGATACAGAAGGACTTATAAACTACACTAAGGGGTCTGTAAAAGAAGGAGTAGGAGCTGGAGGTGCAATGTTAGCAGCACTGCTTAAGGGTATTTCTGTAGAAGAAATTCGAATTAAAACTGAGGAATTATGTGAAGAGATTTTTAACTAAATCATATTTAATCAATTTTTTTATTAATCATATATTGGATTAATTATGCTGAATATTTCTTAAAAACAGTAGAATAGTTATAAGTTATAACTTATATGTTCTAAGGTCTAACTTATAACTCATACTTCCTATTCAATAAATGTCAACCATTGATGTTTATCTTCATTTGAACCATTGACTACTGCAAAAAAAGCATCTTGAATATCTTTAGTTATACTTCCTCTAAAACCTCCTCCAACTAGGATCTTATCAACTGAACGTACAGGTGTAACTTCAGCTGCAGTACCTGTAAGGAAAACTTCGTCTGATATGTATAACATTTCCCTTGGGATCTGTTCCTCCCGGACTTCTAAACCCATCTCACCGGCAAGAGTAATTACAGCATCACGTGTCAAACCAGATAACAGGGATGATGAGATAGGTGGTGTGTAAATTACCCCATCTAGAACAACGAAAATATTCTCCCCACTACCTTCACTGACCATTCCTTGGTAATCAAGCATTATACCCTCATCGTATCCGTTAGTGATAGATTCCATTTTCGCCAGTTGTGAATTCATATAATTTGAACCGGCTTTCGCCATGTTGGGCATGGTATCTGGTGCCATTCTACGCCAACTAGATACTCCAACTTCAACACCTTTTTCTATTGCTTCTTCACCCAAATATTTTCCCCATGGCCATGCTGCAATCACTGTTTCAACAGGGCAGTTCAAAGGGTACACACCTAGTTCGCCGTAACCTCTAAATGCCACAGGCCTTATATAACAATGTTTTAAACCATTGATCTTTATTGTATCTATAATAGCTTGGCAAATCTCCTCAACTGAATACGGTATATCCATTCTATAAATCTTCCCAGAATTTACAAGACGTTGAACATGTTCTCGCAAACGGAAAATAGCAGGGCCTTTTTTGGTATTGTAACATCTTATACCCTCAAAAACGCTTGATCCATAATGAACTACGTGGGATAGAACGTGTAAATTTGCATTCTTCCAATCAACAATTTTTCCATTAAACCATATTTTTCCAGATTCATCAAATGCCATGGTTATCCCTCAAATTTATTAGTTATACTTATTCACCATAGAATAAATAGATTTATAAAAGAAAATTTATTTTTAAATAAACATAAAGTAAAATGTGAAGAAAAAAATATTTATATACATCTTGATATTAATTACAGTGTATTCTGCTAATTGAATAACTTTAAAACTGGATTAGATTTATATAATTATTAAAGATCAAAATATTAATTACATTTCTTGAAAAGGTTTATATAGCCAAAGAGCTAATATGAGAGAAGAGGGCCGGTGGTCTAGGGGTATGATACCTCGCTTACAACGAGGTGATCAGGAGTTCGAATCTCCTCCGGCCCATTTTAATGCATTTTTTTAAGAATTTTAATGTTTAGACTAATCACAAGTACTAATTCACAGATCGAAACTTATGATGACATTAAAATCGATTTTTACATATATTTGTTATTATCAAGAATTAGAAAATCAATTTTATATCATGGGCCGGTGGTCTAGGGGTATGATACCTCGCTCACACCGAGGTGATCAGGAGTTCGAATCTCCTCCGGCCCATTAATATAACTATTTTTAACGAATTTACCTGTTGCGTAATGAAATTAATTATCTTATAAAGTAAAAAAATTTGATCTAAAAAAAATAATATTGATCAATAATACTCTTCAAAGAATTATAATTAAAACAACATATATCAGCATTGAAACAAAGAATACTATAGTTCCTTTGGTCAATGTGACGTTTAAATCCTTTTCTGCCACAAAAACTAGACCATATGAAAGTAAAGCCGAAGAAAGTATCTTTGAGATACCAATAAGTGCAGTATTCTTATCAAATATGCCTATTATGTCGGTTACAATCGTTGAAAGTAAAAGTACTATAACTATTAATGCTAATGTATTACTTAAAATTGCCTTTATTTCAGGCATAATATTGCCAAAATTGTAACCGGGCCTTATTATCTTAGTTTTTCCACCTTTAGATAAATTTCCTCGCCTTGCTGAGCTAAAAATTGAAGGAGTTAATCTACTAGAATTTTTTATGGGCGAATAATTATCTGAATCATCTGATTCTTCATTTATTGGGGTTTCATAGATATTCTCTTCTTTTTTTGAGAATTTTTTTGCTATGCTAACCAAAGCGTCCTTGTCTATAAGTTTAATATTACGTCTGCCACCATAGTTTATAGCACTGTTGGTGAAATATGATGAAGTCACAACAACGATCTTCGATGCTTTAAGGGTCTTCCCAATCATTTCCATTTCCTTTAAAACGTCTAGACCTACTTCCCATTCTTCATCATAATTTTTAACAGCAACTACTACTCCCATATCACCCACTACTGTGGATAAAACTCCGTAGATGTCTATTACATGTCGGGATGTTTTGAAGTCTTTATAAACTTTGAACCCAGATTCTTCCATAACCTTTCCTATGAACTGGACCAACCTATTTTTTTCCAATTTACTCACCTTAAAGTACCTTAGGGAATGATATTTTACATTATCTTTATTATCATTATTTAATAAGTATTATTAATTCTTTTCTAATTTAATATACTTAAAATTGTCCCTATCTTCTACTCTTTGCCACGCAATCTTTTTGAATGTTGAGTTATAAATACATCATTATGAGAATTCTTATTACAAACGACGATGGAGTTAACTCTTCAGGAATAATGGCTGCTAAAAAGGCTGTTGAAGATCTAGGGAAGATCGATGTGGTGGCTCCTGCAACACAGCAGAGTGGTATTGGACATGCACTTACTCTATTTGAGCCAATTAGGGTTACATCAACGAAGCTTCCAGATTCAAGCGAAGCATTTTCAGTTTCAGGAACTCCAACAGATGCAGTTATTATAGGTATTTATGAAGTAACTGAAAAGAAACCTGATCTTGTAATATCTGGTATTAACATAGGGGAAAACCTAGGAAAATCTGAACTTACAACATCTGGTACAATAGGTGCTGCTATGGAGGCAGCTGTTCATGGTATCCCTTCTATTGCGGTTTCGCTTCAAGTAACACGGGGTGACATCAAGTTCCATGATGGACATGTAGAACTCGATTATAGACATGCATCCAAAATATTGAATAGAGTAGCAAAGAAGGTAATTGAAAAAGGCCTGCCTTCTGGTGTTGATCTATTAAATCTTAATATACCGTCACATCCTTCGAGTGATAATCTCAAACTGACACGATTAGGAGATAGAATGTATAATATTCATATTGAAAAAAGACTTGATCCTAGAGGTAGACCTTACTACTGGATTGATGGTGATCCAATTGTTAACGATGAATATGGTACCGATGTGCATATGCTTAAAAAGGAGAGATGTGCGAGTTTAACACCAATATCATTAGATTGTACAACAAAGCTGGATGTTATGAATGGTTGGCTTGATTAGATCTTATTTATATGATATTTCCTAAGAACTAATATACTAATAAAAAATAATTAAAAAATGAAAAAAATTCCAGAAGAAATTTCATATAAATCTCATTAATTATTTGCATATTTTTTTTTAATCAAACTATCGTGTTAACCAGCATATTTTAAATATCCAAATTAACTAGATTTTAAGTCTTCAAGTTGAATAATTTACGTAAATAAAAAAAACATTTAATGGATATTATATGAGTATTGTGATCTGTTAGTAATTTATTATTTTGATATTAGATTGAAGAATTCTTAGATTTTTATTTGATTTTAGATAATATTTTTTTATCTTACAGACATGCATTGCAAGTGTAACTTTTTATTTAATATTCTACTGAAGAAAATTTAAATATCTTATTTTTGGTTATTTTGCATTTAAGCTACTTATTAATATAATGTATCTAATTGTAAAATTTTTTGTTGGTGAATTATTTAATAAGGCTTAAATTATCATGTTTAACAATATTTATTTATTATTTTATGATATCTTATGTTATAATCTGGTAATTGTAAATTTTAACAATTAATAGAAAATTTATATTAAATTTGAATAATCTTTTTATACAGTAGAATATCTTTTTAAATTTTAAAAGAAATTTATTACATAGAAACAATTATTATCCTACAGTAGAATAAAATTTAATTTTTTACTAAAAATTTAATTTAAATTAAGTATAAAATTAATTCAGAGTAATTTTCTATAAAAAAAAATTCATGTTAGAATCCCACAACTTTAATTCCCAAAATATTTTTCGCACCTTTAAAAACGGCTTCAGCAATTTGAGCACTGCCAACTGAACCTGATGTGGCCGGCAATTTTTGAACATGGATTGATCCTTTTAATCCTAGTTTAATTTCATTAAAAAAATCATAAGGTCTCTCCATAGAACCAATGGATCCTGTTAAGATAACTCCTTCGAGTTTTGAATTGGATATTCCTATAATGCCATATATTTCCATCAATATGGTCATAATCATGCTTTGGAAGGCTAATAAAGCTTTCTTATCGCCTTCTATATATCTTTTAAGAAGTTCATCCTTTGCTTTTGTAACTTTGGTGTTTAAATCTGCAATTTTAACTGCCCCTGCTTCTGAAAAACATTCGTTGGCTGATCTTAATCCATCATCAATATCTCTAAGCATTTGCAGATCTAAGGGGCCATGAACTATGCCCATAGCACCTAAACAGGCATCCATTGCTCCACGTATCTTCCCTTCTTCAATGAGGATGCTAACTGTATTTGAACTTATATCTGATACAATCATATTTTCAAAGCCAGTTTCCAAATATGCATTGTAACAAATACTTATTTTTTCCGAACTTGCATGATGAGAATAAGCTGATTTAAATCTAATATCGAGACATTCTGTATTTTTATGTATTCCTGGGATAACAACAGTTGGAATTCCTGATTTTTCTATCTCATCGTAGACGGCAGTTCCACCACCAGTGACTTTACCCGCACCTTCCATGGACAGAATACCTCTATCTTTAACCTTTTCAATTGGTGTGATAGCATTTATACCATCTCCCATTGCATAGGTAATAGCCATGAGATCAATAGAATTTTGATCTATTCTTTTATTAAGTTCTTCAAGTGCAGAAACATCGCCTTTTGATAATTCTTCCCTTCCAATTTTGAAGTGTGTAGGTTTACTAGTAAGTATACTAAAAGAAACTCCTGTTGTGCCGTGATCCATACCAACGAAGACCATATTTATCCACCATTTCCCATAAAAGTATTTTTCATCGAAATTAATTGATTATGTTCATAGTTTATAGCTTGATATTTAGATGAATTTAAACAAAAAGAAAGGGAAATTAATTATTTTTGAAGTCCACACAATTTTCTGAGTTTGGCTCCAACCTTTTCAATTTGCAGATCTGCTTCAATTGCCCTTAGCCTGTTGAGCATAGGTCTTCCAGCATTATTTTCGGTTGCCCATTCTTTGGTAAATTCGCCAGTTTGAATTTCTTCTAATATTTTTTTCATTTCTGCTCTAGTTTCAGAGGTGACGATCCGTTTTCTCCTTGCAAGACCGCCATATTCTGCTGTGTTACTGACGTCGTTCCACATTCCTGCAAATCCTTTTGCATATATTAGATCAACAATGAGTTTTAGTTCGTGGCATGTTTCAAAATATGCGATTTCTGGTTGGTATCCTGCTTCAACAAGGGTTTGGAAACCAGCGGAGATAAGTTCTGTTGCTCCGCCACAAAGTACAACTTGTTCACCAAATAGATCTGTTTCAGTTTCTTCTTTGAAAGTTGTTTTAAGAACTCCAGCTCTTGTTAGCCCAGATCCTTGACCCATGGCGAGAGCAATTTGAGTTGCATCCCCGGTGTAATCTCTTTCAACAGCAACTAATCCGGGTACTCCGAATCCTTCTTCATATGTTTTTCTAACCATGGCACCTGGTCCTTTTGGAGCAATCATAGTTATATTGACATTTTCTGGAGGGTTTATGTATCCGAAATGAATGTTGTATCCATGTGAAAAGGATAATGTATTCCCTTCTTTTAAATGATCTTTAATAGACTCATTATATACTTGACCTTGAATTTCATCAGGTATGAGAATGTGTATTACATCTGCAACTTCTGAAGCTTCTTCAACAGTCATAACAGTTAAACCATCTGCTTTAGCTTTTTTCCAGGATGATCCATCTTTTCTTAATCCCACAACAACATTTAACCCACTTTCATGCATGTTCCTGGACTGTGCCATTCCTTGACTTCCATAACCTATGACAGCAACTGTTTTATTTTTTAAGATGTTTAAGTCGACATCTTTTTCATAGTACATTTTCATTTTTTTCCCTCCTTTAATAAGAAAATTTTGTTCAAATTCTTTTTAGTTGATTCTATTTTTTTAATTCGGTAAATCTAAATTGTTTTATTGCCTCTAGAAATTGCGGTTGGTCCTGTTCTGGCAATTTCTTTAATTCCAAATGTCCTTACTAAATCTATAAGAGCTTCAATTTTCTCAGGTGAACCAGTTATTTCGATTGTAAGCGTTTCTGGACTGACATCTATTATTCTTCCACGGAATATATTGGCGTACTGTATAATCTCAGATCTATTCTTCTCTGTTGATGTATGAACCTTAATAAGACACAGTTCTCGTTTGACAGTGATTTCTGGGTCGAGATCTCTGACTTTAATAACATCGATGAGTTTATTTAACTGCTTAGTCACTTGTTCCAAGACTTTTTCATCACCTTTCGCTATGATGGTCATTCTTGCAAGATTTTCTTGTTCAGATGTACCAACAGTAATATTTTCAATGTTATAACCCCTTCTAGTGAAAAGACCAGCAACTCTTTGGAGAACACCGGGTTTGTGAAGGACTAATGCGCTTATTATATGAGTTTTGCTTTTATCCATCTTAATCACCACCCTTATCTTTATCCATTGGTTTATAAAGAATTTCTCCTGGTGTTTCCCTTTCAACTTTATACTCGCCAATGATTTCAGTTAATCCACAACCTGACGGGACCATTGGAAGTATCTCATCAGGATCTATAACTACATCTATAAGATATGGTTCATCAGATCGAATAGCTTTTTTAACAGTTTCATACATTTCTCCAGGTTTTTCCACTCTTTCTGCACTTATACCAAATGATTCAGCGAGTTTAACAAAGTCTGGACTCTGCCCCAAATCAGTATAAGACATCCTTTTGTTATAAAATAACTTCTGCCATTGAGAAACCATACCGAGTCGTCTGTTATCTAAAACACAGATTACAACAGGTATATCATATTCTTTGACTGTGGCAAGGTCCTGACAAACCATTAGAAATCCCCCATCACCACAAACAGCAACTACATCATTATTGGGCATGGCTATTTTTGCACCCATCGCAGCGGGGAATCCGAATCCCATAGTGCCTAGTCCTCCGGAAGATATGAATTTTCTGGGATTTCTTGAGGTGAAATAATGGGCCATCCACATTTGATTCTGCCCTACATCTGTAGTTACAATTGTATCATGGCTAATGGCTTCAGATAACTCTTTTATTACTTGTTGTGGTTTTAGTGGGATATCATCAAATGATAATCGAGGCATACAAGTATTTTTAAAATCTATAACATGTTTCAACCAGAGACTATGATCTTTGTTTTCATCTTTTGCCTTTCCAACAACATTTATTAGGTCATTAAGAACACTCTTCGCATCCCCAACGATTGGAACATCTACATCTACATTTTTACCAATCTCAGCAGGATCAACATCTATATGAACTATTTTAGCATTTTTAGCAAATTCGGCTATTGATCCAGTTGTACGATCAGAAAACCTACAACCAATTGATATTAGACAATCACAATCGTCGATGATTAAATTTGAAGTTTTTCGACCATGCATCCCTAACATTCCGAGAGATAATGGATTATCTTCAGGAATAGAACCTTTTCCCATCAATGAAGTAGTTACGGGGGCATCGATCATTGTTGAAAATCTTAAAAGCTCTTCTGAGGCACCAGATAATATGATTCCACCACCAGCTAGTATTACTGGTTTTTTTGAATTCAATATCATCTTAGCAGCTTTTTTAACCTGTAAAGGATGGCCTTTCATGGTAGGTTTGTAACCTGGCAGTTCAATGTCTCTAGCGAGTTCATATTCGAACTCTTCTTCCTGAACATTTTTGGGAAGATCTATAACCACTGGACCATTTCTACCTGTACCTGCAATATAAAATGCAGATTTTATCATTCCAGGTATTTCTTCGGCTTTCATAGCCTGGTAGTTGTGCTTAGTTATTGGCATTGTAATGCCTATAGTGTCTACTTCTTGAAAAGCGTCATTACCAATTAAACCTGTTGCTACTTGTCCGGCAATAGCTACAACGGGAGATGAATCCATGTATGCTGTAGCAATTCCAGTTATTAGGTTAGTTGCACCAGGTCCGGAAGTGCCGATACATACGCCAATTCTTCCCGAGGCCCTTGCAAAACCATCTGCTGCATGTGCTGCGCATTGTTCGTGCCGTACCAATATATGTCTAAGTTCTGAATCGTATAGTACATCGTATAACGGCAGTAAAACTCCTCCGGGATACCCGAAAACTGTTTCTACTCCTTGATCCAATAGTGATTTGATTATGGCTTCGCCACCCTTCATAAAAACACCTTATATATTTTAATCACTCTATTTTCTATCTATTATCCTGTTTTATTTGTTTCATTCATATTTGAATATTTTCTATTCATTTCAACATTACAATGTTGATGTATATATTATCTTTTATTACTAATCTGATCCTAACACTACTTTGAAAGAATAAAAAATTTAATCTTAAAGGTTTATTAAAAAATTTGAAATAAAAGTACAGTTTAATATTGTAATATCATCCAAATAATTGGTTTAAATGGAGATTAATATATATTGAATATATTAAATCGTAAAATATCTAGTATGTATATAATATTAGAATGATTTTTTTTATTGATTTGATTAAAACAATATATTGTCGTAAATATAATAATTATTTATCATTTTATAAAAGAGCCATACCATTTGTAATATATTCCAAAATGAATGATTTAATTTAGTTAAGGAGGAGTAATATGAATATTCTTGTAGTAGGAACCGGAGCAAGGGAACATGCAATTTGCAATGCAGTGAAAAATGCCGATCTATACTCTATCATGAGCAATAATAATCCGGGAATATCCAGATTATCCAAATTTCAAATTTCAAGTGAAAAAGATTTGAATGGGGTCAAGAAGTTTGCTTTGGATAATAAAATAGATATAGCAATAATTGGGCCAGAAGCACCTCTCGAAATGGGAATCGTAGATGAGCTTCAAAAGGTAGGCATAGGTTGTGTGGGGCCGACAAAGGCAGCTGCTAGAATAGAAACAGATAAAGCATTCATGAGAGATCTATTCGAGAAGCACAATATTGATGGATCAATTGTTTACAAGGTATTTGATAATCTAAATGACACTGAGGAATTTATTGATACTTTTGATCAAGATATAGTTGTTAAACCAGTTGGACTCACAGGAGGAAAGGGTGTTAAAATAGTTGGTGAACACCTAGAAGACGGAGAAGCAGCTAAAAACTATGTAAAGGAGATAATTGAAAATAAAATAAGTGGTTACGCTCAAGTAGTCATTGAAGAAAGATTATTAGGTGAGGAATTTACTGTACAAGCCTTTGTTGATGGTGATAAAGTCGTACCAATGCCAGCTGCACAAGATCATCCGCATGCTTTTGAGGGGGATCAAGGACCAATAACCGGTGGAATGGGATCTTATTCTGATAATAATGGTTTACTCCCATTTTTAGATAAAAAAAATTATAATATATCGGTTAAAATAATGCAAGATACAGTTAAAGCAGTTAAGAAGGAAGTTGGCCCTTATAAAGGCATTCTTTACGGGCAATTCATGTTATGTAAAGATGGACCTAAGCTTGTTGAATATAATGC
>PLXT01000118.1:16712-22164 GCA_003151535.1 Methanobacterium sp.
AATAAAATTTATACATCTGCCTCACGAGCCTTGGGTATAGTTGGAATAGGTGATACGATATCTGAGGCAGAAGAAATATGTGAAAATGCTACAAAATATGTTAAAGGGAATATTTATCATAGAAAGGACGTGGGTACCGCTGATCTCATCCAAAAGAGAATAGAACATATGGAATCAATTAGAAAATCTTAATTATATATTTATATTTTCAAATTAATTTTTTCTATTAAACTAATCTAGACGAGATAAATCAATTAAAATGTTTTTAGGGTGGATAAAGAATTCAACTTAGGATATAGTTAAATTTAAGTAATCACGAATTAAGATATTTTACTTCTAATAGAGAAAAAAACATCAGTTTTGGGGGTTATGAATGAAACATCTTTTATCGGTTACAGATGCAAAACAAGATATATTTGAAATACTGGAACAAGCAGCGATTTTTAAACTACATCCATTTGGTATTACACCAATGAAGAATAAAACGCTCGCAATGATATTTGAAAAAGCTTCAACAAGGACCAGAATATCTTTTGAACTGGCAATGGCACATCTTGGAGGCAACCCCCTTTATCTATCAGCTTCTGACATGCAACTTGGTCGCGGGGAGATCATTGAAGACACAGCTAAGGTAATGTCCCGTTATGTTGATGGGGTAATGATAAGGGCCAAAGAGCATGACGATGTGTTAAAATTCGCAGAAAATTCTGAAGTACCTGTAATTAATGGTTTAACAAATAAAGAACATCCATGTCAGGCAATTACTGACATATTCACAGTATATGAGCATAAAAAAACCTATCAAGTAAAAATGTCATATATTGGTGATGGAAATAATGTTTGTAATTCACTTTTACTTGCTTGTGCATTGGTTGGAATGGACTTAACTGTTATTTGTCCTCCAGGTTATGAACCCGATACAGCAATAGTTGAAGATGCCCAAATGTTAGCCGAAGAAACTGGTTCAATTATTGAAGTAACTAACAACGTTTTAGAAGGAGTTAAAGATTCAGATGTTATATATACAGATGTCTGGGTCAGTATGGGTGATGAAAGGGAAAAATTACAACGTTTAATAGATCTTCATGATTATCAAGTTAACATGGAGTTGTTAACTCATGCGAAACCCGATGTTATTGTGATGCATTGTCTTCCAGCAATCAGGGATCAAGAAATAACTGATGAGGTAATACAAAGTTCTATAAATGTTATATTAGATCAAGCAGAAAATAGGATGCATGTCCAAGCCGCGATACTATTTAAACTTTTAAAGGATGAATAAATTCAACCTTTAAATTTTAATTTTAAAAAAAACCAACTACATTGAATCAGGAGCTTCTATTCCCATTAGTTTTAGACAGTTTCGTATGGTTATACGCGATTTGTCTACTATTAAAAGCCTTAAATCCTCTTTTTTGGATCCTATTACTGGTACAGATTTATAGTACTTGTTAAAAGCACCAGCTAGATCTTGGGAATACTGTGCAATATTGTGAACTCTATTAATTCTCGCAGATTCTTCAATAACAGAAGAAAATTTAGAGATGATTTTAACAAGTTCAATTTCAAAAGGATGTTCCAAAATCCAATCATTGATTCCATCTACTTCGGCGTTATTGTAATTAGCTTTCTCTAATAATTTGCATGCTCGAGCATGTGAATATTGTATTGATGCACATCCTCGTTCAAAACTTAATGCTTCATCCCATTTGAAAACTATATGCTTTTCAGGAGATAATCTAGCTATATAATATCGAATTGCACCTATACCTACTTGTTCTGCTATTTTTAACATTTCTACATCATTTAGATCTGTTCTTCTTTTTACTATTTCTTTCATGGCCCGATCAACAGCTTCTTCCATTAGATCATCAACACTTATGAAAACACCACGGCGAGTTGACATAGAACCTTCTGGGAGAGTTATAAACTCATAAAATATAGTTTCTGGTCTTTTAGCCCCTAATAATTCGAGTGGTATTTTCAACTGATCTATTGCTAGTTTGTGATCGGAACCGAGAACATCTATGACAATGTCTGATTTTTCAGATTTTTCTACATGATAGGCTAAGTCCCTTGTTGAGTAAAGAGAAGTTCCATCAGAACGTATCAATATAAGTTCTTTTTCAATACCATATTCATTTAAGTCCATGAAGACAACTTCATTCTTCTGTAAATATGCGTCAAGAGATTTCAATATCTTTGCGACACTACCATTTTTAATGAATCGACTTTCCCATATAAATGCATCATGCTTTACATTGAGTCTGTGGCATGTACTTGATATTCCCCTAAGGCACTTTTTGACTACATCTTCAAATAGTTCTTCAAGTTCTACATCTTCACCTTTCTCATATCGTTTTAGAAGAGCACTAACTTCTACCTTTAGATCTGGGTTTGCACGGAGTTCTTCGTTGACTTGGAAATAAAGTTTTCCAATTTCATGATCGAGTTTTCCAACAGGATCCATATCGTATTCCAGGTTATAAATTCCCCACACAATCATTGCAATTTGCCTTCCCATATCATTTACATAGTATTGGGTTTCAACATCGTATCCCGCTGATTTTAATACGCGTGCAAGAGAATCACCGATTATAGAATTTCTTATATGGCCTATGTGAAGGGGTCCGTTGGGGTTCGCTGAAGTATGTTCCAGGATAATTTTCCTGTTTTTTCCTTCTAATTTCCCATAATCTTCCTTTACAGAATCTAATACAATTTTTGAAAATTTATTGTAATCCGCAAAGAAATTAATATAAGGGCCCTTACTATCTATCTTCTTGAAAATATCTGGTGTCACAATTACAGAGAGTAACTCTTTAGTGATGTCCATTGGGGATCTTTTAAGTCCCTTTGCTAATTGAAATGAAACTGAACTTGCAACGTCACCCAACTCAGGGTTAGGAGGTTCTTCAACTCGAATATCTTTGGGTATTTCCCATCCTAAATGAGATATGGCATTTTCAAGTGATTTAATTGATTCTGTCATTAAAATTCTGTACATAAAATTCACCTGGTTTATTATTATTATTATTATTATTAAAATTTAGAAATCAAAAGCTTTAAACAATAAAAAAGTAGCATTTAAGAAATTATATTCTAAAATGCAAGCTAATCATTTCATTCTGTTATAATCCTCTTATCCATATCGTTATGTAACCCACTTTAGGGATTACAACTGGAGTGTTGCCAATTGTTGCAACTTTAGCAATTACTTGATCATGATACACAGGAGCGGGATCTTGAACTGGATTATTATCTCCCTTAGTAACATAATATGGGGTACCGTTTATTGATGTACCTGTTGCGATAATTCTATGTATAACCGGCTCGGGGAACCAAGTTGCATGGTATATAACTATGTCTCCTATTTTCAAATCATCAGCATTTATTTCATTAATTCCTAGGAAATTGGTTTTTTCAATTACTACAACGTCTCCTCTATAAAAGACAGGTTCCATACTTCCAGACACTACAACATTCATATGTTGTGCTAGTATTATCCCAATGATTATTATTGCCACATAACTTATTATTTCACGGTTATTAGACATCAAATTTCACTCCTATCTTAAAATTGCTCCCTCATCAGCGGATGTGGCAAGTTTCATATATCTTGCAAGTGATCCTTTCACTTTACGATCTGGTTTAACTGCATTTTTAATCCTATTTTTTATTTCATCATCAGATAATTTGAGTTCCAGAACCCTGTTTGAAATATCTATCTTAATGATATCCCCATCTTTAACAGCAGATATTGGTCCTCCAGCCATGGCTTCAGGTGAAACATGACCTACACAAGGTCCTCTAGTCCCTCCTGAAAATCTTCCATCGGTTATAAGAGCAACAGATTTTATTTCCATACCAGATATTGCAGATGTTGGGTTTAACATCTCCCTCATTCCAGGACCTCCCTTCGGTCCTTCATAACGAATAACTACAACATCCCCTTCTTTTACTTCTCCGTTGAATATGGCATCAACGGATTCTTCTTCACTGTTGTAAACTTTGGCAGGCCCTTCATGAAACATCATGTCCGGATCTACTGCTCCTTGTTTAATTACCGATCCTTTAGGAGCCAAATTTCCCTTAAGAATAGCAATTCCTCCCTCAGAATGTATTGGATTATCAAGTGATCTTATTACTGATTCATCTAATATTTTTGAATCCTTAATATTCTCCTTTAAAGATTTACTTGTACATGTTAGTACATCCATTGCCAATTTACTCTCTAAAGCCTTTAAAACACCGGGTATGCCTCCGGCGTTATCTAGATCTAACATACTATGTACTCCTGATGGCCTTATCGAGGTTATATGAGGAATTTTTCTACTAAGATCATCAAATAAGTCTAGATTAACCACAATGTCCTTATCAAGAAGTTCATATGCTATAGCGGGTACATGTAGAGTAGTATTTGTTGATCCACCTAGTGCAAGATCTACTGCCACTGCATTTTCGAATGCTTTTTGAGTCATTATCTTTGATGGGGTTATATCCTTTTTAACAAGTTCTAATATCTTCTCACCAGACTCACGTGCTAGCAATATTTTTTTATCGGCGACTGCATGTGTAGTTGCACAATAAGGTAGACTCATTCCTATTGCTTCAGTTATACACGCCATTGTATTGGCTGTGAATAAACCTGCACAGGAACCTGGTCCAGGACACGCGCATCGTTCTAGATTATAAATATCATCTTCACTCATTTTACCTGCTGAAACCGCTCCCACAGCTTCATGTACATGAATTAGATCGACGGGTTTACCTTTAAATTCTCCAGGAAGCATAGGTCCACCTGTAACCACAATTGAGGGTATGTCTAACCTCGCTGCTGCCATTAACATACCTGGAACAATTTTATCGCATGTAGGAATTAGTACCAACCCATCAAATTGGTGAGCCATCGCCATACTTTCAACCGTATCTGCAACTATCTCCCTTGATGCAAGGGAGTAACGCATACCTTCATGGTTCATAGCAATTCCATCACATATGGCCATGGTGTTAAATTCAAATGCTACTCCGCCAGCATTTTTTATACCAAATTTTACGGCTTGTGCCAAGCTGTTAAGGTGTACATGACCTGGAACAATATCTGTGAAGCTGTTTGCAACTCCTATAAATGGTCTTTCCATATCTTCATCTGTAACTCCACACGCTCTTAAAAGAGATCGGTGGGGTGCTCTGTGCAAACCCTTTTTAATGGTATCACTTCTCATTTCATCACCATGTATAATTTATTTAAAACAAATTTAGATAATTTTGAATAGTATTATTCAATCAAATTTTAATTATTCTTCAATATTTATATTATATAAGAATTATTAGAGCATTTATATTTATCATTTCCATTATTTAAATAGTTCAAAGCAATAATAATTAATACTTCAAATTAACTCTAAAAACGATTTAAACTTATATTTATAGTCAAGTACCTATCATTTTT
>PLXT01000036.1 GCA_003151535.1 Methanobacterium sp.
TTTGCGATCTTATCATTGTATGTAAAGCACATTAGTCAAATTCAGAGAATGAAATAGAATGTTGAACCACTCCCTAGTTCTGATACTGTCCAGATATGCCTACCATGCTGATGCACACTTTTTTGTACATTGCAATTCCTATTCCGTGTTTTATTCCTTTTCCCATGGGGTTAAGCTAGGTATCCATCTTGGTACATTTTTCTTGTACTCAGTATACTCGTTTCCAAACCTTTTTGTTAAGCCTGGTTCTTCTGAATAAACAAAATAGATGTGATTAAAAATTACTACGATAATAAAAAATCCAAATAATTCAATAGAAGAAAAGATCATTGATTCACCTAGAATAATCATTGAAAGTCCACTTATCATGGGGTTTCTAACATATCTGTATAGATCATCTACAACCAACTTCTTTGGAGGGTCCCACGGTGCAAGTGTACCTTTACCTACCTTAAAAAACGATTTATTAGTATAAACTACAAATCCCAATCCTAAAAGAATTAAAAATATTCCCACAACTAATATAACTCCGAAAATAAGTGAAATAGGAGCCAATAAATGATTATTAAACTTAAGAATAAATATTGAAGGTACTATAACCGTGACGATTAAAGGTAAGATTAATGAGAATAAAAATCTCGTAAATAATTTCATAGATTTTCTCCATAACATTTTTTTTTAAAGTATTTTCTTTTGTAGTGAATAAAGTTTTAATCCTGTTATTCCAATCCATATCCATGGTACTATGAGGAATGCCCTCTGGACGAGCCCAGGGTAAAAGCCATAAAGAATGGCTACTTTAAGTAAAATTACCAAAATAATTGATAACAAACCACTTATCAATGAATATGTTTTATATTTACCCCAAATTTCACTATCTTCGCTTTTTAATCCAAGCCATATCAGCAACTGGGCAGCTATGATCGCGACAAATGCCGTGGCACTAACATAATTATGTAGGCCTTGTGAGAGAAAATTTTCTGGAAATACTCCAGCTAACAAATACCCCAAGACTGAATATTATCACGGATCATACACCAGCTTTCAGGGCTATCCCTTGTGGAGATGGTAAACCACCTCGAAGACCCATGGCCAAACCTAGGGATAAAAAACCAAAAACAATGAAATTAATATTTTGAAGTATTGCCAAAGGACCGACACCTAAATCACTTACAAAATTGTAGAACTGGCTATAGCCAGGCCGTAAAAGACTTTCCAATATCACCATAACCCAGAAGAATATCGGCGCAATAATACCACAAAAAGCATAAAAACGTTGTCTATTTCGTGTTTGAGTAACCGTATCATTCTCATTAATCATTAAACCACCTTTAATATCCAAATTTATAAATATAGGTTTTTATATACACTTCCATTAACATATTTTATTGGAAAAATTTTCGTAATTCTTGCGCTACACGTTCTGGTTTGCCACTGTCTAATGAGCCTCCATGACCAAGCCCCTCTAATTTTACACAATTTACATTTGGCAATACTTTATTCAATTCATCAAGAGTATGTTCCAAAAAGTATGGGCTTTCACTACCTCCGATCAACAACACTTCTCCGGACACTTCTTTAAAGTTTTCAAGAGTTCCTTTCATTTCAACAACTAACTCATAATCATAATGAAAAGATGGAACAAGTATTGTGAATGACACATCATCCCCTTTGACGTTCTTCTCTTCATTACGATAGTATAGCTTAAAAAACATTACTAATAAAAAACGTGGCAATCCTGTAATCCATGAGGGTACAAAATATTTGCCAAAATCTTTTAATTGTGTAACAGTTGCGTCTGCAAGCTTGCCCTGAGCAATTTCCTTATCAAAACGTGGCATGAAGGACATAATATCCATTATCGAATTGTCAACATCAAGAGGTGGCTCGTAAAGTGCAGCTTTGTGAATAGATGGTAATTTAAGTGCAGCTTGTAATAAGATAAGTGCACCTGAGCTCAGTCCAAATAAATTATGTACACCCGTTTTCTTAATGATAGCATTTAAATCTTCAACTTCCTTCTGCATGCTGTAATCTTCACCGAAAGGTCCACTCAAACCACGCCCACGACGATCTGGAATATATACTGTGAAAGTATCAGCGAGTGCAGTTCCAAGTGTCATAAAGTGCTGAGAAGCATTTGCACCCCCATGCAATAAAATAATACCCGGACCACTACCCATCTGCCTATAACCAATAGTAGTTCCATCTTTAGAAATTACTGAACCTTTATTGTATTCTTGAACATTACTCATAATGTAATAATATAATCCAATTCACTGAAATAAATTTGGTATAGCAGGTATGGGATAAGAAAAAAGAAGGTATCCAAATAAGATGAGTTTCAAAAAAAGGAGTACTCCTATATTTTGGTAAATAATTATTTACTTACCATTATAGATAATAAGAGGTTTTTATAACTTAAATAATTGTTGTTATCCCATATAACTTACTTGTAGTGAGATTCTGGTATTGAATCAAAAATAAGTATATAAAAGTTTTTAAAAATATTTTCAAGTCATTTTACTTAGTAATTCTTGACTTAAATCCTAATCTCTAATGATATTATAAAAACTATTGACTTATGTTAAGTATCTAACATGCATATAGGACAAATGATCTGAAGTTGAGAAGGGATAGGGTTACTCCAATTATTATTAAAGATTGGTAGATTTTAGATCATTAGTTTGAAGTATACTTATGAAATATCAATTGGTTCTTCAATTAAAATGACTTAAATAAAAACATTGAATCTTTTATTAATTTTTTGATGATAGGATCAATTTATTAAATATTATACTTAGAGAATAAACTTAGAAATAAATTCAACTCGAGAAAAAAATGTTCTTATCAAATCTAATGCCGGTCAAAAAGGCCCAAAAAATTATAGATTCTTCTCTGAAAAAAGTTGGTGTTGAGAAAATTTCCCTTGAAGATGCTCACAAAAGAGTCCTTTCAGAAGAAGTAACATCACAATTGAATTCACCACCATTTGAAAGATCTTCAATGGATGGGTATGCAATTCATGCCGAAGATACCTTCGGATTTTCAGAAACCAATCCTGCAACACTCAAGATCATCGATACCATAGGAGCGGGCCAGGTTTCAAATAAAATAATTAAACATTGCGAAGCAGTAAGAATAGCAACTGGAGCACCAATACCTGAAGGGGCAAATTCCGTAGTAATGGAAGAATATACAAATTCACAAGGAAATAATCTAGAAGTTGAAATGAGCCTAACCCCTAGAGAAAATATTTCCCCTATGGGTGAGGATATAAAAGAGGGAGACATTGTTTTAAGGAAAGGAAAAATTTTAAAACCCCAAGATCTTGCAATAATAGCATCAGCAGGTTACAATAAGGTAAATGTCTATAAAAAACCAAATATAGCTGTTGTTACTACTGGAAATGAGCTGGTAATGCCACGTCCATCAATAAACGGCGCAGAGATTATAAACTCAAATCATTATACATTTAAGGCCATGGTAGAATCTGCAATGGCGATTCCCACAGTAGCACATTGTGTTGATAGTCATGAAATTGTTGAAAATGAATTTGAAAAATTACTCGAGACACATGACGCTTTAATTTCTACAGGCGGTACTGCAATCAGCAAAGGGGATGTAGTGGTAGATGTAACGGAAAATATTGGCGAAGTTCTGATACACGGGGTTGCTTTACGACCTGGCAAACCATTCGGATTCGGAATTATACATGAAAAACCTGTTTTTATGCTTTCAGGATATCCTGTAGCAGCAATTGTACAAGCTGATGTTTTTGTAAGGAACAGTCTTCATAAAATGCAGGGAATTGAAAATGAGCCCCAAATAGTTCGTAAAATTGCTTCGAGAAAGATCCCTTCAAGTCTTGGAAGGACAGATTATATAAGGGCAAAAACAGAATTAAATATGGTTAAACCATTGAAGATCAAAGGTTCAGGAATCATAAGATCAATGGTAGAATCAAACGCTTATATTATTATCGAAGAAAATATAGAAGGAATTGGTGAAGGAGAAGAATGTAACGTTCTTCCATACGATTCACTGACAGTTTAAGATTTATAATTAGATTTGATGAATATAATAGGAATATTGATAATAATTTAATATAAAATTAAAAAAATATAATTACATATTTAAAGGTGATTTTTTGGCATTGAACGTTTTATGGTATTACGCTATTGGATTTATTATTATATGGGTTGTTGCCCTTCTATTTAAGGATAGATTGAAAATAGACATTGAAGGGCCTATAATGATGAGGAGGACTAAAAGATTACGGGATTTTATAGACTCTGTAGCCATGAAAAGTCCTAGATCTTGGAGACTCATCATGAATATAGGAGTGCCATTATCGTTTGTCTTTATGGCTGTTATAGTTGGGATCATAATATCTACACTTCCAACAGCACTAACAAATCCTCAATTACAATTAGTTCTCCCAGGAGTAGATATTCCCGGTTCACCAGTGCTAATACCATTAGGATATGGTATAATCGCCCTAATGACAGTTTTAGTAGTGCATGAATTTGGTCATGGTATCATCTCTAGGATTGAGGGAGTTAAAATAGATTCAATAGGTGTTTTACTGTTAGCCGTGCTTCCTGGTGCCTTTGTTGAACCGAACGAAGAAGACGTCCAAAAATCCGAGAGAATTCAAAAACTTAGAATATATGCCGCAGGATCTATCTTCAATATGATACTAGCGGCCATATCTCTCCTAATAGTAATGTTTATCGGTCTGATGATGATAAACAGTTTATTCATTGGTATTCCAGGAATTTCTATCCCATATACCGATATTAAAACCCAACCTGTCGGATTTACTATAAACGGACCTGTATTTTCCACATTCCATAATGATGGTGTCCAAATATCTAGTGTAGTTCCAAATAGTCCTGCATCGGGGATTTTACCCGAGGGATCAATTGTTCAAAGCATAAATGGAGTAGATTCATCTACCCTTAACAACGCTGAGACAGTTCTTAATTATACTAAAATAGGGGAAAATGTAACCTTCCAAACAACCACCGGAAATTATACTGTTAAAGCTGGTGTAAAACCCAACGACACATCCAAAGGTTATGTTGGTATAAGAACTCAACAACATGTAGTCGTAAATAGTAATGTTGCAAAAACGGTTGGAACACAAATTCCATGGTTTATATACTCGATACAACAATTATTCGAATGGATATTCCTCCTGAACTTCTCGGTCGGAATATTCAACCTCCTTCCAATGAAACCACTAGATGGTGGATTATTATTAGAAGAACTCTTAGGCTATAAATTATCGGAAAGTACGGTTCGTAAAATAATGACACCCCTATCCTATATTCTGATAGTGTTAATAGCATCACTTGTAATTTACAGTCTTGCAAAGGGAATATATCTTCTTTTATAACCCCTATTTATTTTAAGTTATATAGAAATATTTTTTAAATATAAATTCACTTCTAAATGTTTATCAATATAATAAAAAAATAGATATTCCCATGGATTTGGATAATAAATTAAGTTAAGAATTTTTTAAATATTTGTAATAAAAAAAAAAAATAGTTTGAAAATGGTGTAAAACAAAATGAAAGTTGTTATAATCGGAAGTGGTGCAGGCGGTCTAACCGTTGCTTCAAATATAAGAAAATATTCTGACAAAGCTGAAATAACAGTCATAACACGTGAAACCCAAGTTGCATACTCTCAATGTGCTATTCCCTATGTTATAGGTGGAGAAATAGAATCATTCGATGAAATCGTTATGCACACACCCGAATACTATGGAGAACATGGTATTAATATTATAACCGATTCTGAAGTTTATGAAATAGTGTCTTCAGCAAAATTCGTGAGATATCGTCCAAATAACCTTAAAAAAACGAATGAAAAAGATCTTGATGATGTTGTAAACTACGATTATTTAGTTATAGCAACCGGAGGATCCCCTTTCATACCACCAGTTGAAGGAACATATTTAAAGGGCGTTTTCAAGGTCAGAACCATTGAAGATGGGGCAAAAATTAAGAAATGGGCAGAACAAACTAAAAAAGCAGTTGTAGTAGGTGCTGGTGCTATTGGTTTAGAACTGGGTTATGGCCTTAAACAACTTGGAATTGAAGTCAGTGTTACTGAAATGCTACCTCAAATACTTCCAAGGTCTTTGGATCCAGATATGGCGCTTAAAGTGCAGGATTACTTAGAAAGTTTAGGTGTGAAAATTGTTCTTGAAAAAGCCTTAAATGAAATTATAGGATCAGAAAAAGCTGAAGAGGTTGTCGTTGGAAATGAACACATTGATTCAGATCTTGTAATTTTATCTACGGGTATAAGACCATCTATCAAACTTGCAAAACAAGCAGGGTGCACTATTGGTAATATGGGAGTCTCTGTTAACGAAAGAATGGAAACATCAACTCCTTGCATTTACTCAGTTGGTGATTGTGTTGAAGTTTATGATGGAATAACTGGACAGAAAACTGTGTCACCCTTTGGAACAACTGCTGTACGCCAAGGAAAAGTTGCTGCTAAAAATATTATAGGAAGAGATGCTGTTTTTAGACCCGTTTTAAACTCTGTAGTTTCCAAAATAGGGGAGCTTGAAATTGGTGCAGTTGGTTTAACAGAAACTTCGGCTGGATTAAACGGGATAGATGTTATCATAGGGCGAAGTAAAGCATTAACTAAGGCCAGATATTATCCAGGATGTAAACCAATAGATATCAAGATCGTATGTAACCCTGAAGGTGAAATTTTAGGTTGTCAAATAATAGCAAAGGAAACTGTTGCAGAAAGAGTCGACACAATGGCTTTGGCAATTGCCAAAGGAGTTAAATGTACAGAACTTACAGAGATGGAATTTTCATATGCTCCACCAGTTTCAATGGTTGTGGATCCCATAGTACTGGCTGCTGAAAATGCTATCGAGAAAATGAATAACCGAATATAACCCTTGCAGTTATTATACACATTTTCAAGAGAATTGATAGATATTGTTCGTGAAATAATTGACTCAGAAAAATCCCTTAAAATATTTTTTAATCCAAATTAATTATATTTTTTTAATTAGATAGTAAAGGAAAAGGGAAAGGGTTTAGAAATATCTTTCAAGTAATCCTTTCAACATGGGTGCATGTCTTGCTTCATCCTTAGAACTTTCATCGAAGAAGTCGTGAGCAGGATCTATATTCTCAAGTTTGGTTAATTTAGCAGATGCTTTTTTCTCGTTGTTAGCCATTGTTTCGAGATTCTCTTTAAGTGATGAAGAAATAACTCCATTCATTTCAGCAAATACTGCAGCATGACCTGCTTCCTCAAATGCAATAGTCTTTAGAACTTCTCCCACTTCAGGAAGTCCTTCTCTCTGAGCTAATCTGGCCATAGCTAAGTACATTCCTACTTCAGCACATTCTCCCTCAAAGTTCGCTTTGACATCCTTTTCTAGTTCGGTATCTTTACATACGCCTATTTTGTGTTCGTTTATTAATTCCATTATTGTTCCTCCAAAATATCGACTTTTTTACAAAAAATTGAATATAGGTATTTTTAATCAACCTTTAACGAGTTTTCTTCCCATTTCATAACATCGTTCAAGTTCATCAGCTGTTGGTACGTAATAGAGTTCATATTCATTTTTAACATCAAATCCACATTTTTAAGGTCTTCTCTTAATATATGGGGTGCTCCACCCTTTCCTCCCATGGAACCAAAGGTTATTGCCGTTCTTTTGATACCAGTTCTGTTAAACTTCAGGCCTCGGAGGTAATAGATAATATCCCCTGCACTGGGGAAAGGTTCGTCATATATGGTTGGAATTCCAAATGCAACAGCTTTACTGTCAATGATATCCTTTACTATTTCACTTCTCTCATCTTCATGAAGATAATAAATTTTGACATCGGCACCTTCACTGATAGCACCTTCTGCTACAGCATGGGCCATTTTTTGTGTTGAACCGTGCATAGTATCATAAACGATTGTTACCTTCTCTTCACATTGTCCAGTTGCCCAAGTACTGTAAGCACGTATAACCTTCATTGGATCTGTCCATATCTGTCCGTGTGAGGGAGCTATTATTTTTATCTTGTTTAACAGTCCAAGCTCTGTTACTTCTTCAAATTTCTTGAGGACAAGTTTTGGGAGGGGAGTTATTAAATTGGCATAGAATTTTTTGGTTGCATCCATAAGAACATATTCGGGGATTTCATGGTCGTATCTTTGAGGGAAACAAATATGTTGACCGAATGCATCGTTTGAAAATAGAATTCCTTCCTCAACTAACAATATGAACATGCTATCAGGTCAGTGAAGTAAAGGTGCTTCTAAAAATGCTAAACTTGCTCCATCAAGATCAAGAGCATCGCCTGTTTTTACTATTATAAACTCTGCTTCTTCAAGAGAAGGATAATGATTTTTTAACCCTTCAACTGCTACCGCTGTACAATATAGGAGCTTCAGGGAATTTACGATGTATTTCAGGTAGTGCTCCACTGTGATCCTTTTCAACATGGTTTTGGATAATCACATCTATTTTCATTTCTCTTCCTTCTTTCTTGAAGGCGTCTTCTATCCTACCCCACATTTGATCAGATTTTCCATGGTAGGTGTTATCAATTAATGCAACCTTATCCTTTCCAAATACAAGATAAGCATTGTATGTAGTTCCATCCAATGTATAACCGTGATAAGTCCTTATATCCCAGTCTAAAAATCCTACCCAGTAAACTCCTTCTTTCATTTTCACTGCATCTGCTTTCATGTTAATCCTCCTAATTTTCATATGGTAAAACCACATATATCTGGTTCGTGCCAATACGAACCATTATATGGTTGTTTTAACAACTCTAACATGGATGTAGGATGTATGAGTAATGAAAAACCCCAAAAAAATAGAGCTAATAACCAGATAAAAATATTTGGAACACAAACTGGTGTTAATATCATTGAAAGTCCCATAAAAGCAAAAATATTATCGATTCTTGAAGAGAAAGAGAGAAATGGAGCAGAGATCGTTGCAATAACAGGAAAATCCAAAGCTACAATATCTGCCCATTTACATGATCTAGTTGATATGGGAATAATCGAATCAAAATCAAATCCATTAGACGGCAGAAGCAAAATATTCTTTATTAAATCAAGTTACATAGGTGGACTGTCCCGCGAAAAAGATTTTAAGAAGGAAATGGACAATTACATTACTGAAAATGTGGTTAAATCAAATGATCCCTTCGAATTCTTTAGGTTCGTCTTCAGAACCATAAGAGTGGCATTGATGGAAGAAGGGTTTAATATCGATCCAATATTACATAATGCAGGTATTAAAGTGGGTTCAACGTTCTATGAAAAATTAAAGGACCCTAAAACAGAGGTTATGGTTAATAAAATTGCTGATTTTTGGCAAAAAAATAAACTCGGGCGTATCAAAATTGAAAAACTCGAACCACTTACTATTAGAGCGTATGACTGCTTTGAATGCGAAGACCTACCCAAGATTGGTAGATCAGCATGTGCATTCAACTCAGGCATACTTGAAGCCCTTTTTTCGGAACATTTTTCTAAGGATGTGAATGTAAAAGAAGTTAAATGCTTTGCAAAGGGTGATGACTACTGTTGTTTCATTGTTAAATAAAAATAGTTTGAACAAAAAAAATATTATTTACTATTTATCTATTATTATCGAATTTTATAATGGTGGTAGATAGATATTTTTTATCCCTAGAAAACCCTTCAAATATATTTTCATCATTCATACTACAATTTTGAACCGAAATAATTGATTTATCGCGTTTATCTCTCCTAACAATTTCTTCAAGGATTTCAGAATGTCTTGAAGTTTTCATAATTACAAATGTATCCCCATATTCCATTATACTTGCCAACCTATCGTCCACCTTTGGAACAATAACCACAATTTCGTCTTTTTCTGCAAGAGAAATTCCTGCAGCAGCAGCACATCCCGTAAAAGAAGTTATACCTGGAATTATTTCAATTTCAAAATCTAACTCAATCAATCTTTTGGCAACATATGAAAATGTACTATAAACTGTTGGATCACCTAATGTAATGAAACCAACATCCTTACATTGAACCAATTTATTTGTAATTATCTCAGCAGCTTGATCCCAATAGGTATTCAACGTTAATTTATCCTCTATCATTGGAAAAAGAGGATCTAAAANNGCAGATCTGGGTGAACAGATTACATCAATTTTTTTAAGTATTTTAGCTGCTTTAATTGTTAAAAGTTCTGTGTCGCCAGGGCCAACACCAATTCCAAAAAATTTTCCTTTTTTCATGCTGAAAAACACCTTTATAAATTATTTTTAATTAGATTGTCAATGTAAGAGTTATAGTTAAAATTTTTAATAAGTTTAAAATTTAATCCATGATAAACTTCCTTTTCAAATCTATTTGAACTTTGGATGAGACCTTTTTTAAAGGTATCTTTTTATTATTTTTTTTGTAAACATGATATCAAGGTTTCATTTTTATACCACCATCAATAAATATAAGTTTCTATGGAAAGCGGTTTCTTCTGTGAAAAGTGTGGAATGATAAAAGCACGTTGNNGATGTGGATGAAGAGATAATTGAAAACTTCCCATTTTCGGAACCTCGTAATGGTCAATTTGAGATTATTACCAGAATCAAAGATGCAATAGATAATGGATATCGTTATATTATACTAGAAGCAGGAACTGGAACTGGAAAATCTGCTATTGCTACTACTTTAGCAAATATTTATCAACCAGCTTACATATTGACAATGACTAAACAATTACAGTCACAATATGCTGTGGAATTTGAATACCCTATGGTTAAAGGCCGTGGAAACTTCACATGCAGGGATTCAGACTTCGATGATCGATGTGATTCTGGAACATGCCAGACAGTACCAAGTTCTCAAAATTTTGTATGCGATTTTGGAATTACAAAATCTCCATCTTTAGAGGGAATGTTTGCTTTCAACGATGCACATGGCACTCCAATATATTTTAGATCAAATGAAAGGTGTAATTATTGGAATCAAAAATCTAGGGCTGTTGGAAGTGATATTACCCTTATGAATTATGATTATGCACTTTTAGAACTTGCTTATGTTCAGCATTTCGGTAAAAGGAATTTAATGATACTTGATGAGGCACACAACATAGAAGATAAGCTGATGCGCAGAATGGAAGTTCATCTTTCCAACAAAATGCTTGAAAAAGATGTGAAAAAGAGTATACCGCGTAGTATGATGTCTTATTCTGATCCTAAGGAATGGACAATTTTCATACAGTCACTCTATCAAGATTATAAAGACATTAGTCTTACAAAAATGCCAAAAAACAAGGCAGACCGGATAAATAGGACAAAACTACGATTAAGTGAACTCATGACCAACATGGAAGAAAATCCAAAAAATTGGGTTGTTGATGGAGCTGATGGTGGAATAACATTCAAACCACTTAATATAGACGTTTATACTAAAGATAGACTCTTTAAATATGCTGATGTTTGTCTGTTCATGAGTGCAACCATACTTGATCAAGATCTCTTCTGTAAATGGTTAGGAATAAACCCTGAAGAAGTTTATTATCTAAGTATTAAAAGTGCATTCCCTGCATCAGAACGTCCTGTTCATCTTAAAACCGTAGGCCCCATGTCACAGCGTGCAATTAAACGTA
Source organism: Methanobacterium sp. (assembly GCA_003151535.1). GTDB lineage: Archaea > Methanobacteriota > Methanobacteria > Methanobacteriales > Methanobacteriaceae > Methanobacterium_B. The sequence goes on from PLXT01000036.1 coordinate 11,663, forward strand.
CAGCTCCGAAAACTATCCCAATACTTGAAAAAATAATAGAACATCATAAGTACGAGAAGGGATTGATTCATACGCATAATTACAAGTGTCAACAGTATATTATGAAACATATTAAAGATAAAAGGCTTATCGATCATAAAAGTACAGATAGAGAGTACAAACTGCGCCTTTTTGAGAAGAGTAAAGATCCTTTAGTATTGGTAAGCCCTTCAATGAGCGAAGGTGTTGACCTTCCATATGAGAAGTGCCAGTTCCAAGTTATTTACAAAATACCATTCCCATATCTTGGAGATCAGCAGATAAAAAACAGGAAAGCACAAGATCCTAAATGGTATGCTTATAAGACGGTGATGACTCTTGTGCAAGCATATGGTAGAGGAATGCGTGCAGAAGATGATTACTGTGAAACTTACATTCTAGACAGCAACATAAGAATGTTGATGACGGGACGAATGTACCGTGATTTAATACCTCCATTCTTTAAGGAAGCTATTGTAAGAGATTAATTTCTTTTAAAATTACTTTAATCCTTAAATATCTAAAAGTATCTAAAATTGAAAAAAATTAGATATTATACTTATCAGTTGTATGAGAATAAAAAAAAGTTAATCCTCTTTTTTATCCCATTTAACTCTCCATTCTTCCATTTTTTCTTTTGAAATCCAATGGCTACCATCACAAAATGGTTTATTTTGGGATTTACCACATTGACAAAGGGTTACACGATTACGAATTTCGTATACATCCCCATCAAATGATTCTATCGGTATTCCGCCCCTTACCCATATAGGTCCCTCACATTTTTTCTGAGGGTCGTGGACCATTACAATGGAAGGTTCAAACTCTGGTTCTAATGCATCGCCTGTTTTTTTATCCCATACAACTAACCTTCCTGATGGACAATTTTTTCCCTGTTCAATGGCCAGTTCTCTGGCTTCAGGATCATTTGACTTTGCTATTAAATCCCTTATACCACCAGCACGTTGACAGAATCTTGAATGGTCACATAATGGCCATACATCAGTTAATGTTAGAGTAGGTCCTTCAGTTTCAACTGCTGTAGCCATATATGGTTTTTTACTTGCTGTTTCTGTCCCATCAAATTCAACCTTTAAATGTGTACCATCACAGAATGGTTTGTTTTTCGACTTTCCGCACCTGCAAAGTGAATAATTATCTTTTAATGGGTATTTAACTTCCATACTCCATTGGTAAGAATTACCTTCATCGTCAGTGCCTATTCCCTGTTTAATAAGTGGTACCCCTCCTGAAACTATGTAAGGTCCATCTTTCATTATTCTAATTTTAGGTTTGTTCTTATCTGATATCATCTTATATCCCCTTTAGGATTTCATTATTATATAAAAATTATTTAATATTGAATTCATACGCCCCCATTCCCATATCTCCCCAGAACCAACTATTGTGAATTACTTCACCACTAGCACCTTCACCTGCTGCACCCATTGTAGTGATTAGTGGCATATAATGGTCTGGGTAAGGGTGGGCCCTTTCAGGATAAGGTGCTACCCTACTGTAATTTAATACAGCAGAATAATCTCCTTGTGTAACAGATTTTGTGAGCCATGAATCGAAATCTTGAGCCCATTGATCTGTTTTAGCTCCGGGTCTAAGAGGAGCATATCCTAGAGGGTGGACTGCACCTCCACTACCTAGAATTAAAACTCCTTCATGTCTTAAATATTCTATAGCCTTGCCTAACACGTAATGTGCTTTCGGATCCATATGCTGCTGTATTGAAAGTTGAAAAACAGGCATATCTAAATTTGGAAACATCAACATAGCTGGAACCCATGCCCCATGATCTAGTCCACGTGTGTAATCTATTTCACAAGGTAAACCGCCATCATTTACTAGATCAGCTGTTCTTTGAGCTAGTTCGGGGGGCCCCAATGCAGGATATTCTACTTGATAGAGTTCGGGTGGAAATCCATAGAAGTCATGTATGGTATCGTTCTCTTCAATAGAATTAACAGTGGGTTTCGAAGTCATCCAGTGCGCTGATATGCAAAGTACTGCATTTACATTTTTGTAAGTTTTTCCAAGATCCTTTAAAAACTCCCTAGCTGGAATATTCTCCAACAATAAAGTAGGCGGTCCATGAGATATAAAAACAGTTGGTAATGATTCTCTACTCATTATTTCACATTATATATGATTTTTTCCATTTATAAGAATTTTTTGTTTTAATTTGAAAAAAAATTATATTAAATATCTATGATCAATTACCTTAACAATTGTTAATATTATAACTTCAAGGAATTTAAAGTTTTTGATGATGTTGAGTAGTTTAGCTAATTAATATTAAGTAAAAATGAGATCAGAGTTTAATTAATCAAATAACTGAAATATTAATAATCAAAATTTCAAATAACAATAGCGGACCTGGGGGGATTTGAACCCCCGACCTTGGGATCCGAAGTCCCACGTCATATTCCTGGCTAGACTACAGGCCCAATTCATTAATGTTTAATTAAGTAAGAATCATATTGACTAGGAATATTAATAATTATATCTGTTCATTGTTATAAATTTGTAGAAACAACATCAAACTTTTGATTTTACTACTTAAAATGGTTATGTTATAAAATAAAATATCAACTTAACAAATTAATTAAATAAAAAAAAATCAATTAGTAATAAACTTTAATGAGGTAAAAATGCTGGCAAAAAGGATTATACCATGTCTTGACTGCGATCTTAACGTTCCCAATGGTAGGGTAGTTAAAGGGGTTGAATTCAAACAGATAAGATACGCAGGAGAACCCGTTGAACTTGCAACGCAGTACTATGAGGATGGTGCAGATGAAATTGTATTTCTTGATATTACCGCTTCTCATGAAAGAAGGGAAACTATGGCAGAAGTAATTAAAGCCACCACTGAGAATGTCTTTGTACCGATATGTGTAGGAGGAGGTATTAGAAAACCAGCAGATTATGTTAATATGCTCAGAGCTGGTGCAGATAAATGTTCTACTAACACGGCCGCCATTCAAAATCCCAATCTTATAAATGAAGCATCTAAGGTGGTAGGATCACAAGCTTGTGTCATAGGCATAGATGCCAAACGAAGATATGTTGAAGATCCAAAAGAAAATTCTGATAAAATAATTATTGAAACTGAAAAAGGTTACTGTTGGTTTGATTGTAGTATCTACGGTGGACGTGAATTTACAGGAATTGATGCAATATCATGGGCAATTGAATGCCAGAAAAGAGGAGCAGGAGAAATACTTTTAACAAGTATGGACCGTGATGGTACTAAAGATGGATACGACCTTGAACTTACAAGAACAATGAGCGAAAACCTAGATATCCCGGTAATAGCATCTGGTGGTGTTGGTAATCCAAATCATATTTATGATGCATTTAAAATTGGAAAAGCAGATGCTGCTTTAGCTGCTAGTATATTTCATTTCAATGAATACCCTGTTCAAGTGGTTAAGGAATATCTAAAGAAAAAAGGAATTCTTGTACGGTTTTAAGATTAATTTAATCATATGACTTAATGAAGCCCTATCATTGCCCCATACTTGGAATAGACTTTTTCTAATAATTCTCCAGATTTTGGGTTGTCCCAATCATGCATCCATTCGGAAACTAAAGATTCTAATGTAAGTGGAATAACTCCAGCTTTTAACATCCTCTTAGCACCATAATTATGGGCATCTATAGTGGAATCACCTGCAGCATCCATTAACCCATAAACATCATATCCTTCTTTAATAGCATGAAGCGCTGTATAAGTGAAACACATGCTTGTCCATAGGCCAGAGATCACTAATTTGTTCTTATTTGTTCTTTTAACAGCATCATAAGTTCTTTGATCTTCAAATGCATCGAAACTTGGAACTTTTCTTGCAAATATCTCTTGCTCTGGAAAAAGTTCTGTAATTTCTGGAAAAACATCTCCATTGTTTTTAGGATTGATTGACGACAAAACAACAGGTACTTCTAAAATACTAGCAGCTTTAGCAGCAAGAACAGCAGCTTTTTTAATGATGGCCTTATCCCCTGAAGCTATACTTTTGATCATTATCGGTTGATAATCAACTAAAACTAAAACACTATTCATATCTGTTAATAACTCCAATTCACTATTATTTGATTTCAACAAGTTATATACCCCCAGAACTTTAAAAAAATCTATATATTTTATTTTATATATGAATTTAAGAATTAATAAAATTTATTAAACAAAGATAATATCTAAATTTAAGTCTTTTTTCAACATTATTTTTCATTAAATACCTGGCTTAGGTAAAGTAAATATTATGTTAAATAGAAATAGAAATCCATGAAAATACGCTGTCCTTGGGTAAATGAAGATCAATTGATGATTGAATATCATGACAAAGAATGGGGTGTTCCCGTCCATGATGATTCACTTCTTTTTGAATTCTTAATATTAGAAGGTGCACAGGCAGGTTTAAGCTGGACAACCATACTTAAGAAACGGGAGAATTATAGAATTGCATTCGATAATTTTGAACCTGAAAAAGTGGCCAAATACAACGAAGACAAGATAGAAGAATTGCGAGAAAATTCTGGTATAGTACGTAATCAGCTGAAGATTCGTTCTGATGTTACTAATGCCGTTGCATTATTGGAAATCCAAAAAGAATATGGAAGCTTCGATAGTTATATTTGGAAATTCGTTGGTGGAAACCCAAAACAAAATATGTGGAAAAAAATGGAAGAAATACCCTCATCAACTTTAGAATCTGAAAAGATTAGTCATGACCTGAAAAAAGGGGTTTCAAGTTTGTTGGACCTACAATATGTTACGCTTTCATGCAAGCAGTAGGTATGGTAAATGACCATTTAATAGATTGTTTCAGACATTCTGATCTATACGTGTAATTCATGAAGCTTGAAAGATCATTCTATACAAGAGATACAATAACAGTTGCAAAAGAATTATTAGGCTGTTATTTAGTCCATAAAACTGCAGCTGGTGTCACCAAAGGCCAAATTGTAGTGGTAGAAGCTTATAAAGGTCCGAAAGATAAAGGGGCCCATTCATATAGATGTCGTCACACACCAAAAATGGACCCTCTTTTTAAAAATGGAGGATTTGCATATGTTTTTCAAGTCTATGGCCATAATTATTGTCTCAATGTAGTAACGCAAAAAGAAACATGCCTGAAGCTGTTCTCATAAGAGCTTTAGAACCTTGTAATGGAATTGAATTGATGGGTAAACGCAGAAGGATTGATTTGTCAGAGGGAAAAGGAAGTAAATTTAACGAATGGACCTTCAAAACTCTGTCAGGCATTTGATATTAAAACTTCATTGAATGGGAAAGATTTATGTGGAAATGAACTCTATATTACGTCAAAAAGTTCATCAGAAGTTAATAGATAGATTATAGCCACACCTAGAATAAATATTGATTATGCAGAAGAATATAAGGATGTGTTATGGAGGTTTTTTTTTAAACGGCAATGAATTTATTAGCCAAAATTATAGGACCAATAGTGATTTAAAGAATAAATAAAGGATTATTTTTGATACTTATCTTTAAATATTATTAAATTATTATAAACTTCATTCTCATTCCGTTATGTTAACTGTAAATATAAATTCGTTATTTTAAAATCGATTTTTATGAATCCACTAACCTTATAAATCTTAAAATATTAAAAAGATAGTAATCAGGGGATAAAATTTGAAAAAACGTAAACATATTTTTTTAGATGATAAAGCAAAAGTAGATAGATTAGATAATAAAATAAAAAAATATAAGAAATTTAAGCCTTACAATCAAAAAACAGTAGATGAAGACTTTCGTTTAAATGAGAAGCTTGCACAGCTAAGTATAGTTGCAAGTAACTTCATGATGACCGGCCATAGCCCTACAATGGTTTTAACTAAAAGAGAAGATGGAGATGAAGTTTTATTACCTGCAGGTGGGGGTCAGAAAGACAGGGCAAGGGAAATAATATCAAAAATAGATTTCAGGAAGCTTTATCGTGGTGGGAAAGGAAGAAAAACTGACCCGCTAATGATCATTACAGCCATCTGTATGTGCGTAATGAGACAGGATAATCCACGTCGAGGAGATATTAAATATTCAAACGATTTTATTAGGAGTGTTGGGGTAACTAAAGAAATTTACCAACACATTAGTCAAAAACTTGACTCTTACATTAAATCTGGAAATCTGATGAGTAACTCTATATAGTGATAGCAAAAATATTGCACTTTACTCTTTTATAGAATTCTCAATCATTTTATCTATAATTTTCTAATTACAATTTATGAAACTATTAATTCTACACGATTTTAACAATATACTACTTACATTAGGTCATTCAATAGCTCTCTTTCATAGTTCAAAAATATTCGGACTTTAATTGATATGTAAACGATTTATCTAGCAATACTATAGGAAAAGGTATAATAAATCAATACAAAACTTAAAAACAATAATCACAAAACATTATTAGAATATCTGATGAGTAGCTTTGGGTGATAGCAAAAATATTTACAATTACTTTTTTGAATTTTAAACTGACAATTTTTACCCAATATACATAATAACCTACTGATCAGCATTTTTTCTTATTTAAATTGTTATGAATTTATTTTGGATAAAATGAATTTGGATGTACAACATCTTCCATTTAACATTTCAATTCGTGAAGTCCCCTTATGAGGATGAATTGATGCAATAGTAATAATTATATTGTTTGTAATAATATAAAGTTTGACATAGTTTGATTCATTATATTTACAAATAAAGGGATACTTTAAACAGAATATTGATTATTGAATTAGGAGATGGATCATGTCACTCGTAATAAACACTACAACACCAGAAGGAATAGTTCTCGCTGCTGACAGCAGACAGACATACAGAAATTTAAAGGGAATGGCTCGCATAGGAAGCGATAATGCTTTAAAACTTTTCCAAATCAACAGTCGAATCGGTGTCGGGATAACTGGGCTTGCATTTTTAGAAGAAGATGGAGTTCTAAAAAATCTTAGTAAATTCATAGATGAATTTAAAAGAGGGTCTAAAATTGAAAAACTAAACGTTGAGGAAGTTGCTATTAAACTCCACAGCCTTTTCAATGAAAAATATCATTGGAAGGTTCAATTGGACTTGGCTACTGAAAATATAAAAAAAGATTTACAAATAAAGGGTTGTGAACTATTAAAATTGGAAAAAAATCAGTTCAACATCACATTCAGCTTCAAAAATCCACAAGGAGGTTTAGAAGAAGGTGTTGCAGGAGTGGATATGATTGAACTTTTAGTTGCAGGATATAATAAAAATGGCTCCCACCAAGTTTTTGGATGTTATATTCCGGGTGAAATTCAAAAAAGGCGTGACAGCAATGATAAAAATAATGAATATGGTAGTTCATGGATAGGACAGGGTGATGTTGTTTCAAGAATTGTATTAGGATTTGATGGACGTATATCCAATGTCCAATATACTAAAGAGGCCATGGGAATTAAGGGAGAAACACAAATCTTTGAAGAATTGAAAAATCTGGAATATGCAATCCAATGGGGGACAATGACATTACAAGATGGAATCGATTTTTGCACCCTAATGATCCAAACAACCTCCGCAATGCAAAGGTTTTCAGATGGAATAAATGCTGATCCCGGTGATATGCCTGGAGTTGGTGGGCCAATTGATGTAGCAGTGATAACCCCCAATAAAGGATTCGTATGGATCAACAAGAAAAAACTTAAATTCGGATCAAATGAAGTTGAACTTGATTAATTCAAATATTTAAGCATTATAAAAAAAATCTTGAGATTACATCAATTATTCTGTCACAGTTTAACATATACCAATAAATGATAGTGATTTCTTCTCAAGATGGTAATTACAAAAATATGTGAATTTCATATGTTAAACAAGTTGATATAATGAAGACTAGATTTTTAATAGATTCTCATGAATATAAAGGCCAGTTAGATCTTGATTTGACCATCAATAGTGGTCAGACCTCACAACCTGCTTGGTGTTATAAAGATGAATATTTCCAAGAGTTAGTATCAGTAGAAGGTAATAACTGTCTTATTAAAGCTAAACAAAAGTATAAGGATCTTGATGCTCCTTTAGAAATTGTTGCAGAATCTATGGAAGACATTGATGAAGAATCGATCCGATCATCTGTTATGGAAATTTTCGGTTTAAATGATAATCTAAATGCTCTAAACGATTTCTTAATGAAAGACCCACAACTTGAACCAACAATTGATTTTTGCAAAGGATTACGACTATTTAAAGCCCATAACCCATTTGAATGTATTATAGCTTCAATATCATCCGCTAATTGTTCTATAATACGCTGGAATAGATCCATCAACGATATTAAAAAGAAATGGGGTAGAGATTATAAATTCAAATCAGGAACTTTTTACACATTTCCCACTCCAGAAATTCTTAGAAATGTGCCAGAACATGACCTTGAGGAAATGCAACGATTTGAAGACCATCTTCCAAATAAATTTATATTTGATAAAAATTTAAAAAGCTGCGGAGTAGGTTACCGCGCTAAATTCATTATTAAAGCTGCTGAAATAATTGAAAATGAATTAATTCTTAGTAACATGCTTAAAAAGAGTTATGAAGATGCTTTCAATTCATTACTTGAACTACCCGGAGTAGGCCCCAAAGTAGCTGACTGTATCTTATTATATGGATTTGGATATAAAAAAGCATTTCCAGTGGATGTTTGGATCGGACGTATTGTGTCAAAACTTTATTTTAATGGAAAGGAAATTAAACCACCTAAAGCACGTATATTTGGAATGGAACAGTTTGGAGAGTATGCAGGTTATGTGCAGCTTTACATGTTTCATTATGCAAGAAAATCTGGCCTTATAGATTCTATTAAAAGAAAGAATTTGTAAATTTTCTATTTAATATATTTTCGACCTACAAAATTTATTTTTACTTTATATGCGGATTAAAAAAAATTAATTAGTAGTGAAAGAATATTTATTAATTAGAGTTAAGGTGAGTTCATGGCAGGAATATCCGATAACCTTGAGGAATTCGGGAAATTATCCCATATACAATATAAGAATTTGATAGAAAGTCTCGAAGAGAAATATATTGCTGGAAATGTCCTATGCGTACCAATAGTTCTGAAGCATTTTGTAGAGAAGTTGATAGCTGGGTACGTCTTTCAAACGCTTTTGAAATGGGTGTTAAAGATCATTTAAAGGAAAGGGGAATACCATCCGTTTGTCTTGAGGTATTAGGCGCTAAATTACTTGAAAAAAAGATGAGAACAGAGCTTATCTCCCCCAAGTTCCAGAAACTTGTTTTTATAAAAATTGAAGAAAATTTAAATTCATCTATTAATAAAGGAAACTTTATAATAGTTAAGGAAAATCCAAAAACCTTAAAAAATGGAGATAAGGTATTATTACCACGTTCCTGTCCATTATCGATATTTTGGTTCTCTAAAATCAGTTTTATAGAAAAAATACCACTGAAAATATTCACAATAGATAAAATATTTCATAAAGTAGGGATAAAATATATAAAAACTAAAGAAGGTTTAGAAATACCATTAGAATACGTTTATGGTGTAATTGTTAAAATAATAGATAAAAATGACGCTATTTTTTCAGAACTTAACTTGAAAGATCTTTAGATGTATTTAAAAGATTTTTATATGGAAAAACCCTTAAAATATAATAGCGAATACCCTATAGCCCATAAAAATGCAATTAATATTAAGAAAATACCTATTTTTCCATCTATTTTATAATACTGGTAGGCTCCGTATAAAACTACAATTACAGCTATTACATACTAGCCAGTGTATTATTCAAACCAGAACCATTAATGGTATAACTCCCTAAAAGAAGTCCAACCACAATTAAAAGAGCATTTATTTGTTTATAAGCCCCTAATATTATATTATCGTCTTGATTTTCACTCATTTAATTCCTCACTTTTCATATTAATGGTTTCAGATTCAATTTTTATTTATACAGGGTTTATCTCAGGGTTATATATTTAAGGGTTAATGTTCTATCACTGAATTTCGATTGAAACATTAAGAAAATTTAATAATCTTATAGGATATAAATTTATTATAGGAGATGATTATGAAGGAAGATAATACCATTAAAGAACCAAAGCATTCTAATTATGGGATGGGTTCTGGTGCTAAAATAGAAAATCAAGATATTCACTCCCTTAGAAAAAAGATCCAATATATGTTACAAAATTCTTCTTTAAAGGAAATTTCAGATGTAATCATGGAGGAATCTAAACGTCTTACCCATAGCAAGAATTGTTATGTGGCCTATGTAGATCCGGATAATAAAGATAGTGTTGGAATATCATTCTCACACATGACAGGGAGATGTCAGATGTATGCGGATATGGGAGAAGCTCGTTTTAAAATCAGAGCAGATGGTACCTACGGCGGTCTATTGGGTTATTCCCTAGACACCGGTGAATCATTCTATATCCACAACCCTTCGCAACATCCTGCAGCACATGGCCTACCAGAGGGTCATACCCCAGTTTATCAATTTTTATCAGTACCTGTTAAATATGGGCATAATATTATTGGTCAAATCGTACTCAGAAATCCAGAAAAAGACTATGATTCATTAGATGTAGATTTTGCAGATACAATAGCCGATATATATGCAATAGCCCTACAAAATCGTTATAAAAAAATTATTAATTGATATCTATTCTTCAACAACAGTGACCTTGTTCATTACATCGTTAGGTTTGATCTTGTTGACTACTTCCATTCCTTTAATAACCTTACCAAAGACTGTGTGTACTCCATCCAAGTGTGGCTGAGGACTATGTGTTATAAAGAATTGACTTCCACCAGTATCTTTTCCTGCATGTGCCATTGAAAGAGCACCAGTTCCATGCTTGTGTTCATTTATTTCGCATTTTATGGTATAACCTGGACCTCCAGTTCCGTTTCCCTTAGGACACCCTCCCTGTATAACAAAGTTCGGTAAAACCCTGTGAAAAGTTAATCCATTATAAAATCCTTCATTTGCAAGCTTTTCAAAATTTGCAACCGTGTTTGGTACTTCTTTATCAAAAAGTGTGAGTACTATATTTCCTTTATCTGTTTCAATTGTTGCTTTTTTCATTTTATCACCTATTTTCAAATATTTAACTTGTATAGAAATTCTATAACTCATTCTTAATCAAGTCTTTCATAAGATAAAAACGTTTAATAAACCATGAATTCCAAATAAATTAATAGATACTTATACTTCAAAATATAAGGAAATATTTTTATCTTTAATTAAAGAGTCTAGTGATATTAAATAACTTTAACAGTAATTTATCAAAATTTTAAGGTGATTAAATGGATACAAAAGAAATTATGGATATGGATAAGGAATATGTTATGCATACTTACGGACGTCAGCCATTAGCCCTTGTAGAGGGTGAAGGATCTGTTGTTTGGGATGTTGAGGGGAAATCTTATATAGATTGCGTTGCAGGAATTGCAGTAAATAATGTGGGACATGCTAATCCCAGAGTTGCAGAAGCTATTTCAAATCAGGCAAAAAAGCTCATTCATATCTCTAACTTGTATTATTCGGAAGAACAAGTTACACTAGCAAAATTATTGTCAAAGGTTTCACCTCATGAAAAATCATTTTTTTGTAATAGTGGTGCAGAAGCTAACGAAGGGGCAATAAAACTTGCCCGTAAGCATACTGGAAAAGGTGAAATAATAGCCATGAACAATTCGTTCCATGGAAGAACCATTACAACCATCACAGCAACTGGTCAACCCAAATACCAGAAAGGTTTTGGGCCTTTAACACCAGGGTTTAAACACGTTGACTATAATGATGTTGAAGCTGTGGAAAATGCAATTGGTCCTAAAACAGCTGCGGTACTTGTAGAGCCAATTCAAGGTGAAGGTGGAGTTATAATACCTTCAAAGAATTATTTAAAAAATTTAAAGGAATTATGTCTTGATAAGGAAGTTCTTCTGATATTTGATGAGGTACAGACAGGCTTTGGACGTACAGGGGAGATGTTTGCATCTCAAACCTTTGGTGTTACACCAGACATAAGTACGTTAGCTAAGGCAATTGCAGGAGGATTTCCAATGGGAGTGGTTATGGCTAATAAAGATGTTTCTGACACATTTGAACCTGGAGATCATGCTGCAACCTTTGGTGGTAGTCCACTTGCATGTGCTGCTGCAAAAGCTTCAATTAATTACATAATAGATGAAAAATTACTTCAAAAATCCAAAGAAAATGGAATATACTTCATGAAAAAACTTGAAATAATTAAAAATAATCATAAAGTTGTTAAAGAAGTGCGTGGTAAAGGATTAATGATCGGAATGGAAATATCCCGGGAATGTGGAAATCTCGTAGACGAACTTCGTATGAAGGGCATAATAATAAATTGTGCAGCTGGAAATGTTTTAAGGTTCGTTCCACCATTAGTAATAAATAAAAATCAGATAGACACTGTTGTAACAGTTTTAGATGATGCTATAGCTAATTTTAATTAGTACTAATGTTATCCAAATTTCAACTTTTTAATCTTTTTGTATTCTATCCAAAACTTCTCTTTTAATGATTTTACTTGTTAAGATACCTATAATTGAAAGTGAAGCCATAATTAGACTTAAAAATGCACCTAACATAACAACCAGATGCATACTTGTAGTAAGATCACAGGCTTGTAATGGTATCAATGTGTTCAATTGGAGAGTTGTAGGATTGATGGTGGTGCTTAATAGTATACCCGCATAACATACAGCAAAAACCATTCCCAAATTCCTCATAGTAACCAATATGCCTGATGCAACCCCCGCTTGTCCATTTGGTATTTTGGACATTATTGCCCTGTTGGTAGGAGACTGGAAAATTGCTGTCCCAACACCAAGAAGTGCTAACCTTAAAAAAACATCGATCTCAGTCGAATAAAATGTGAGTTGAGTCATAGAAAAAAATGCAACAGCACATATCAATGCACCTATAAAAGATAAAGGTCTAGAACCGAATTTGTCAGAAATTATCCCACTTACTGGGGCTAAAAACATTATTAAAAGTGGTGCAGGTGTAAGTACTAGACCTGTAGTATTTGTTGATAAGTTCAGAACTTTAAGTAAATAAAATGGCATCACAAAAATGATCATATACATACACACATAATTCAAATGGAGACTAAGGTTATATGCAGAGAAATTAATGTTTCTAAAGAGTGAAAGATTTAAAATAGGATCATCTGTGCGACGTTCCCACCATATGAATATAATCCCCATAGATATAGTAAAAAAACTCAATATTAAATCTTCTATATCTATTGGTTTTGAAGTGATATAATTCAATAGATAAACAAGTGAGAACAATGCTAAAAACTATGAAATTGTCCCAATAATATCCCATTTAATCTCTTGAGATTCTCCCCGGTCTAATATTCTGAAGCATATTATTAAACTTAAAATTCCCGTTGGCAGTTAATTAGAAATATAGATCTCCAACCTAGTATACCATCCAAAATTCCCCCTATTGCAGGGCCTAATGTCAGACCTCCAGCAATCAACACCGCATATATGCCTAGTGCTTGACCCAACATCGATTTTGGAAAAGATTTTTTGACAAGTCTAAGAGATACTGACAACATCATAGCTGCTGTGAAGCCTTGAATGGCTCTGAGAATTATTAATAATAATATTGAAGGTGCCAAACTACATAAAAGGGATGAAAAAACAAACCCAATAAGACCAGCCATATACAGGCGTTCATGACCCCAAAAATTACCAAACTTACCAAAAAAGAGTACAAAAAATAGTAAAGTTATTAAATAGCTAGTTAAAACCCATTCAGACGTAGTTACTGTAGCACCAAAGAATTCTGTAATAATTGGGAGACTTACATTAACAATACTGGCATTAATAGGGACCATTATGGTTCCAAGGCCCACAGCAAAAAGAATCTGCCAGCTTTTTTTGTTAGAAACACTCAAAGTTTGTGTCACTCCACATGTACAAAAGATTAAAATCTCTAAAATTATCCAAATTGTTAATTTAAGATGTTGATTCAAATATTAATGAGTTTATATGATATATATTCCATTTATTCGCATTATTGGGAGCTATTTTCTATAATAAATTATTTAACCTCAATATAATAAATATTTTATTATATCTGTTCATTTTCTAAAATTTTTTATATGATAAGATGTAAAAATTTAACATTCACATCATTTTCTTGTTTTCGGAGGATAATATCATGGATTTTGATTTAAAAACAAATGAAAAAGGAAATCTTACGATTGGTGGAGTTGATACAGTCGAACTTGCAGACCAATATAAAACACCATTATACGTTATAGATGAAGAAAGGATAAAAGATAATTATAAAAGGCTTTATAATGCATTTTCAAGCCAATATTCAGATTTCAAAATGTACTATGCTTGCAAAGCCAACACTAATCTTGCAGTCATGAAAATTTTGGAAAAGGAAGGCAGTGGGATTGATGCAGTATCCCCTGGTGAGATATATACATCTTTACTGGCTGGCTTCAACCCTTCAAAAATTCTTTATACTGGAAACAATGTTACTGATGAAGAGCTTAAATTCGCAATTAATTCTGGAGTTAGGATCAACCTTGACTCAATTTCACAGCTAAAAAGACTTTCAAAGATTCCTGAAGCTCAAGGAATTGAAATATCATTCCGAGTGAACCCTATGGTTGGAGCAGGACACCATGACCACTGTATAACAGGTGGCCCCCTAAGTAAATTTGGTATAATGGAAGAAGAAGGTGTTAAAGTTTATAATTTAGCCATAGATTTAGGTTTCAAGCCTGTTGGAATTCATACACACATAGGGTCAGGCATTCTTGATCCAGAACCATTCATGCTCGCTGTAAGAACTTTAATGGATATAGCCGGTAGAGTCAAGGAAGGAACGGGTATTAAGTTTGATTTCATTGATTTTGGAGGTGGTATTGGTATTCCTTATACACCTGATGAATCAAGATTAAATATTAAAGCCTTTGCTGAAAAAATAACCAACTTGTACAAAGATAAATTAAATGAATATGGACTTGGAAAACCTACAATGTGCATTGAACCGGGTAGATATCTGGTTGGAGACGCTTCAATATTATTAACCAGAGTTAATACTATAAAACAGAGTTACAGGAAATTTATAGGTGTAGATGCTGGTTTCAATACTTTACTTAGACCTACTATGTATGGCTCATATCATCACATTGTAGCAGCTAGCAATCCATTAGTAGAACCAACACAGAAAATTGATATAGCAGGAGATGTTTGTGAATCAGGAGATCTATTTGCAAGGGACAGGCCAATGCCAGATATGGAAGAAGATGAAGTACTAGCAATTTTAAATGCAGGAGCATATGCATTTTCTATGTCCTCACAGTACAATAGTCGTCCTAAAGCGGCAGAGGTCCTTGTTTCAAAGGATGAAACCAGTTTAATAAGAGAAAGAGAAACATTCGCTGACTTGTTATCAAAGCAAAATGTGCCTGTGAGGCTATTAAAATGAGTGAAAGGACACTGATTACCTTTTCAAAAATGCATGGTCTTGGAAATGACTACATTGTATTTGATGAATCTGCAAAAATATTAATACCTGAAGATAAAAAGCCCGAAATTATAGAAGAAATTTGTAGAAGGGGTTTCTCTGTTGGAGCTGATGGTGTAATATTTGTAACACCCGCAAGCATAGAAGATGCTGATATAAGATTCAGAATTTTTAATTCTGATGGAAGTGAAGCAGAAATGTGTGGAAATGGTATAAGATGTTTTGTTAAATACGTGTATGAAAATGAGATAGTTATTAGTGATGAAATGCTTGTTGAAACTTTAGGAGGAATCAAAGAAGTTGATTTAGATGTTGAAGGAGGAGAAGTGAGGGCTTCAAGTGTTGATATGGGAGTTCCAAGTTTCAAAACATCAGATATTCCTATGATAAGTGATAAAGATGAATTTTTAGATACAGATCTTATTGTTGATGGTAATCCTATCAAAATGACATTAGTGAATGTGGGTAATCCTCATGCCGTTATTTTCACAGAAAATATTGAAGACATGGATCTTAATGAAATTGGCCCAATAATTGAAACACACCAGGCATTTCCACAAAAAACAAATGTTCATTTCGTTAATATTATTAACAGAAATGAGATCGAAATGATTACGTGGGAAAGAGGAGCTGGGTTCACACTCGCATGTGGAACGGGAGCCACTGCATGTGTTAGTGCAGGTTTTAAACTTGGAAAACTTGATGAAGAAGTAGAAGTCCATCTTCCAGGAGGAGAACTTCTTATAATTGTTTTCGAAATGGATGAAGAAGTAAGGTTATTTATGGAAGGAGAAGCTGTCCTTGTATTCGATGGTGTTATGGAGATTGAGATCTAATTTAAAAAAAATACTTTTTTTATAATTAATATTTTTAAGTTTTCCCTTCCAAGTTGGGTTTGTACGGGCTAGGTATTATAACCCAAGTTGGAACTTGGTCTTCTATACCAAGAGATGGTTTAAAATTTTAGTGTTTTTGGGGGGGTGTAAAATAGGGTTACTAGAAATATTCCAGTAACTCACCATCTGGGAATTTGAAATTGGACGATTTACAATGTTTAGTAAATATTAGCTTCCTAATTAATATTACAAATATAATTATTAATATTATGATTAACATCTTATATAAAAGTATTATTTATTATACACAGTCACAAAATAATATTTTTTAGCATAATAAAATAATGATTCAAAAAAAATAAGAAAATTAAATTTTAGTAACCTACATAATGATGGAAACTACGATGATTCTCTAGTATTGTAAATACAATCCCTTCTTAATTTAAGGAGCTCCTTTTTATTATTCTTAAGATCATCTACCTCTTCAATTATCTGTGGTAATTTGGTCTGTATGCATTCAACAGTTTTATCATTATGTATCCATTCGCAATCTTCACAGCTCCATAAACCCTTATCTTTAATCCATTTACCGCCTGTAGAACCTTCTCCACAAGGATAAAATGGGCAGTAACAGAATTTACAGTTTTGAGGGTGATTATGGCATGGATAATATTCACATCCTATGTTTGGACCTTCGTTTACATCACCTTTAAGATACTTTTCATAAAATTCTCTGGAAAGTTGATGTATTGGATATGAAACCCTATAACCCCTAGGCGTTATCATATAACCTTCTTCAATGTAAGTCATTGAATTTCCAACTATAAGTGTAGTAGACATATTGATCTTACTAGTTGAAAGTTTATCAAGAGTAGTAATGGAAACATCAACTCCATCTTCGCTACTTCTTACAATTCCAACAATTGTTTCTGGTTTTTTTGTTTCGAGTAAGATTTTAAGCGATTCCTCAAAAGGTTTCGTGCGAGTTTTACTCAGTGGATTGTAAATAGCGATAACAAAATCCGCTTCAGATGCGGCTTTAACCTTTCTTTTTATTTCAGAAATAGGTGTTAATATGTCACTGAAACTTATAACTGCAAAATCATGCAGTGGTGCCCCTAACATGCCTGCTGAAAAATTTACTGCAGTAACGCCAGGAATAACTTCTACTTTAACTCCAGAATATTTTCCTATGATTTGGAACAGAACATTACCCATTCCAAAAACACCAGGATCTCCAGAACTTACTAGAGCAACATGTTTACCTTCTTTAGATTTAGATATTGCAAGTTCAGCACGCTTAATTTCATCACCCATTCCCTTTAATATTAGCTCTTTTCCAACGACAAGGTCTTGTATGTATTTTACATAAGATTTGTAAGTTATTATGACATCTGCTGATTTAATTGCATCTACTGCACGAAAAGTCATATCTTCTCGTGATGGACCTATACCAATAACACTGATCATTTATTCACCTGTAAATTTAATAATTAATTTTCAATAATTAATTCTATTTTCTAAACTTTAAAATAAATTAAATATATTCAGAGTGTACTGCTGCTATTTCCATACAGTACACTAGTTGATGTTATATGGATAGTGTTAACATCAACTATAAGATTTCCATCTGTTAATGTGGCATTCGCTGATGCTGTAATACTATAAGTTTGGTTAGCTGTTATCACTATAGCAGTAGTATTGCTTCCAGAAACAAGGTTCTGATATCCCATTGCCGTTATATTAACAGGAAAAATACTGGTTTTGGTGCTTCCAGATGTTTGAGCAGCTAATGACTGTACATTTATATCATAACCTGTCTTATTAGTCAATTCAGAAGCTACTGATTCATAATTAGTAATGTTCATATTAGATTGTGTATTTATAATTTGGGAACCTGATCCAAAACTTAAAAATGAGGTGACCTCTTCTATCTGCAAACCTATTAACTTTCCCACATCTGGTGCTTGGGATGTAACGATAGTATAAGAACTTATTAGACCCGCTTCAAAGAAAACGGCAAAGAATATTATGAATAATATGATCTTCATGATTCTGGACAAATATCTCACCTTCAATTTTTAGTATCAGTAATATGGATTAACTATTATAATTAAGATTATAAATATAGTTTGAATACTCTTATTTGTATATTATGTTTAAAAAATATTTGATGGGATCAATATGAACGATGATATAATTTTAAAATTTACAAACGCCGAACTTCTCATTAATGATTCTGCATATCAAAAAATAGAACAACAAGAGAATTCTTTACAGTTTGCAGATTCTCTAATAAAAGATGTTTCAGGCTCAAAAAGTGATCTCTTCATTTTAACAGGTGCTGTTGTAGACCAATTCCTTCAAAAAAATACCGCGAATCAAGTCATTTCTAATTATTCGCCCGAAAATGTTGGAATTATAGACGAAGGATATGATGCCATCGATAGTGTGAAAATATCACAGAACAAGCTCATCGATGTACCATTTAATTTTCAAGTATTACAAGATGCGAGTAAAAAATCTTATACAAATGGTGAAATAAAGGATTTCACATCATATTTCAACAGTAGATTCCAAAAGTTAAAAGCTTTGTTGTTAAAAAAACCTGGCCTTCGTGATAGTTATCCTATGAAAGATGTTGGGGTACGTGATGATGTAGTTAATGTCATTGGAATGGTAAATGACATTAGAAATACAAAAAATAACCATAAAATTATGGAAATCGAAGATGAAACAGGTTTCATTACTGTTTTGATACACAATGAAAATCATTCCCTATTTGAAATGGCTGAAAGTATTGTTAAGGATGAAGTAATTGGTGTAATTGGAAGTAAGAAAGGAACTCTTGTAATAGCCTCTGATATTATCCATCCAAGTGTTCCTAGAATTGAAGAGAAAAAAATGGATTTTTCAGCTGTTTTTATTTCTGATATTCATATTGGAAGTTCAACTTTTCTAGATAAAGAATTCCAAAGATTTATAAAATGGATCAACGGCGATTTCGGAGATGAAGAACAAAGAAACATAGCAAACGATGTTCGTTATCTTGTTATAGCTGGTGATGTGGTAGATGGAATAGGAATTTATCCACATCAAGAAGAAGAATTAACAATAAAAAATATTTATGAACAATATGAAGAAGCAGCAAGATTTTTAGGGGATATTAATGATATTAAAATTGTTATAGCGCCTGGAAACCACGATGCATCTAGACTAGCTGAACCACAACCAGCAATTCCAGAACATTACGCAGCGGATCTATACAAAATTAAAAATGCAGAATTTGTTAGTAATCCTTCACTTGTGAGTTTAGATGGTTTCAAAACACTTATATATCATGGTAGAAGTTTTGATGATCTTGCAATGACTATAAACGGGTTATCTCATCAAACTTCTGATCTAATAATGAGAGAACTAATTGAAAAAAGACATTTAGCACCAATATATGGGGAAAGAACGCCTCTTGCTTCTGAATTTGAAGATCACTTGGTAATAGACGATATTCCCGACATTTTCCACACAGGCCATGTACATATTAATGCATACAAAAAGCATAAAGGCATCCATATGATAAATTCAGGTACATTTCAGTCACAAACTGAATTCCAGAAAATATATAATATAGTACCTACATGTGCTGAAGTACCTGTTTTAAATCGAGGCGCTTTTAAAATACTCAAATTCACATAGATAGGCTAATAAAATTAATTTCATAAACTTTATTTTTATTTGAGATTTAATCAAGGAGGATTTTAATATACAACGTAAAGAAATTTTAAGGAAAATGATACAAATATCAAGTTACTTATACGAAAAGGGACTGGTCCCAGGGAAATCAGGCAATATTAGTATAAGATATAAAAAAGATGAATACGAACGTATAGCAGTCACTCCAAGCAGATTGTCTCTTAAATCTTTGGTTGAAAAGGATATTGTAATTGTTGATATGGATGAAAATAAAATTTATGAGGATATTAAAACACCTACTTCAGAGTTGTTAATGCACCTTAAAATATACAAAGCAAGAAAAGATATTAATGCAATTGTACATACTCATTCCCCTATTGCAACAGGATTCGCTTTTGCAGGAGAAAAAATAGAGAGAATAGAAGGTTTTGGTCCTATTAAAGATCGGTTTATACCATATGTGGATTATTATGATCCTGGTAGTGTTGAACTTGCTGAAGCAGTTTCTAAAGGATTGGAAGAAACAGACGTAGTAATTTTAAAAGAACATGGAATAGTATCCATCGGGGGAAATTTAGATGAAGCTTCTCTTCTCTCTGAATTTATTGAAGAAAGCGCTAAAACACAGTTTGTAAAAAAAGTATTAATGGCGAATAGACTCTAATTCGCTTAAAACATTCCATATCAATGTTCTAGCATGTATTGGGATGTTTGGATCATTACTAATCTCATCTAAAATAGAAATCACCGTACTTGCACGTACTGTAGGTTCGTCATCATCTTTAGATAATAAATCCTTAGATTCCTCTGCTGCCCTTCGAATATTCCTAGGAACACTTGTATCTTCAGTTATATGTTGTAAAATTTGATTACAACGATCAAATGCATCTTGACTCATAATTCAGCCTCCATTTTTAAGTTAAATGTAACATCTATATTTATAGTAATAGTATTGTAAGTTATATCCATGTATTTTTATATCTTATGTTTAAAAAAGTTATGGAATATTAATATACATTGGTTAAATTATTTTTAATTAATTTTTAGATACAGCCACAGCCACAGTAACTCCATTATAGGAGGTTTTTCGGAAAATCAGGATTGAATCTTCTCCTGCAGCTATTAATGAAGATGGTTCACATACACCAGGTAATCCAAATTTTTCAATTACCAAATCTGAACAAGTAATATCATTATTCTTGAAATCTTTAATTAAGTTGGTTGGAACTATTTCAAGTGGAAGACCAAACTCCTCTGCAGCATTTATTATACCAATTTCATTTTCTTTCATTTCTCCAGTTGCAAATGAATCAATACGATCTATAGGTAAATTAAGTATTTTTAAAGCAGATTTTACACCTTCAACAACTGAACTTGTTTTGATATTCTTTCTTGATCCTAATCCCACAACTAGTTTTTTTGGCTTTAAATTAATAGTAATATCGCCGTTTGATACTGTTAAATCGTTTGATTTATTATTGATCTTATCATAAGATTTTCTAATATCCAAATCTTCCCAAATGAAATTATATTTAGAATTAATAGCTATTTGTACCATTTCATTGTTTAATAATGCTGAATTTATATTTTTAATCTTAGAAATATCATCGATCTTCAAATGATACTTCCTTGCAATGCAATCTACCCCAAATTTATTGTTTATATCTGTTGCAGTTGTGATAACAGATTCACCTAGGATAATATTGGCAATTTTGATTGAAAATTCATTAGCTCCACCTAAATGTCCTGAAATAAGACTTATAACATGTTGACCCTTTTCATCAATGATTAAGATTGCAGGATCATCTTTTTTATTTTCAATCAACTCACAAATATTCCGTATCATTATACCCGTTGCCATAATACCTATAATAAAATTATACGAATGAAAAAAATTTTTTAAATTCTGTTTAACATTTTTATGGAATAAATCAACTCTGATTACTGTTGGATCCTGTTTAAGAGCATTTGAAATGTCCATAGCAAGCGACTGACCATTTTGAGTTATACTTAATATAGCTATTTTCATTTTATCACTTTCAAGATTTAGATAAATTATACGTGAATTTTGATAATTATTTTTGTTTAAATAAGTATTTTATTCAAAACTATTCAAATATTTGTAATAAAATAATAAATATTAAAAATAAAAATGTTGACAAAATTAAAAATAAAATAATAGAAATTTTTGTTAATTGAATTGCTTCTGTAATTGTTTCAGATTTCAAATTGTTAATTGGGTCACCTAATTTATAACATCCTGGTTTTATAAGCTGTATACCTAAAGCACCAGCTGTTGCAGCCATAGGATATCCTGAATTTGGGCTAGGTGTCGTTTTAGCATCTCTAATCATTATTTTATATGAATTTCTCCAATTTAATTTTAGTATAAATGCTGTCAAAATAATTAATATGCCAGTAATTCTTGCAGGCAAATAATTTAAAATATCATCTAATTTTGCAGGAAACCATCCAATATTGATATTTTTAGGGTTTTTATAACCTATCATTGCATCTAGCGTATTAACAACTCGATACGTAATACCACCTAGAACTCCTAATATGAAAGTATAAAAAATTGGAGAAACAACAGAGTCTGTAATATTTTCTGTTAAAGTTTCTATAACTGCAGAAATTATTTTATCATATGATAATTGACTTGTATCTCTACTAACAAGATAAGAAACTGATTTCTTGGCATTATCAATATTATTATTTAGATCTGTTTTCACATTATCTGCGGAATTTATTAAAAATTTTATCGAAAATGTTGTTGATAGGAGTATAGATGAAATAATTATCATTAATATGTAATTAAACTTAAAAATCCATATAATAAATGCAAAAATCAAAGATAACAAGATTATTAAGAATATAGTTAGAAATGCACCTGCTATTCTTTTATTTAAGAAAGTATATTTTCCATTTAAATTTTTAAAAATTTCAATTATTCGCCCAATAAATACAACCGGATGGATCTTTGTTGGTAACTCGCCGAATAATAAATCTATTACAACTGCTATAAGAATAATAGCAAGAATTGATAATGGGTCCATGAAAAAACCTTTTTAATGTATTATATGTTCTATCAGATCAAAAGATGAATTTATAATTTTATTTTATAATTAGCTTAATTGTCAATATAAATTTAAACCTTAAAAAAGTGTGGATAATTTTTTTTGAATTAATAAATGAGAGATGTATTTCATGTGTAAAAAAAATTTTTTTCAAACTTTTTTTAATCCTGAGAAAAATTAATTTATACATAAATTATAGATCAAAATCATTGTGAGAGGTGCATTGCAAGTGTAACAATTTAACTAGTATGTTGTAAGAAATTTTATTTTTTTATTGAAAATTTTTAAAGGTACATTGCAAGTGTATTGATACATATTTTTGAACATAATTTCTATTGGAGTAATTTAAATTCATGATTATCTTGAAAAATCATTCAATGTATAGAAAAATAAGTATATTAACAAGATATTATTATTTGCATTTCAATAAAAATTAATATATCGATTAAAATGTCTAATTTTCAATTTTTAAACATTTTTTTTTATTAAAAATGAGGCTGTCCCATAATACAAAATCTGGAAAAAAATAAGAATAAATAGACCTTTAAATTCAAAATAAGCAAAAATTAGCAGTGCAGAAAATATTTATGAGACAGCCTCAAAATAAAATTTTGAAGAAAAATAAAAAGTTCCCTAGTTTTTTTTTATTTATATTTTTTATACTTTAATTTTAATTATATTAATATTTAATAATATTTAATACTATATAAATATATCTAAAAATAAACAAAAAAATAAGAATTCAAATACATTATTAATACATTACAAATGCAAAATTTTTATTTTTTTCTTAACTATGCTTTAAATTAACTTATAATTTTATATTTAATAAATAAAGTTTAAATTTAAATTCATATTTATTTCTTTTTCTTCAAAATTTTTAGTATTCACTTTAAATTATAGTCAAGTACCTATCATT
>PLXT01000053.1 GCA_003151535.1 Methanobacterium sp.
ATGCAATTAAACACCCTCAAACAAAAAAACACCACCTAGCGAACGCTAACAAAAAAAACAGGAAAAATAGAAAAATAAATAGAAAAAAAGAAAAAATACACGAAAAAATAACCACAACCTCACAAAAAAATACAAACACTACAAAAATAATAAAAAAACTAAGTTAATAGAAATTCTCTATAATATATCTACTTATACTCTAAATCAATAAATTTAGATTTTACAAAAACAAAAAATGAAAGATATAAATATAACTATTGTTATATAGTTTGACTATAGAAAATTCTATTAGTTTCAAAACCAATATTTAATTGACATATAAAAAATACAATAACTTAATTAAATTTGTATTATGTCAATTTTAAACTCTTAAAGATGAAATCTATTATTTATAGTTAAAGGGAGAAGGTGAATAGGAATGTACAGTGATAAAGTAATGGATCATTTTCAGAACCCCAGAAACGTTGGAGAAATAGAGAATGCTGATGGTGTAGGTACAGAAGGAAATCCCACTTGTGGAGATCTTATGACCATATACATAAAAGTCGAAGACAACATAATAACCGACGTTAAATTTAAAACCTTTGGATGTGGTGCTGCAATAGCAACAAGCAGTATGATAACTGAGATGGCTGTTGGAAAAACCATTGAAGAAGCCCTTAAAATATCGAGAAATGATGTTGCAGACGAACTTGAAGGACTTCCACCAGTTAAAATGCATTGTTCAAATCTTGCTGCAGATGCTTTAAGAGCCGCAATTGCAGATTACAAAATGAAACAAGCAGAAAAAGAACAAAGTGAAAAGTAGATTAATTTACAAATTAAACCTATTTTAATTAACTTCTTTTTTTTAATAATTTTTTTTAGAAAATCGTATGATTGAAATATAAAACAGAATATCACGTTGATTTAAAAAAATAAGTAATAATTAACCGTACCTTCTCTTTAATTTTACAATAATTGCTATAAGATCTTCTCTACTCATAGCACCTAATGAGTCATCTAATTCGTCCCAGAGCATCCCTTTAAAGTTTTCTACAAAATCTTCTAACTCCTTGTCATTCATGGTATTGACACCTCTTTGTATATATTATTATTATTATTATTACAATCGAATTTATATTTATTGGAATATCTAAATAAAAATAAAATAGAAAATACAAATAAAATTATTCACTGATCTGTTTATTACCAATATATTGTAATATATCATCAAATTTATTTTTAATATGGTGGTTCATATGAAAATAAAAATGTTTCACGATTCATCTTTGTACTTTATAAACCCTGAACTGTTGTTTAAGAGGTTTTTTGTGATCAAATAATAAATTACAGAAAAACATAAAGCTCTCTTATCTCTACAACTGAAACAAGGAGTTCTTATATTATTTAATGGTTCCTGAATTCACTTAACCTGATAAGTTAATTAAAAATAAAGACTTAAATTCTGTGATATCTATTCTAATGCTCATAAATTTTTAAGTACTTAAAAAATGTTAGAAAGTATTAAGATGTATTAGCATGAATTAAGGCGTAAGTATGGCTTAAGTATATATACTATGAACTATAATGTTATTGTACAGATAGTTAAAAATTATAAATAAACCTCCAATATACTGGGATAAATATATGCCTGTACGATCATGTCTGTCTACCGCCTCCGTAACAGACTTACATGATAACGTTCCTGGAGCAAAACTTCAGGGACTATCTTTTTTATTTTTTAAAAATGAGGCGTATAACAATTACAAGAATTTTTGAAGAAAATTAGAGTAAAAAAAACAATAACTATAAATAATTAAATAATAAAAATAAACATAATCATATAATTAGATGTTATAATATGGATTAAGGTGAATCAAAATGAGAAATGAAACTAAACACAACTACATAAGTTCAATGGATGTGAAGGATGAAAAAGGTAATATTTTAGGTGCAGTATGTGTTTCACCAGCCAAAGAATTAGGGAAAAGGGATATCATTCTGATGGATGAAGCGTCAGGTTCATTTTCTGTCAGAAGTACAACAGAATTAATTAATATGCTATCAAAAAAGAATGTGCCTTTCGAAGAAAGAAGACATGTATTAGATTTTTTAGCAGATAGGTTAAGATATTTAGAACAGGAAATAACTGTCAATACATTAAAATCTATTAATGATGCCAAGAAAAAAAAGAAATAATTTAAATTTTTATTCTTTCTTATTTTAGAATCTTCGGGAGCTGATACAGTGGCTTTAATAGGTGTTGTAATCGATGACATGTTTGAAGATGTGGAATATACTGAACCTGCAAAGGCATTTAAAGCTGCAGGACACTCTCTTACACATATAGGTCTCAAAAAAGACCAAACAGTTAAGGGAAAAAGAAAGGGAACTCCTGTAAAGATTGATCAAGCTATATCAAACGTTGATATAGATAGTTTAGATGCAATTTTAATACCTGGTGGGTGTTCCCCAGATCATCTACGTGGGCATACAACAGCTGTTAAGTTTATTAAAGATTATTTCACAACTGAAAAACCAGTATTTGCCATTTGTCACGCACCACAGATACTAATCACAGCAGATTTACTTAAGGGTCGGAAAGTAACAGGATGGAAATCAATAGTACAAGATATTAAAAATTCTGGTGCCATCTATCTGAACCAAGAAGTTGTTGAGGATGGTAATTTAATATCGAGCCGAGGTCCTCAAGATATACCTGCATTCACAAAGGCTGCTTTAAATAAATTACAATCAGAATAAAAATAATAATCTTTTTTTAAAGATTTAACTTTAAAATAAAATTGTATTAATAGTCAATTTTATTAGATATAACATTAAAGCTAATTTTTATTGTTAAATGAAAAAGTAATTATGATACTGATTTTAATATAATATATAATAACTATTAAGAATGGGGACGGTATATGAAGGGTAAACTTGAATCCAATATTGATAAATATTTTAAAAGATCATCAGATCTAGATAAAAAACAAGTTTATCTACCATATAATATTCAATTATTTTCTATTTTAAATGATGCAGTAACTGTAACAGACGAAACTTCCGTTATAAATTACGGGAAACCCTCTTCTGAAGTACGGGATGAAGATTTACAGGAAACAGTTAAAACATGTTATATCGGATTAAAAGATCCTGAAATGATAAAAGAGTTTATCCGAATAGGGCCCTATGTAACTGATTTTATACAATTTACTAAAAAATTATTTTTATTCTACATAAAAAAAGGTGAAAAGGAACTTAAAACCTTGAATAAACTTAATTTATCAAATTCTGAAACAGTTAATAGTACTAAATTCATTTTTACAATAAGGAGTGATTAGATATTATGAGTCCTAGAGTAAGCAATCCAATTGAAATATTATTAGTCGAAGACAACCCTGGTGATGTGAGATTAATTAAAGAAGTGTTTAAAGACACAAAGATATACAATGCAATGCAGGTTGCATATGATGGAGAAGCAGCAATGGAAATTTTACGTAGGGAAGGGGAACATGCAAATGCTCCATCTCCAGATCTAATACTTCTAGATTTAAATCTTCCAAAAAAAGATGGTAGAGAAGTTTTAAGAGAAATTAAAGGAGATGAATGTCTTAAATGCATACCAGTAGTTATTCTTACTACATCTAATGCAGAAGAAGATTTAATTGAGACATATAAGATGAA
Source organism: Methanobacterium sp. (assembly GCA_003151535.1). Taxonomy (GTDB): domain Archaea; phylum Methanobacteriota; class Methanobacteria; order Methanobacteriales; family Methanobacteriaceae; genus Methanobacterium_B. Next base: position 3,670 of record PLXT01000053.1, read on the forward strand.
TGCAAATTGTTACATAACAAAGCCAGTTGATCTTGACCAATTTATAAACGTTGTAGAATCAATTGAAAATTTCTGGTTGAGCATAGTTAAACTTCCATCAAGGTGAAAAAAATGAGGAACGAAAAAGTTATACGTATTATACTGGTGGAGGATAATCCTGGAGATGCTTTAATAATTGAAGAGATGCTTAAAGAAATCTACGATAACAAATTTGAACTAAACCGTTTCCAGCGTGTTGATGATGGTTTAAAACATTTAAACGAAGATTTTGATATAATGCTCCTTGATCTTAACCTACCAGATAGTCAGGGAATTGAAACATTTAACACAATGAACAAGCACGCCCCAGAATTACCAATAATAATTTTAACTGGTCTTATTGATGAAGAACTTGCCATAAATATTGTTTCAGAGGGTGCACAGGACTACCTTGTCAAAGGTCAGATAGACAAACAGTTGCTCTCAAGATCCATCAAATATTCTATTGAACGTAAGCGTATAGAAATTGATCTAAGAAAAAGTGAAGAAAAATATAGGTTAATGGTTGAAAAAATAGAATCAGGACTTTTTTTGATCAACTCAAAAAATGAAATCAGCTATGTTAACAGACAAATGGCAGAAATGTTAGGATATAATATGGATGAACTGATTAATGAGGATGTATTCAATTTTATACAAAAAAAGTGCAGAAACGTGTTTAAAAAACATTTAAAGGTTAATAATAGGGGTATAGGTCAAACTTATGAGATTCAATTTTTAAATAAAAATGGTTCTCCCCTATGGGTTCTGATGTCAACAAGTCCATTACATAAACTTACAGGAGAATATATAGGGGCAATATCGATAATGACTGATATAACAGCACGTAAAGGAATGGAAAAATCTATTATGGATGCTATGATCGAAAAGGATAAAGATTTCTTTTTTATAATGGGCAACATGGTAGAAGCTGTTAAACCACTGATTCAGAAGGAATATGTCGAGGACTTCCAAGATAAATTCACATGAAATAGTAAATAAACTCGCTAATAANNTAATAATATTACAAAATTATAAATTTGATTTAGATTAAATCAAATTAAGTATGCCTTAATTTCTAAAACTTGTAAACCGGAGGAACTCCTATGGAAATAGCAGAAAATGTTGAAATGTTAGAAATATCAATGAATATGTTAGGTGTTGAAAGCAAGATTTTCCCAACTTTAATCTGGGATGATAATAACATGGTTCTGTTTGATACAGGCTTACCCGGTGCAATTAAAACAATACAAGATGAAGTAAACAAGGCAGGTTTATCATTTGATAAAATTAACCAAATAATTGTAACACACACAGACATTGATCATATAGGTGGGATACCCGATATTCAAGATGAATTGGATCATCCAGTTATTGTAATGGCCCATAAAGATGATAAACCATTTATTGAAGGGGAGAATAGATTTAATAAAATAACACCAGAGCGTATGGCACAGCTTCAGGAACAGATAAAGAATATGCCCGAAGATCAGAGTAAACCCATAATTAAAATGTTACAAGATCCACCAAAATCCAAAGTTAATAAAGTATTGGATGATGGATTAGAATTACCATATTGTGGAGGAATAACAGTCATACACACTCCAGGACATACACCCGGACACATCTGTTTGTACCTTAAAAATAGTAAAATTCTAATTGCAGGAGATTTGTTACATATAGTAGATGGTGAATTAAGAGGTCCCTATCCACATAACACTCCAGATATGGAAGCAGCTATCGATTCTATAAAGAAATTTTCAAAGTATGACATAGAAAAGATAGTATGTTATCATACTGGTCTCTACACATCAAACCCAAATCAAAAACTCGCTGAATTAGCTGAAAAATAATTCTAATATAATTTTTTTTAATTAATTGGGAGAGGGATTATGAATGCAATAGAGACTATGGGTTTGACAAGAAGATTCAACAACATTACAGCAGTTGATGATGTTAATCTTACTGTGGATCAAGGAGAAATATTTGGATTGCTTGGTCCTAACGGAGCAGGAAAAAGTACCTTTATTTCAATGTTATGCACAATTTTAAAACCAACATCTGGTACTGCAAAGGTAGAAGGCTATGATATTGTGAGCCAAGCATCTGATGTAAGACGTTCAATAGGGATTGTATTTCAAGATCCGAGTATAGATGATAAGTTAACTGGTATGGAAAATATGGAACTCCATGCCGATCTATATAATGTACCTCGTGATGTTATGCAGTCACGAATCGATGAAGTGCTAAAACTTGTTGAGTTAGAAGATCGTGCATCAAATTTTGTTAACACCTATTCTGGAGGTATGAGGCGCCGACTGGAAATAGCAAGAAGTTTAATACATTATCCTAAGGTACTATTTTTAGACGAACCTACTGTAGGTTTGGATCCACAAAGCCGTGACCATATATGGAATTATATTAAAGACTTGAAAGAAAGGGAAAATATAACCATAATATTAACAACCCATTATATGGAAGAAGCAGATAAACTTTGCGACAGGATTGCAATTATTGATAAGAGCAAAATAATAGCTTTAGACACTCCACAAAACCTTAAGAGTAAACTCTCCGGTGAAACCATTGTTATCGAAACTAGTGATAATAAATTGTTATCTGAGAAATTATCAGAGCGTAAACTTGTAGATAATATTATGGTAACAGAAAAAGAACTTATTTTAACTGTAATAAATGCTCATACTGCACTTGCACGTATTGTTGAATTAGCTGTTTCTATTGGTGTTTATGTTGATAATATCACCATAAAAGAACCTGATCTGAATGCAGTTTTTATGTACTTTACTGGACGTGAAATTAGAGAAGGTGGGGGCAGTAAAGAGCTTAGTGGAATGGCTGCAAGGATGAGGGGGCGTATACAATAAGCGAACTAAGAGGAATTAATGCTTTATGGCGGCGTGAACTTAAACGTTTTGTTCGTGACAGGACACGTTTAATCAGCTCTGTTATAACTCCTATCCTATGGCTTGTAATTTTTGGAGAAGGATTAGGGTTTGCAATTTCTTTCACTGGTATCAGTTACACCCAATTCTTGTTACCCGGTATTATTGCGCAGACTCTTCTATTTACCAGTATATTTTTGGGCATATCTGTGATTTGGGACAGACAATTTGGTTTTATGAAGGAGATATTAGTTGCACCTATAGGCAGGATATCTATTTTTATTGGTAAGATGTTAGGAATTGGTACAGCTGCCATATTTCAAGGAATTATAGTTATAGTGTTTGGTGTTATTATTGGTGTTCCCTTAACATTTAGTGCAGTTGGTTTAGCACTTCCTGTAATGATACTTGTAACAGTAGGATTAACTTGTATTGGTCTTATCATAGCAAGTCTAATGACTAGCTTAGAAAGTTTTGGTACTATTGTTACATTCGTAAATCTTCCAATGTTTTTTTTAAGTGGTGCATTGTTTCCTGTTACCAGTTTGCCCTATTGGATAAAATGGGCTTTTTATATTAATCCTCTCACATATGGTGTTGATGCTTTAAGAACAGTTATGATAAGTGGATGGCATAGTTTACTGCCATTGTATTATGATATATTGATTATTGTTGTCTTTGACATTCTTGCTGTCATAATAGGAACTTATCTATTTACCAATCGACAGTAAAAATTATATTATCAGGTGATTTAATAGGAATAAGGTTTTTTTAAGGAGTAACATGTCTATAAAAACTCAACTTGATCCCACTGTAGAAGGTTATAAATCTATTTTTAATAACATATGGATGCTGTTTTATTAACACATCTTGATGGCACTATTTTCTATGCAAATGCTGCTGCCGAAGAACTGTTTGGATATACCCAAAATGAAATATGCAAACTCGGAAGAAGTGGTATAGTCGATACAACAGATCCAAACCTGGTTGCAATGTTGGATGAAAGAACAAGATATGGTAGATCTAGAGGTGAGCCACTTTTATTAAAAAAGATGGTTCTAAATTTCCGGGAGAAATATCAACGAATGTTTTTATAGATAAAAATGGTATTATGGACACTTTCATGATAATCAGGGATATAAGCAGACGTAAAAATGCTGAAAAATCATTAAAAGAAAGTGAAGAAAGATATCATAGTTTATTTAAGAATAATCATGCATCCATGCTTTTAATTGAGCCTAATACTGGTAGAATTGTCGATGCAAACCCTGCAGCGAGTTCTTTTTATGGTTACAGTCATGAAGATCTAGTTAAAATGAATATTGGAAATATTAACAATCTTCCAGATTATGATGTTCATAGTGAAATGCAAAAATCAAAAACATTTCAAAAGGACAACTTCCTATTTAGGCATACTTTGGCAAATGGTGAAATACGAGATGTGGATGTTTACAGTGGTCCAATAACCGTTGGTGGAAAAAACCTTCTTTATTCTATTATACACGACATAACCCACCGTAGACAGATGGAAAATGAAATGAAAGATTCTTTGGGCGAATCACTCCGTGTTCAGGACGAATTAATTACCTTAATTGAGAACATTGTCGACGAAGTATGGTTTACCGATACACAAGGTAATATAATACTGGCTAATGCTGCAGCCAGGAAATTCCAGAAAGAAATTAAATCTGAAGCATTATCATTAAACAAATTAATCGCTAAATCGGAAATTTATGATACTAATGGCTCATTACGAGTAAAAGATGGTTCCCCTTTACTTCGAGTATTAAATGGGGAAATTCTTACTAATTATGACAAAACAGTAATTTTCCCAATGGAGAAAAACAATATCGACAAGTAAGTTCAGCACCTATTAAGAATGGATATAACAAGATCATGGGTGCAGTAGCAGTAGTACGTGATATAACCATACAAAAAAAGATTGAAGAATCACTTCGTGTAAGTGAAGAAAGGTTGCGTCTGGCTCAAACCCGTGGTGAGGTAGGTGTCTGGGATTGGAATGTAGTTACAAATGACTTACATTTTACCCCTGAATTAGAACAACTATACGGTTTAAGTCCGGGTACAATAAAAACGTACGATGACTGGAGAGAATTAACACACCCTGATGATATCGAAAAGATAGAATTTGAACGTGATAATCAGATTGCTCAACATAAACCATTTGATTTAGAATTCAGGATCTTCCATCATTCTGGTGAAATGAAATGGTTATCAACTCGAGGTGGGGCTACATATGATGATAACGGTCAAGTTAAACGTGTACTTGGAATAAATACCGACATCACCAATAGAAAAAAAGCCGAAGAAATATTACAAACAACTCTACTCAGGTTTTATAAAATACTTTCTAGTATGAGTGCAAGTGTTTTATTGGTTACAGCTGATAATAAGGTCGAATTTGTTAACCAAGAATTTTGTGACTATTTCCATTTAAACGAAGAACCAGATTACTTTATAGGATATACGTCTCTTAACATGACCCGTGTGATAAAAAGTGCATATAGAAATCCTGAAGAAGCTCTTCTTCGTATTAATGATATTGTTAATAATTATAAACCTGTTCATGGTGAGGAAGTACTTATGCGGGATGGAAAACCCTATGGTCGGTTATGGTTACATCTAGATATTACAGAGCGGGAAAAAACCGAGGAAAAGTTGCATGAAAGCAATACCAAACTTATAAAAGAAGTAAATGACCACCAACAAACGGAGTTAAGACTCAAAGACTTGGTAAACGAACTTAAACGTTCTAATAAAGAATTGGAACAATTTGCTTATGTATCATCTCATGATCTGCAAGAACCCCTTAGGATGGTAGCACTCTTTACACAACTATTAGAGAGACGATATAAAGGTAAACTTGATGAGGATGCTGATGATTACATCAAATTTATTGTTGAGGGTGCCAAGCGTATGAAACTCTTGATTGATGATTTGTTATCATATTCACGTCTGAATTCTAGCAGTAGTGAATTTGGCCCAATAAAGATGGACAAAGTTATGGGCAATGTTTTATCTAATTTACAGTTAATATCAGAAGAGAAGAATGCCGAGATAAAGGTACATGAACCACTTCCAACTATAATTGGAGATGAATCCCAGATGATGCATGTTTTCCAAAACCTAGTTGCAAATGGGATTAAATTTAATGATAAAGAATCTCCAGAAATTAATATATCTGCTCAAGAAGAGGAAAATGGATGGATTTTTAGTGTAAGTGACAATGGTATAGGCATAGTACCAGAATATCAGGCACAAATTTTTGAAATATTCAAAAGATTACACGATCGAGATGAATATCCAGGTACTGGTATTGGATTAGCAATCTGTCAAAAAATTATAGATAGACATGGTGGAAAAATATGGGTAGAATCAAGCAAAGGCAAGGGTTCAATATTTTACTTTAGTATCCCAAGTAAAAAGTAATAGTTTGATATAATAAAATTTTAATTAACCAATATTTGAGTAAAAAAAAATAGTGTTAAACAGATATTGTTAATCAGATTACAAATCAAATTATAATAAAAAAATATACAATTATCAAATTAACTAAAATATTTTTTATGATTTATTTTTTTTATCAATAAAATATTAATCAATTGAAAAATCTAAAATTTTTAAAAATTAAAAAAAAGAATTATTTTTAATAACAAGTTTTAGATGAAAATATTTAATATAGAAATATGATTTTAAATTTCTAATGAATAGCTTATAGAAGACAGTTTATTCATATGTAATGCAATTGTTGGTGGATGTTAATTATAAACCAATGAAATCTGTCTAAATCAGTGGGTGCATCTATACCTACCATATCAAATATGTATACTTTGAAGATTTTAAAAAAAAATTATTTAATGACATCAATAATTTGATCATCAAAAAATAAGCCTATTTACCTCTACTTCGTAATATCAAGGTTTAACGAAATAAATGTACAAATATTTATAGATACAAAAATCCCTCTTCTCACTTCAAATTATAAAAAATGACCTGTAGTGCAATAAACTGGATCCGATTAAAATTATATGATAATTTAAATCAAATTAGATATTTAAATTGGAAAATAGTATTACTTGAATTTTGCATCAACTATCCTAAACATTCAGTATAAAATTTAACGATAATCTCCTGCTAAAAATAAATTGGTTAAAATGCACCAAGTTATTGTATTACATATATCCAAAAGCATTGAAGTATGCTAATGGATCAACTTTTCGATTTCAATGGATTTTCTATAAACTTACTAATACTTTTATAATCTTATTGGGGTGATAATATAGGTTATTTGTCCAATATATGAAATCGTGTAATGAATTTTATAATATTTTTATTAAATTTGATTTTTTTCATAATTCGAAATTTTTAGAATTTTTAATATGTTAATGACCGGTTGAGAAAATATGATATATATTTTTATTAAATTTTATTTTAGATCTAACATTGAGTTTCCAATACTTTTATAAAAAGATAGAAAATAATAATGATCTGATGATTATCAAAAGAACACCAAAAAACGAATTACAAAATCGTATGGAACAATTTAAGATCATTATGGAAAAAACTTATCCCGACTGGGAAATAGCTGCTATTTTCAGTAAAATAAACCAATATTATTTTACAGGCACCATGCAGGATGGAATGCTTATCATACCACGATTTGATGAACCAACTTTTTGGGTACGCAGAAGTTATGAAAGGGCTTTAAATGAATCATTATTTAAAAATATTAAACCTATGAACAGTTATAGAGATGCAGCGGGGAGTATCGATAAAATTCCTAATACATTATATCTAGAAACTGAAGTTGTTCCAATTGCATTATACAATAGATTCCAAAAATATTTTCCATTTAAAACTTTAAAATCACTTGATAAAGTTATTGCAACTGTAAGGGCTGTTAAGAGTGAATATGAGTTGTCGCTAATGAGAAAGGCCGGTAAAATCCATGAACATGTGCTTGAAAATACTGTACCTGGAATATTAAAAGAAGGTATGAGCGAAACAGAATTAGCAGCAGATCTATTTAAAGTCCTGATAGAAGAAGGTCATCATGGTGTAACCCGCTTTGGTATGTTTGATACAGAGATTGTCCTAGGACAGATTGGATTTGGTGAAAGCTCAATTTATCCAAGCTACTTTAATGGACCCGGAGGAAATTATGGGATGAGTCCATCAGTTCCACTTATAGGAAGTCGTGACAGGAAATTAAAAAGAGGAGATCTTGTTTTTATAGATGCGGGATGTGGATATGATGGTTACAACACTGATAAAACCATGACATACATGTTTAAAAAATCAATACCTGAATACGCAATAAAAATACACTGTAAATGTGTTGATATACAAAATGAGATTGCAGAATTGTTAAAACCAGATGCCATACCTTCAGAAATATACAATGAAATAATGAATAATCTTGATACCAAATTCTTAGAAAATTTTATGGGTTATGGTAATCGTCGAGTGAATTTTCTAGGTCATGGAATTGGATTGTTAATAGATGAAATCCCAGTAATTGCTGAAGGATTTAAAGAACCATTAAAGGAAGGAATGGTCTTTGCAATTGAACCTAAAAAAGGAATTAAAAATATTGGAATGGTTGGAATTGAAAATACATTCATAGTAACTCCTAATGGAGGAGAATGTATCACAGGAAGCAATCCCGGATTAATTCCATTGTACTAAAAGAAATTTCTATCAAAGTTAGGTTAAATAATATTAATCCATTCTAACTCTCAATTTTTTTCGTTAAGTTCTGCAATTGCAATGATTTTAATTGGGATATAATAGCCAATTTTTTTGGTGTACCTTGTACATTATCTTGTTGAATAGATGAACATAAGAATTGGTATTTTTATAATTGGGTCTAATTATTGATTTTATCAAAAAAAAATATAGAAAACATTTGTATTGAATGTTTATTTAATGAAAACTTCTTTGAGCATTTCATTTGCTTGTTTGATGGCAGCTCTAGTACTAGGAACATTGGTTAGAGAGTTAAACATCACAAAATCGTGTATAGTTCCTAAATATTTTACTGCAGTTACTTTGACTCCGGCATCATTGAGTTTGTGTGCATATATTTCTCCTTCATCACGAAGCACATCAAATTCACCATTAATAATCATTGCCTCTGTCAATTCCTTCAAGTCTTTTAGTGTTGCTCTTAGTGGTGAGGCTTTTGGATCTTTACGTTTCTGTTTATCAGGAAGGTAATTAGCCCAGAACCATTTCATGGCCTCATGTGTTAAGTAATAATCGGTTGAAAATTGTTTATACGAAGATGTATAGAAACTGGAATCCGTTACTGGATAAAACAAAAGTTGAAATATTATATTTGGCCCCATACGCTCTTTTGCCATCATCGTTACTACAGTTGCCATGTTTCCACCTACACTGTCATCGGCTACTGCAATTCTTGACGTATCAAGGTTCATATTGTTTCCATTTTGAGAAATATATTTAGTTGCTGAATATGCTTCTTCAAGTGCTATTGGAAATTTAGCCTCTGGTGAAGGCGTTATATTTACAATACTACTGCTGCATCTGCTCCATTCGCTATTTCTCGAATTAGTCTATCATGCGTATCTTGATTACCAAGTACCCACCTACCACCATGGAAATACATCACAACAGGTAACTTTTCTGTTCTACCTTTGGGTCGAACTATTCTTATAGGAACTTTTCCATTAGGACCTACAGGCAGGTCTTGATCTTCAATATCTGCAGGAAGTTTTTTTATATCCATTTTTTGTACATTAATAACGACTTCACGAGCGTCCTTAACATATAGTTCATAGAGTTGTGGCCCGCTTTGACTGTTAAGTTCTTAAGAAAAGATTTGATTGTTGAGTCAACTCCATTACTTAATTCACTCATAATCCCCTTTCACCCTTAAAAATACTTTTAAAGTTCTAAAAATCTATTCTAAACATTAATATGCAATTTAAATTATATTAAATTTCTTTATAATAAATAATGATTATAAATCTCATCAAGAATGATATTTTTTTATTTTTTTATAATAATGTTTACATTTTATTGTGTAATAAGGTGTTATAAGTCGAAATAGTTATACAGTTCAAAATTCATATATAATTATTGTATAGAAAAAAATTCATAAAAAATAAAAGTCTATTTTAGGAGGGATAAAATAAATGCAATTCATTAATGTTGGTATCGAAAATTCTAAAAATATTAATCTACACTACGAAGATCATGGTACTGGTAAACCTGTGGTATTGATCCATGGTTGGCCATTAAATGGATCATCATGGGAAAAACAGGAGTCAGTTTTGCTCGATGCGGGCTATCGTGTAATATCATATGATAGGAGAGGATTCGGTCAATCAAGTCAACCATCAACAGGCTATGATTATGATACTTTTGCAGATGATTTGGATAAGTTAATGAATACATTAAACATACAAGATGCGATATTAGTGGGATTTTCTATGGGTACTGGTGAAGTAACTCGATATATCAGTAAATATGGATCTAAACGTGTTGATAAAGCAGTACTTATATCCTCAGTTCCACCGTATCTACTAAAAACCTCGGATAATCCTAAGGGAGTAGATCAATCTGTTTTTGATGGGATCATGAATGGTATAAAAGAGGATCGTCTTGCATTTTTAACCCAATTCTTTTCAGATTTCTACAATCTTGATGAAAATGAAGATAAACTAATAAGCAAACAAGCTGTACAGTACAGTTGGAATGTTGCATCAAGAGCATCTCCAATAGGAACACTTGCATGTGTTAAAGCATGGTTAACAGATTTCAGAGAAGATGTTAAAAATATAGATGTTCCCACACTTATCATACACGGTGATGCCGATAGAGTCCTACCTATAGATTCTTCAGGCAGACGTTTACACGAAGCCATTAAGGATAATAAATATGTGGAAATTAAAAATGGACCACACTGCATTATCCAGACCCACACAGAACAGGTTAACAATGCATTAATGGATTTTATAAGTTAAAAAATCTATAAAAAGTGGGATATCAACTAATACAATCTTTGATAAGTTTCTATTCAATTAGAACTTATAATCTTTTCATTTTTTGATATTTAAAATCAAAATTGGATGTTTTCACTGTTTGATGAACATAAAAAAAAAAAATTTTGCAAATTGATTATTATTTTTATCAACTTGCTTCTAGTTTATCTCCAACCCTTATTTTTCCACCGACTAAAACCTTGCAGAAGATACCATCTGTGGGCATGATACACTCTCCAATTGTTCTACCAATTNNTGTTTTCAGCAAAATCTCCAGGATTAACATCGAGGCCCATATCTCTCATTTTCTGTATACTTTCAAGTGCAAGAAGGCTTAACTGTCTATGTGTCTGTTTTTCAGCATGTCCATCTCCTAACAATCCATAATTTTCCATTAAAATACCCTGAAATACATTCTTTTTTTTTGGTTCCTGTTAGGGGACTCGTGCTCACAGCAACTATTTTAGCCTTTGAATCATTGTTTTCAATGCTCATTGTTACCACTTGTTTAGTTGGGGATAAATAAAAGATGGAATTTTATTTAATATTATTTGGATCCTTTAATCTTAGCTGATTCTGTTTCTTCAACTGTTACATCTACTTTTAACTGGTCAATTATGAGTTCAGCTACTTTTTCACCTGATAATAACATTCCGCCAAAGGTAGGACCCATTCTTGTACTTCCAAATGTTGTTGCGACTGCCATTCCAGTTACAAATACACCTGGATAAACTTCGCTTGTTTTTTCAACAACTGCATCCTCAGATTTTTCAACCCACATACCTTCAAATCCTGCTATTTCAACAAGACCACGTTGTTCAAGTGATTTAACAACAACTGCATCGTGACCTGTTGCATCTACAACTATTTTAGATTCGAGTGCAACTGGATCAACACATGTTATGGCTCTTGGAAGTGCAGATACTGGTGTCCAGTTTATAACTACTCCACCAACTTTATCCTTTCTAACAACAACATCATCAAACTTAGTCATGTTAAGAACTTTAGCACCTGCATCCATTGCAGCTCCTATGAGTTTTGAACATGCATGTGGTCCGTCGGCAACGTATAATCCTTCCTGGACTTTTTTATATGGTACACCTATTTCATCTAAAATTCTCTGTCCAGGTTCTCTTACAGTTAACTTGTTCATGAGGTATCCCCCTATCCAGAAACCCCCTCCCAAGTAATTGTTACTTTCAACTAAAAGAACTTTAACACCCTTTTCAGCCAACCTTTTAGCTGCTATAAGGCCACTAGGTCCAGCTCCGATTATAATGACATCGCTTTCCACATATTCCAGGAATTCTTCTGCAAATTCAGATACAATAGCTTTAGTTACATCCTTTTCACTAATTTTTGAAAATATTGCCATTTTTCAATTCCTCCTAATTTAACATTTTTTTTATTTAAATAAGTTTTTTTTTTAGAACGATTACTCTGTATCGATCCTATGTAAAGATGATATTACCTTGGCGATCTCATAGTCCATTTCAATTTCTTTCTGGACTTCAAGGACTTTTTCGAGTACTGCATTTGTTTCTGGATGTTTTGGTGCTGCTTTACATCCACTATCTGGAAGTGTAGATATAGGGAATGTTCCTATTTTTTCTGCTATCTCTGAGATCTCTGTTTTATCCAGGCCTATTAGTGGGCTTAAAACAGGCATGGATGTTGAATAACGTGTAGCAAGTATATTTGGGAGAGTTTGTGATGCTACTTGCCCCACACTACTTCCATCTACTATTGCAAGAGCTTTCTCACTTTTTGCAATCTTTTCAGCTATCTGATACATTCCACTCTTACACAGTACACATGTCATTCTTGGAGGGGCTTCTTCTGTGCATTTCTTAAGGAAATCCCTATAGTTAACCTGATAAATTCTAAGATCTGAACCAGATGCATATTCTTGAAGTTTTTTGTATATTTTAATTATTCTCTCGTTTGACCCGCTAGTGAATGGATGGTTATTGAAGTTTACAATAGTTATATCACAACCCCTCTTCATCATTAAGTAGGTTGCAACAGGTGAGTCAATACCTCCAGAAACAAGGGAGATCAACCTGCCTTGGGTTCCGATTGGAAGTCCACCGGCTCCTTTTATTTTTTTATGGAATATATACGTTTTATCTTCTCGAACTTCGATGTAAAGTTTAAATTTTGGGTTTGAGAGGTCTACTGGAGCGTTTGTTAATTCTATTACTGCTGCTCCACAGAATCCTGCCATTTCTCTACTTGAAAAGTCGTGTGTTCCAACTCTTCGGCATTTAACAGCAAATGGTTGTTCTGGGTCAAACTCACCCTTTTCCATTAACTCTTTAATATAATCTTGAACAGCTGCTTTGATTGTGTCATGATCAGTATCTGTTGATAGTGTTGGACTGAATGAAACAACTCCAAATATCTTTGTTAAAGAATCTAAAGCTTTTTCATATTCTTCAGGAAATAGGAATATTCTGCCCTGATTTATGGTAATTTTACATTTGATTAATTTTTTTATATTAGATATAAGTTTTTTTTCGAATCTTTTCCTTACAACCGGACTTTTAACTCCGATTTCGCCGTATCTAACCAGTATTGGCCTATTAGTTTCCATTTTTTAACTCCATTTGAGCTGTTTTATATCATTAAATAACAGCTGTTGAATATAATCAAATTATATGGTATTTCAAATTTAATTTTTTTTTATAACAATTCTTAATATTCAATTTTAAGATGATTTATAAATTTATTTTATTCTCCACATATAAACAGAATAAATTAGGATAAGTTTAATCTAAACTTAAATTAACAATTGTTATATAACTATCGCTACATATAAAGTTTTTGATAAAAACCAAGACCTCTAAGCATTGGAAAAGGTTATGGGGTTTATAATTATTCCCCTATAGATCATGAATTATCCAATCCTTTTGAGAGATCTTCTATAAGATCTTCTGAATCTTCTAGTCCAACGGACAGCCGAATAACATCGTCTGTTATACATGCCTGTTCACGGGCATATTCTGTCATTGAAGCATGACTCATTGTNNCCATAACCATCCATCTGTTTTTTTGCTATTTCATGCCCTGGATGGGATGTGAGACCCGTAGAATACTTCAGATACCTTTGGATGATCACATAAAAATTCAGCTATTATCATTGCATTTTCTGCATGTTTTTTCATTCTAAGTGGCAATGTCTTAAGTCCACGCAGTATCAACCAGGAATCAAATGGTGCAGCATTGATACCCATTCCATTTAATAGGAAGTGAACTTTGTCAGCAAGTTCTTCAGTAGTTGTTACTATTGCACCACCAATAACATCACTGTGTCCATTGATGTATTTGGTTGTTGAGTGAAGTACTAGATCTATACCGTACTCTATTGGCCTTAGGAAGTATGGGCTTGGAAATGTGTTGTCAGCAATTGTTAAGAGTTGATTTTCATTAGCTACATCAGCTACCATTTCAAGGTCTGTGATATTCAGTAATGGATTTGATGGTGTTTCTATCCATAACATTTTAGTATTTGGCTGTATAGCATCTTCAATATTTTCACGTCAGTTGAGTCTGGTGAATGTGAATTCGATCCCATATTGGGTCATGATTTCACTGAATAATCTGTGTGTACCACCATAAATATCATCTCCTACAATTGCATGATCACCACTTTTTAATAGGTGTATGGCAGTTGATACTGCAGCCATTCCACTAGAAAAAGCAAATCCTCTGTTAACGCCTTATAAATCGGCTATTGCATCTTCTAGAGCATTTCTGGTTGGATTACCAGTACGTGAGTAATCATATTTTCCTGGTTTATTATAATCTTCGAAAACAAAGGTTGATGTTTGACAAATAGAAGTTGATATTGCTCCATGATTAGGATCTGGTTTTCTTCCTGCATGAATTGATCTTGTATCAAATTTCAATTTTCCCCCTCCCAATATTATTTTATTTCTACTCGATATGATATTTAAAAAAGAATATTTTTTTAAATGAAACCAATTCAAATCTATTTTCTTATTCGAATTATTATCAGATAATAAATTATTTTTTTAGAATAGTTATATAACAATCGTTATAATATTTCATATAAATAAATTGTGGTCAATTTAAATTGTTTAATAATATTTAAACCAATTAAAAAAAGTATTAGTATAAAAATAAATATTTCTTAAAAAAAATATTTACTTCCTAGCTTTGGCAACCTTTCTAGCTATTACAAGTTCTCCTATAGCAATAAAACCTACAAAGAATTTTTCAAGACCACCTGTTGCCCAAATTGCTTCCCCAAAGGTTGAATTTTTTATTCTCTGTTCATATTCTTTGGCTGTAACTGGTTGGCCTGTTTCTCTTTTGGTAACAATTGCAGATGCCTCCATGAGCTCCTCCCATGTCACACCCTTGAGTTCGTTTACAACGGCTTCAAATATCTTGTATACCTTGATCTCATAGAGTTTTGAAAGTGTTTCAACGATATCAAAGGTTCTTACTTCACCCACTACTTTATCTTCACTATCGAGTACGGGTATACTAACAACTTTATGCTTAGAAGCAGCTAAAACAGCTATACGTGCTGATTCATTTTCATATACGTGTACAATATCATTTTTTGAGTGCATGATGTCGGATACTTTCTTATGATTCTCTCTGAAACCTCTTGTAACATCTAATGATGTGATCCATCCGATTAAACGTTTACGATTGTCCAAAACAGGAGTTGTAAACCTTTTATGAGCTTCCATCTTTATTGATGCTTCAATAATTGTCATATCCGCGCTTACAGCTATAAATTCAGTATCCATTATTTCTTTAACGTTCATTAGATAACCTCTCAAGCTTTAATGCACCTACTGGGCATTTTTTTGAACATACTTCGCATTTTATACATTTATCTTCTGAAAAAATAATTTTATTATCTTTAAGTTTTATGGCATCCATTGTACANNATTTATTGCATCTTCTCCACACACATTTGCACATGAACCGCATCCAATACAGACATCCTTATCAATTACTGCTTTTTCCCCTTCTTTTACACTTATTGCTTTAGTAGGACAGAACTTGGTACAGTTGCCACACGATGTACATTTATCAGGATTAACATCAATTTTTTCCATTCGCAGAGTTCTATGAGGCACCTTTACGGATTTTAACTTGTAAGTTACATCCTCATCGAGATCTGATGTGCTTTCAATGACTTTTATTGAATTAATAGGACAGGTTTGGGCACATATCTCACATTTAACACAGTTGTCTCGTATTTTTGCGGGTTTAGTTAATTTAGCATCTTCTATTGCATTGACTGGACATTCTTCTGCACATAGGTTGCATCTAACACATTCAGGCGATACCGTAATAAACTTCTGATCATGTGAACAATTTTCTATTTCCGCTTTAAAATCTTCTATTCCATGCTCAAAATCTGTTGATTTGGCAACAACATCACAGACCAGATCATCTTTCTTCTTTTTAAATGTTATATCCATACTCACACCTTTATTATAGTTAGTAAAACTTTAATAAATAAATTCAGTTATATTACATTTGTACCATGGTTTACATTTACGAAATGATCTATAATTAATTATTTATTTTTATATAAAATCCTTTAGACTCTTATATAACTGTAACCATCTATATCATTATGATTGATATAAATTGTCAATTAAAGACTATCTGAATGTTAAAACAATGGATCATACTGTTGGATAAATTATTTTCACAAGACGTATTCTTTTAAAGTATAATATTTATTGATTGTTTATAATATTTTCAAGTTTTGTTAGATCTGGAAGGCCATTTGTTGTGCCGTGTTCAGTTACGCAACATGATGCAATATAGTTACCCTTTAATGCCATTTTTTTAATGTCTTCACCATTAACATAACCATGGAGAAATCCTGCATTGAAAGCATCGCCTGCCCCAGTAGTGTCCACACATGGTACATCGAAGGCATTTGCAATGTGAGATTTACCTTTATGTGTTACATAGGATCCTTTATCTCCCATCTTAACAACAACTGTATCTATACCATATTCTAATTGAACTTTTTCAGCAATTTCTTGGGTTTCATATTTTTCAGTCGATTTTCTGGAATCTTCTATATTTCCTGTTATCAGAAGTTTCAATTCTGACTGGTTAATAAGAAGGATATCTGTTCTTATCAAAAAATTTTCGAGAAAATCTAAACCCCGTTCAGTGTAAAGACGGCCTGGGTCAAAACTTACACTTACATTGGTGGATATTTCATTAAGAACAGTTTTTTGTGTTTTGATGGATTTCTCATCCGACTTTCCAACAAATGATGTGATGTGAAGTACTTTAGAAGAGTTAATGTAATCTAGTTCAACCTCGTCTATATCAATATCATCATTTACACCTGGATCAACATATAATGCCCTCTGGCCACTGCTATCTACAAATCCATTTACAGTGCCGCTTCTTCCGTTATCTGTTACAACTACACCGTTGGTGTTTATGTTCTCGTTTTGTAGATTGTTGTGGAGTAGACTTCCTTCACGGTCTGTTGCAACTTTGCCTATAAAACCTGTCTCCATGCCCAATCGTGCAAGTCCAACTATTGTATTGGCTGCTGAACCTCCACATGATTCTGATTTACCTGTGATATAAGATTCTTCATCTTCATGGGCTATCCTATTTACTTGAAATAGTTTATCTAGATTTAATGCTCCAAATCCAACAACATCCATTTTCATATGAACAACTCTTTAAGGTCAATACGGTACTCTCCAAGTTTTCCCCCATAATTACCTGCTGAAACATGTAAAACATCATCAAAGGCAATTACTGCTTCTATACCTGCTTTCATAGCCTTTTTCAGAACTTTTTTGTCAACTCCGTTTATTACTATTTCTGGTATATATTTAACGTTATTAGGTACATTTGAAACTTCATTTAATACCTCTTTAAGTGATGGGCAATATGGATGGTTAGTTGTTGGCCCTATCCATGGATAGTTAGTTTCAGGTTTACTGGCAGCAGAACATATATCAAAAGGTGTAATAACACCTTCTATACTTTCTATTGCATCTAAAGCAGCTTTTCCAGCTAGTGTTACCGTTTCTTTTTTAGTACACATATACCAGAAGTTGGCACCCATAATCCCTTCCATATATCCTAAATCTCGTTCAATTTTAAAGTTAGGTATTGCAATGGGAACTATAATCATATTACGTCCATATAATTCTTCTTCCCATTCATATCCATCTCCACAGTGTCCAACATTTTTCATTGTACCCATATGTCCAATTGGATAGATTGATGCATCAAAAAGACTTGTAAATGGTTTAACTAGTATGTCCTGTCTTATTCTGTATGACAATTCAACATTAAACTTTTCAATATCGTTGGTGTTGTACCAGAATTGAATTAAAGCACCATATCTTCTGTCAGGTGTTTCATTTTTATCCAGCCAAGCTTCAATACCTCCTTCAACCCTCCCAATAACGGTTCCTGGAGTTGAAGTTGCATCGTATGCTGCTCTTTTAACAGTTTCAATATCTTCAGCCGTTACAATAACTCTGCAGCATATTCCTTTAAATGCCTCACAGTATGTATCTTCAACCTTTAATTCTATATTTCCATTGGTTTCGTTCATGATAATCAAAGCCCATATTTATTCTAATGATCTTGTTATATTTGAAATTGGAATGATCTGTTATAATGAATTGTAGTATTTAGTTAACCCAGACCGCCAATGGATTCGCCTCGAAGCTTCTTACGAATTTCTGAGCTTTTTTCAATTATGGCATCGATGTTGTTACAGGTTATCATCTCAACATGTGGCACGTTGGATGATAAAATTTTATCTGCAAGTTTCTGATTAACAAAACGTGATTTAAGTGCATATTCAGGATCACTTGAGTAGTCTTTTACAAATTCATAGATGTTATCAGTACCGTATTTATTGAATGTATCTGCCATAACCGAAGTAATTATGGTGTTGTCTGCAATTACAGCAATTTCTGCTTCTTCTATGGCATGTTCATTTCCATTAAATGATACTGCAATACCACCATTATCGTTGGCAAATTTAAGTGGTTGTACATCTGTGATGCTGTCACCTATATAGAATAGATCCTGAGCCTTTAGATGGTACTGACTTATAATATCTAACACAGCATCCTTTTTACCCTCACCACCAATTGGTTTAACAGTATCCATTATGCTTGCAATCTTAAGTTTAGGCAATTCTTTCCAGAATATCTTATCTAAGAGTTCAAATTCAGGATCTTTAACAATTGCTGATTTATATTCTTTGATGATATCTAATTCTTCGGTAGTTATATTTATAAAATCCATGTCTAATTTAGTTGAATAGGTATTGTCAATTGGAAACCCTGTTTTATTACACACGGCCATTATATAATGGTAATAACTTGTACTTACAATAAATGAGGGCATTATAGAATTAATAAATTTCAGTGTTTCGATTGCACCGGGTATGAGGTGTACATTACTAGTTGAAAAATCGATGATGTTATGGTTGGTTGCACCGTAGGCTTTTAAAAATGGTAATATAAATTTTAAAGTTCCCCCGGCATTGTAACCCTGTCTTTTTAATACATCTGCAAGTACATCATCGTATCTACTAACAATCTCAAAAAATTTATCACCATCGTCTATAAAATGGTTTGAAAGTTCAAAGGCATTATCATTAATAGATATNNTTAACAGGACATATTATTTCACATTCTGTACAGTGAACACATTTATCTTGATCAACAACTATTTCATCCTTTTCAAGTCTAAGTGCATTTGTTGGACATTTCTTTACACAAATTCCACATGCCATGCATGCGTCCACATCGTAGGCTATTTCCCCTTCTCTGGATCCTCTAAGTAATTCCCTTACAAAGAATATTTTATTGTTTTCAACGGTGAAATATTCTTCACCAAGTTTTATTGCTTTGAATTGGCAGATGTCAACACATTTACCACAGAAAACACATGTATCATCTATATGTATGGGGGAAGGAATTTCCAGTTCGATACAATCTACTGGACAATCATTGATACATTCACCGCATCCAATACAGTTATCATCAATAACATTCATGTATCTTTTCGGTGTGGTTGCATCTATTATCTCTTCCATATCATCAATTTCTAAATTGGAACTAATAATATTCTTAATACTATTCTTGATTTGATCTGTTACATCTTCTTTAAATTGTGTTTCATTATGTTTGAGTCCCACATCAGTTGCAATTGTTTCTAAAATACCATTTATCCTAACTGTTTCTGTTGAAAGTTTACCTGCTTCTTTTTCCATCAGTTCAGATACTATTTCCATGGTTTTTATTTTACTAAAATTTTTGAAGGCCCTATTCCTTGAAGAGTATTTGATGGCGGCAGAGGGACACACATTCATACACTCCTCACATCTGGCACAGTATGATGGATTTATAAATGGTAATTTACTTACTTCTCCAACGTTGATGGCTCCCCTTGATGGGCAGACCCTTGTACATGTCATGCATCCTATACAGTTTTTTTGGTCAACAACAATTGCTTTACCCCCGACAACCGATCTTGGCAGTATTTCACCATATTTTATGGCTTCAGTTGGACAAACACGTGCACAGTATCCGCAGCGTACACATGTATCATCATTTATTTCACTGTGTGCATCCTCATTACCTGATGATATTAACTGTATTGAACCCGTTTTACAAGCCTGTACACATGCACCACACTGTCTACAGAGTTTTTTGTTAATATTAGGAACATTTTCCCGTATAGGTTCTGATAAAGTTGTTTCCATTTGAATAGCGTCGTATGGACATGCTTTTCTACATAATACACATCCAACACATTTCTCATCTATTTCTATTTGGTCCTTGCTATTTTTTTGTATTGCATTTACTGGACATGATAAAAGGCATGGTTTTTCTTCACACCCTTCACATTTACTGTGATCTATGTTATAATCGACTTCAACATCTCTGATAGGTTTTCTATACTTTCTAGTGTTATTATCGGTTGTTGGAATATTATCAACTCCTTACAGGTAGGTCTGATGTTTTTAGAGTTATGTGTATGATGTTTCCACCATTTTCGGATGGTTTAAATAAAAATCTTGCAATATAATAACCTATCGCGCCAAATGGGCATGTCTGATAACATATACTGCATTTTAAACATTTATCAGGATCCCTTACAACTCCCTCTTCCTTTGTAAAACTGATGGCATGGGAAGGACATTCTTTTACGCATAATCCACAGTCTACACATTTATTTTTGTCCCATGTTATAATTCGGAGTTTTAATCTATCTGTAATATTTTCGATGATATCGTGGATCAGTTCTTCATTTGGAAGTATTCCCCGGGCCTTTTCTATGAGATCATCTGCATCCATATCCAGTTTGAAGACTTCACCCTCGCCAATTTTTTTAACGTCTTCTTCATGAGCTTCTATTTCAGCCTCTAATGTATCCACAACTAGGTTAATTATCTCCTTCTGTTCATCTACATTGGCTATATGTATCCCCTTAATTGCACCCTTAACAGGACATGTTTTAAGACATTCCCCACAGGATATACATTTTTTTTGGTCTATTAATATCTTATTATCCTCTTGAATAATAGCGTCGCCTACTTGGCAGGTTTTCATACATTTTTTGCAGCGTATGCAGAGGTAATCGTCTATAACATACTTTTTGTCCACGGGTAAAATGGTAAATTTTTCTCTTATCAGATGGTTTTCACCACATGTTAATGTTTTAGGGTCTGTTGGACATACCTCGGCACAGAATCCACATCTTATACAGCCCCTGTTATTTATAACTGGATAAGTGATACCCTGTTCATGTGCACTGTCAACATCCCTAACCAGCTTGATTGCCATTGGTGCTGGACAAGCTGCTGTGCATGCGCCACAAGCTATACAATATTCCTTATGTACTTTTGGATAGTCTCTGAATCTTGAGGGTTTATCCATTATTTCAGAGTTACTCTTGGCAGCTGCAAAATTCTGGGCCCAGGACTTTCTTGCAAATTCGTATAGATACCATATCACCGAAGACATATTACATCATCCTTTTAATTTGGAGTTTATATTATGGACACCGTGGAAATCCAGGTGCCTACCTGATTCATCTAAAATTATAACCCTTTCTGTACAAGCTATGCATGGATCAGAAGTTGCATATGTAGCAACTGCATCTGAAACAGTTGCAACATCGTTAAGCATGTACTTGGCACATGCGTCTATGTTCATTATACTCGGGGTTCTTATGGATATATTTTTTATGAGGTTTCCATTGGTTTCAACAGAGTAGGTTACCTCACCCCTTGGTGCTTCATTTCTATATTCAGCAACACCCGCTGGGATTTCAATCTTTTTACGAATCTCACCAGGGGGTAGATTTTCTATAACCTGTCTAATAAGGCTGATAGATTCAGTTATCTCATCAAACCTGTTCATTGTACGGGCAAAATTGTCTCCTTCCTTCCTCCAAACAACTTTAAAGTCCATATGATCCCTATAGGTATGGTGCTGTTCCCTTACATCGTGTTTAAGTCCAGATGCCCTTCCAATCGGCCCAACAGCCCTTGCCATTAATGCCTCATCACGTGTCATCTTACCCACATCGTGCGATCTTAAACCCACCAATGGTCCTGATTCAAACATCTCCACGTATCTCCCATATTCTGATTCGAATTTGTCCATTATCAGCATTATAGAATCCATGTGGACCTGTTTGATATCCATTTTAACTCCACCAACAACATTCCAACCCATGTTTACTCTGTTACCGGTTAATAATTCTATTGCATCCATAACAGGTTCTCTTAAACCTAACATGTACATGAATAGTGTTTCATGTTCCATTGCTTTAAAATAGGTTGAATTGGCGAGTAAATGACTCTGTATCCTGTCGAGTTCGTTGGTTAATACACGAAGATACTGTGCACGGAGTGTGACTGTTTCGCCGGCAATTTTTTCAAATACCTCTGCAAAGGTCTGGGTGTGTATGTAGGAGCAAATACCGCAGACCCTTTCAGCGAGAAATATTCCTTTCTGCCACGTTTTACCTTCCATAACCCTTTCAATACCTCTGTGAATATAACCATAATCAATTTCTGCACTTAAAACTTTTTCCCCACGAGTTTTAAGTTTTAAACGTAATGGTTCCTTTAAACCGGGATGTACAGGTCCTATAGGAAGTATCATAATTTTTGCCTCCCTCTTGCTGCTATTGCACCTGGTGCAACAGTTAATATTGCTTCTAATATCTCAGATGGACGTGGTGGACATCCTGAAACTTCAGCATCCACAGGTATGAAGTCGGAAGCTGGAGCATGAACATTGCCTCCTTCCTGGTTAAAAACATCACCTGTGAGTGGGCAGTTGCCTATGGCAACTACTATCTTAGGTTCAGGAGTTTTGGCATATATTCTTTGCAGTTTATCCCTCCATTGTTCTGCAATTGCACCTGTAACCAGGATAACGTCTGCCTCCCTTGGGTTGTTATGAACATAAATACCATACTGTTCAAGGTCATAGCGTGGTGACAATAATGCTACTATTTCGATATCACAGCCATTACAACCTCCTGTGTTTACAAGGCAGACGTGTATGGAACTCTTCCTTATAATGTCTTTAAGACCATCTAACATTTCTTTACCTCTTACTTCATTATTTCTTCAAGTAAATTCTTTCTGCCTTCTTCTATGGCTTTATCGTAAGGTTTATTTTCATTAAGTACTTCGTATGCTATTTTATTCTTAATTATGGTTGATTTTTCTTTGGTTATGATATTCATAACGTCACAAAGCCAGCAAAGTCTTAAATCTGCATGTATTCTTTCTTTAATACATCTAAGTTGGGATGACTCAAACCTTGGATTTATAGCCTCAAGACTCGACATATCCAAACGTTTCATGAGTATTTCTTCGAGTTCATCTGTTGATATTTCCAGTTCCTTTGCAAATGGTATTATAACATCTTCACGCCATTTGTAACTGTGAAGTATCCTTTTTTTCATGGTTATGAGAAGTTCTCCATTTTCAATTTCTGTATTTGGTTTGTATATACTCATACCAACACCGTCCCAATCCAAACAACTGCTGCAAGAATAAATCCAATAACTGTCTCATATCTACCGTATCCAGGTCTCATTCCAAGGACCAATGCCACTAGGAAAATTCCTATAGTAATGCTTAAATATATTGGTATAAATGTGATTAAGTGGCTGTTTATAACCAGCATCCATCCTATTATGGACACGATTAGTGCTATTATATCTATATTTTTGGTTACATATGGTGCAGTGTACTTTCTGTAACTCAGTACAAGACCCACTATGGATCCTAATACAAATGAAATTATGTATATTAAATAAGTTGCATCGTTCATTAAATCACCATTATTATGCCGGCCTGTAGAGATGTATTAATGTGAGTATTATCCCTATTAATACGATTATCATGGCCCATTTCTCAGCATTTTCTGCTAAGTGCACAAATTTATGTTTGTATTGGAAAAATGTTAGGATCATGATGAGAAAAACAGCAATTGTCAGTGGTATTACTACTATCCTTTGTAGAAAAGCTGCCAATCCACTTGCTAGCACGGCACCGAATACTGCAAGAGCCATTAGGAACAATATATCTTTTTCTTGTTTTTCCATTTTTTAATCCTCTTTATTTATAAAATTTATAGTTACAATTCATATCATGAGAAGCACAATTGAACCGGCTATACCTATGAATGCCAAGCTCACCTGCATCATAACAGAATGGTTTGGATTCAGGATAGGTGTGACAGCATTTATAAATGCCACTATAGTACTTAAAACAACCATGCCAATTAAATATGCTGGTAAACTTAAAGGGCCTATGAACACTGTTAAAAATACCCATAGGAGCATATACCATGCAATGGACTCGGATATCATAAGATATCCTCTTAAGAGTCCGAAATGTTCAGTTTCATATCCGGATACTATGTCTTTTCCCTTGGTAATTGCAAATGGGGAGTATTGTGATTTTGAAAGTATTAAAACAAAGAACATTATAGCTGCAAGTGGTATTGTAAATAGTAATGGTCCGTGTATGGACTGGTAGTTTATTATACTGGATATGTTCATTGTACCGGCTTTAAGGTAGATAATTATCAAGACTGCAAATAGTGGAACTTCTGCAGCAGCTGAGTAAACAGCCCGCACGCAGCTCATTTTACCGTAGGGTGATCCAGATGAGGAACCTGCATTGTGTTCACCAATTTTTTGTATGGTGTATATTGCAAATATTAACAGTAGAGACCCTTCTGTAACTGGTCCATCAATTACTGCTGCGACCCAGATAACAAATAGCATTGCTGTTATTGCAACGTAAAATGGCATTGCAGCCGTTTTTGGAAATGCTGATTCTTTTATAAAGAATTTGAGTGTATGCAAAAGGTGTTGGATAATTGGAGGTCCTGGTCGGCCTTGTATTCTGGCCATTATCTTTCTTTGAAGTCCAATTAAGATAGTTCCTATTAAAAATGCAATAATAACGTTTAATAAGATGTTTAACATTAAATTCATCTGATCACCGGATATTTGTGCTGAATATCTTGATTGAACTTTAGTGTAACTATATTGGAATTCATGTTATCAATCCTTGTAAATGAGATCATATTAAAATTTTAGTAACCAATAAATGGTTCCCTTCTTTTTCCTTCTTCCTCTTCCTTATTACCTTTGGCCATTCCAATAAATCCAAATGAAAGTACAGATACTGGTATGGCTACCAATGCAATTGCATATACTATCCAGCTTGCTGGATTGAAGATCAGTGCGTACAGTATCGATCCTACTGAAACAATAAAAAGTACCCAGCTGATTATTTTGAGTTTATCCATTATTTTTTCACCTTAAAATGGTTTATTGATTATGAGAAGTATTTCTATAACTCTTACTATCACAAGAAGTGAGCTCAGGTGGATTATAAGTAAGAATGGAGAACCTGGTGTCCTGAACATTTCTGCTTTAGTTGCAAAGAAAGGAGCAACTCCTGTTTCTCCTGCAACACCTAGAAACAATAATATTGAACCAAAAAGCATCATAGGCGTAGTATAAGTCAAGCTGTTAATTGCTAGTATGCTTATAGTTCCAGTTGCTGCTAATATTAATGATGCACCTACAAATAATGGTGTTGATGCTATCATAGCAATTAATCCGTATTGGAATGCTGAATCTAACACATCTATCTGCTTAACAGCACCAACAATACCGATGTTCACTATTCCAATTAAACATACAAAAAGTGTGAAATCGAAAATATCACCTGTTACCATTGCACCAGCTGTTGCAAGTCCACATATAATTGCAAGGAAACGTCTGAACTTGAACTCTTTCTTGGCAACCTTTATCTCTCTGTCTCCAAGTGAACCGAATTCTGCTTCCACTTGTGTTTCTGTCTTGCTTATGGCTATGATAAATGTAAATGCAAGTGCTGCTGCGAACATGAAAAGATTGAAGGATGTCATGTAGAATACAATGTCTCCAAGGGGTATGATTCCGATTATTTGTGAGCCTAATATTGATACAACCATGTAATTACTCCTTTCTAAATTCTTCTCTGTTCATAACACCTATTAGGCCGGCTTTAAATGCAACCTTAATAAATACTCCAAATGCAGCTAGCATAAGTCCTAACAACCAGTAACTTGGGAATACAAACAGTACCAAAAATCCTGTTATCCATAAACACCATGCAATACCCGATGCTCCAGCAATACCTTCCCAAAGATCCGATGGTACTCCTCTAACAGTTAGTGACATAACATAGAAGAGTATTCCGCCTCCAGCAATTGCGCCTCCAGTAAATCCTGATAGGAATGCACCATATATTACCAGTATCACGGCTATAAACACAGGTGCAGTCTGTAGAACTTCCATATCAAAATTTAGTGGTGTTGGTATTAATGCAACTGATTTACCGGTTTTTCGCATCTCACGACTCATAAGTATTTCACATATAGCTAGAATCTCTGCCAATTCAACAACCAAACCCGGTAGTACAAGAGACTCTGCAAGGTCGGTTCCAACTGCAGCTACAATTATGAGCATGGCAACTCCAACTATGTCAGTGAGTATCAGTACTTGTAGATCATTTTTCTCGATGGATATTCCAAATAGTCCAATGAGTGCAACAATTATTCCTACAAAAACAGCTGGAGAATATATGGCAACAACCACAGGGGAAACAACGTCGGGTACGAGTATCAACTCAGTCATCCCTCCTCATTGTGAAGTTTAATGCAATAAACGAGGCAATTACAAATGCCATCATTAGTATGCTTGATTCTAATACTGTATCGAATCCCCTTGTATAATAGAGAATTTCATCTATGAGCCCTCCAGGCGATGAGTAGATAGATGTACCATAATAGAGTGTTGTGCCTGAAACACCCATTGCTATAGGTGACAAGTATGCTGTTATTTCTCCTATAGCTGGTAGATATTGTGGGTATTGTGCTTTGACTATTCCCCTCTGTTCAAAGGTTACTCCTCCCCTGTCGTAGGGTGCGAGTGGATCCTGGGCATTAATTTGAAGTTGAGGTTCTGGTCTGGGATAAAGTTGATGATCGTTTAGTCCTATTGGTATTAAAAATCCAGCTATGAGCACGATTCCAAGTACCAATGCATACAATCTAGGAATCCTATCCGGATTTGCCAGTGAATTCCAAATTCTTCCAATACTCTTCAAAGTTCTGCCCCCATTTCTTCTAGTCGTACAATAGTTCTTAAAAGTATAAGGGTAATTATGGATGTGGCGGCTATAAATGTTAAAAGTGCTATCGTGCTGTTATAAGTTAAAAATATGAGTGAAAGACCTACTGCAGGAATTTCTGTGTTTAAAGTTCTGACCAAAGGATCCTTAACCCCTGGACCTATCACAGTTGCTAAACTACCAACTATAACAAGTGTACAGCCAGTGTAGAACCATATATATACTTCAAGCAAAGAATTCTTCCTCCTGAGATTTTATTTTATTCTTTCGTATTTCATCAAGCTTGGTTATGGCAATTAACATTATGATCGTTGATATGGGATCGAATATGGCTGCTGCCATAGCAACATCAAGATATTTAGCAGATACTATTATTCCAATAAAACCGCCCTGGAGAAGTGCAAACATGATAACTTTATCCATAGGTGTTTTGAGCATAATAATACCTGCAGCGCCAATGAAGAGCACACCTACCGATACATTTGTCAAAGTTACAAGGTCTAAAAAGGGATACATTTATTCCACCATTTTATAATCCTAATTTTTTAATTAAATAAATTCATATTTAATATCTATTCATCCAAGATTATTTCATTTTTAACCCGTCCAATGGAGTAGGCGATTGCATTCGAGCTTATGGTTGATGCCACAAAGTATGTGATGGCTACAATTGCTCCAAATGGTGTCTGGATATATAAAGCTATCATTCCAGCTATTCCAAAACTCATTGCATTGAGGTAAAGCATCCTTTCGGATCTGTCTCGGGCAAAGAGAGTTCTTAATGCCATTAAAAGTACGATAATACCTAATATCTGTATTAACATGGTTAACATGATTATCGACCCGTTATTTTATT
The DNA here is from genome assembly GCA_003151535.1 of Methanobacterium sp. Lineage (GTDB taxonomy): Archaea > Methanobacteriota > Methanobacteria > Methanobacteriales > Methanobacteriaceae > Methanobacterium_B. The sequence continues at coordinate 32,209 of PLXT01000053.1, forward strand.
ATTAATATTGTCTTGATGATCTTGAAATGCCATTATGATTAATCTCCATTTAGGTTAATTTGGTGTGCCTACCCATTTTATCGGCAATTTTTCCGAGTAACTTAGATGCGAGGGGATGGTCAATTCCCTGTATTGTGACTATGGCCAGTACCATTCCAACAATAAACTCTGCTGGGCCTATTCCAATATAGGATGCAGCATATATTATACATGTAATTGTGAGTGCTCCGGTTGTACCTGCATATCCTGGGTCTGCGCATAGTCTGTTACCAGCATATACAAGAACAGCAGCTACTAAACCACCTTCAGGTGTTCCGATGGTGTAACATGCAGCAGATGCAAGTAGTGTTCCAGCCGATGCATCAGGTGAACATACAATATTTCCCTGGAATAATCCTCCTGCAAGGTCTCCGCCGCGTTTTTTAACGGCTCTTCCAATAACCTCTGCACCCTTAACACCGGGTGCTTCTGGAAGTCCCATCCAAGTGTCTATTAAAACGAAGTTTAACCAGCAGAGTACAGCGGCTATTATAATTGCAATGATTTCGTTCATGCAGATTCCTCCGTTTGAGGTTTTGGCAGCAGTCTTTCAAGGAAGTACTTGGCAAAAACAGCTGTTAGTATTCCCACTATTATTGCAATGGGGATTCCGGTGTATCCAAGTTTAAATAGCATTGCTGTAAACCCTAAGGCCAGTACAGATGTAGGGAATATGATGCTGATGGTCCATGAATATCTCATAGGTCTTTCTGGTAGAATTGGAATTCTTAAAACCAGTCCCACAACCATGGCAGCTATAACTGCCAGTATATAACTTAGGATGGTAATCGGTGCAAATGCATGAATAAACATGATAAAACATCTGCTTACGCGATATATAAATGTTTTCTATTTCAATAATTAATTAAAGAATATATATGAATTTAACACTTTTTATGAATTTTCAATCTTTTTGAACTATTAAAAATTAAATTTAAGAAATAAATGTAGATATTATTCTTAAATATTTGTTATGCATGTGATAATCAATTTTATGTGGAACTATACAGTTTATTAATGCCCTGAAATTTTTAATTATCTTATTATAAAATTTTTAACTGTAATAAACCTCTGAATCACCATCATCAAATATCCTGTTTTTGGTGTTTGCGGTGCTGCTTAGATCTGCATATATTCTGTTACGATCACTTCTACTAGTGAATCCCACCAAGAAACCATTTTCAGTATTCAATTTTCTCAGGTACATATAGGTGTTGGGATTAGTATAATTGGTAAATTCTGATATTCCATTGTTTGCTGATATATTATTGATATTGGGTGTGAACCTGTAAAAAATGAATTTACCATAGACATCAGCATATATGTTCGAGCTTACATTATTCTCTGTTAACCACTCAGCTCCGGTGAATTCCTCATAATCAAATAATGGATAATAGTCGGATAATCTGTCCTGGTTAGATAGATGCATAGGAATGGACTGACCAGCCAGTACACTTATAAAACCAGTGTTAAACAACATAAAAACCAGAAGGAAAACAGAAAATATCTTTAAGGCACCTTCTCCACTAATTTTTTTACGCGATAATAGTTGATAAATGGAGCCAAATACCTTCATTCCACCAATAACACATAATGGTGATAAAAACAGGAAAGATAATTCGTATATTCGGGATATGTTAAATGCACTTTCAAATGAAGGAACAAGATATCCTCCCATTAACATGAGAATACCAAAAACAGCAAAGGCCAAAAAGGTATTCTGGAATCTTTTTTGGTAGACTTTAAAGAAGACCAGTATCAAACCCATAATACTTAAATACACCACTAAAAAGTTAAAATATCTCAAAACGCTGACTACCCATGTCTTATAGCCACCTAAAAAGATTAACAATACCAATAGAACAACAATGCTGATTATGGAGATGATCTTGTAGTTAAGATATTTCTTAACCATGTTTTCTAGTGTACCAGCAAGACGATGTTCGACATTAACTAATCTCTTTAAAGAAATTCTGGCCAGATAAAATATAATTAAAATGAATATTATTATTAGAGCAGCTATTACTATGTAAATAACAGGGCCTGGAACTAATCCAACACTTTGTATGGTTAAATTTAGTGCATCGTAGAAGGCTTGATATATGTAGATGGTCACATCAATAATTGAATTAATTGCCAGCCCCTGTGAAGTACTACTATACCATAAATAGGAAAATAAGGCCGTAAATATTGTTATTAAAGGTAATAAATACAGGAGTATTCTATCTCCTTTAAAGTCTATTTTTTTCCAAGATACATTGAAGTTGGTTAGATTAAAAAATCCAAGAATCAATGTAACCACTATAAGGGCTGCTATGAAAAAGTAAGCAGTTGAGTAGTGTGAAAATACCAGACCCATGCTGAAAAGGATCATAAGTAGTATTAAATTGGGTTTAAATTTTCTTTCAAAAAATAAAAGTAATATAACAATCAGGAAAAGCTCCGCTGTCATCTCCCTTGTAAGGGATAATAACTCGATATAATATGTATTAAATGAAATAAAAAGGAAAACAGCCATAAATGATATTTTAGAATCTTGTGTCTGGATTTTAAATATCTTGTACAATCCAAGTGGTAGCAGTGAAAATATGAATGGTATTATGATCTTTAAAACATAGTCTAAATTTATATATGTTAAAATTGAGTAAACAGGACCCAACATAACAATACTTAACATTGAATTGTAAGCATCGGGCAGCATATAATTCCAGTGCGAATAGGTTAAAACTAAATTAGCAAGATAATATTCGTTTTGTATATCCCACCCCCAAACGTACGGGGAAATTAACGAACTCATATATATTAATGATATAGAGATAATCCAAACCGTAAATAAGTATAATTTTTTTGGTATCCTATCAAAAACAACCAGTACAAATATTAGGGCAATTAAAGCCAGTAGAATCATTGTAATTATATTGTTATGGGATAAATTCATTGCATATGAACCAAAAATTGCCATAAATGGTATTAAACAAAGAAATAAAAAAACAGGTGAAAGTATAACGTTTGTGTCAATAAAACTAGGACTACTAAAATCTTTATCTCTAAAGTAACTTAGAATAGCCAGTATTATAACATAAACATTTACAATAACTGCTAGTGGAATGAATGTTATGGGATTGGAAATTCCTATAATGGGGAGTAATGTGTTGGCTAAAAAACCTAGTAACATCACACTCAGTATGCTCAAACCTACTGCGTACAGTAACGATGTGACACTACCCATTTCATGTATTTTGAGTATTCTCAGTATAAGATATCCTGGAATGAATGTGAGATAAAAAATTACTATTAACGGACTTATAATAGGAATTGTAAAGTTTTTAAGATCTAATCCCATCACAACTAGCATTAAAATCTGTATAACAATAACTAATTTAATGAACCAACTAAATTTCCAGTCATTCATTTGAAGGGGATTGTTCAGTAACATTGTTAAATCCTTTTTTTGATAATACAAGAATAAATATTTATGAAATATAAAATTATTGTTCTATAACACATAATAATGTATAATCTTATAAATATAACTCTAGGCTAAAATATATTCTAAATAACAGATTTTACAACAATAATTTATATATATATCCATTGGAATACGAATATAAAAAAAAGGGACAATTAAACATAATTTATAACTAATACAATTATACATCCAAAAAAAAGCTAATAATATAATATAAATTTAAGGTGCCCAGAATGAATTTTGATAAAAAAGTATCATTAATTATAACTGTTTTACTAGTGGTTGCTGTTGTGGCAACTGTGTATATAATAGTTAATCCTAGTCCTAATGAAAGATTCACCGAACTATATATTCTCGGTGCAAATAACCAAGCCGGTGACTATCCAACCAACATAAGCCTAAACGAAGCTGGAAATGTTACAATAGGAATAGTTAACCATGAAGATTCAACAACCAGTTACAACCTAATTGCAACATTAAACGGTGCAGCTCTTTCCAATCAAAATTATACACTGGAAAATAACGAAACAAAAAATATAAACTTCTCATTTACACCTACAAAAACTGGAAATAACCAAACACTAACATTCAACCTGTATAAACTGCCAAATAATGGTACTGTTTATCGTTCAGTATTCCTACACTTAAATGTGGTTTAATAATTTAAATTAAAACAATATCATAAAATGATTCGAGGGTGTATATGAAAAATAAAAAGGTAGCAGTTACAGGTGGTCTTGGATTTATAGGCTCCCACTTAATCGGTAAACTCAATGAAAATAACGATGTTGTTATTATTGATAATCAAGCATCGGGTAACATTAAAAACATAGAAGATCTGGATTTTACAAAAATAGACACAGACTTCAGCGACATTACACAAGCTAATTTAGAACTGATATTTGAAGACGTAGACTACGTATTTCATATGGCAGCCGTGACCAGTGTACCTCTAAGTGTTAATGACCCTATTAAATCAAACGAAGTCAATATTACCGGTACCCTAAAAGTACTTGAAGCTGCAAAAAATTGTGAAGTTAAAAAATTAATATTATCCTCATCGTCGGCTGTTTACGGTGAGACCGAAACTGTTCCTATCAATGAAAAAAGTCCCATAAATCCACTATCTCCCTATGCAGTTACAAAAGCCACAGGAGAACTATACTGTAGAGTATATTCAGAAATATACGAACTTTCAACTATTGCCTTAAGATATTTCAATGTATTTGGACCTAAACAGGACCCGAAATCACAATATGCTGCAGTTATACCAATTTTCATAGATAAACTCTTAAAAAATGAAAGTCCTTTAATATATGGAGATGGAAAACAAACAAGGGATTTTGTAAGTGTTAAACAAGTAGTTGAAGCCAATATATTGGCAGCAAAATCAAATAAAACAGGCTCCTATAACATTGGCCTTGGTAAAAGTACAAGTATTAACCAGCTCTTTGAAATGATTAAAGATATTATGGGAAAAGATATCAGTCCCATATATGAAAATGAACGAACAGGAGAAATTAAACACTCCGTTGCAGACATATCAAAGGCAAAATCCATTGGATATACACCTAAAAATGAGTTTAAAGAAGAATTGGCCGAAACAGTGGAATGGTTTAGCAGTAAATTAAAATCTTAAATTTAGTTATTCAGCTTTGAAACATCAAAAAAGGTTAATTATTTAATATTATATTTTTCATTATCCATTATTTTTCATTTATAATCGTAGGAAGCATAGTATTTATTTAGTTAATTATCAAGAATCATTAAAATTTAAATGCTTAAAAAATCAGAATAATTAAATAAGGAAAGTAAATTCATGAGCATAGCACGTAGAATAGCCAAAAATACAACATTAATGTTAATAGCCCAAATTGTTACTTATATTCTGGGTTTTTTTATTACAATATACACAGTGAGATATTTGGGTGTTGTAAACTTTGGTATTCTGTCCCTCGCTCTATCAATAACGGGTATTTTCATAATTTTCACAGATCTAGGTTTGGGCACACTGATAGTGAGGGAAATTGCCCGAGATAAATCTGTAACAGATAAATATATCACAAATATTGTATTAATGAAAGTTCTATTAACTATTTCAACATTGGTATTGACTATATTAACAGTAACCATATTGGGATACTCTCCTGTTATTAAAACTGTCATATATATTATTACATTTTCAATAATGGTAGCAACTTTCACTTCATTTCTATCAGCTATTTTCCAAGCCAGTGAGAACATGATCCATTTATCAATAAACAACATTCTGATAAGTATTGTAATGTTTATTGGTACTTTTGTTGGTATATATTATAAATTGGACCTATATTTTTTTGCAGCCATTTATCTAATATCCAATACATTAGCTTTTATTTACATTTTTATCATATATTTAAGAACCTTTTCATTACCCAAATTTGAAATTGATCTGAATTTCTGGAAGTCAACACTAAAAGAAGCTTGGCCATTTGGGATAACTAGCCTCAGTGGAATGTTATATACCTATATTGATTCAATAATGCTCTCAATCTTTCAGGGAACTGAAGCTGTAGGGTTTTATAGTGTTGCATATAGGATAATGCTCATAATGTTGTTTATTCCCAATGCTGTGAATTTAGCGATTTTTCCAGTGATGTCAAAGTTCTACACAACTTCAAAAGACTCTCTAAAACTGGTACATGAAAGGTATTTCAAATACATGATCATGCTTGGAATTCCAATAGGAGCCGGAATAACCATTTTAGCAGACAAAATTATCCTATTAATATTTGGGCAAGGATTCATACAATCCATACTTGTGCTGCAAATATTAATATGGACTATTGTATTAACTTTTGCTGGTGCTTCATTCGTACAACTTTTAGTATCAACAAATAAACAGATGATCATAACTAAAATATCAGGAATTTGTGTAATATTCAATATAGTAATAAACTTTATTTTAATACCTAAATATAGCTACATCGGTGCAAGTATTGCGACACTTTTAACGGAAATCCTTCTCGTAGGATATATAATATATGCTAGTTATAAACTGGGTAATGGAATTGATTCAAAAGTTGTGATAAATGACTTATCCAAAGTTTTAATAGCCACGTTCATTATGAGTGCATTTATTTGGTATTTTAATGGTTTAAATTTGTTTATTCTAGTGATTGCAAGTATTTTTATCTATTTTTTAAGCTTTTATATGGTTAGGGGGATAGATGGAGAGGATATATATTTAGTAAAAAAAATTTTAAACAATAATTAAATGGGTATATAGTTTAGAGGAATAAATTTAATAACAATAGAAATTTGTTAAGTTTCGGCAAAAGAATGTCCGATTATTAACATTTTTTTTTTAGATTCACTAATTATTAGGCTATACCACCAAAACAGCACTCCAAAAGCTTTCAGAAACCTAAAAAATCTAAGACCCCTAAATATTCTTTCTTTATAATATTTTCAACTCGTTACCAACATTAATATCAAAAAACAGATAATTATCCTTAAGCAGTTAAACACGAAGACGTTTCCAATTTATTAAATAATTCCCAATAACTTCTAATAACGAATATCATTAATAATAAAATAAAGATATTGTTTCAACAATTTAAATCGAATAAATAAATAAACCAAAAAGACTTATAAAAAAATCAAAATAGGTTATAGAGATTTTTAAGTTATATGTAATCGAGGTATGCAATGATTTCAATAGTGTGTGTTTACAATAATAAGGAGATTTTAGATAAATTTCTACTCAAATCTTTAAAAAATCAGTCCGTAGAATTTGAACTGATTTTGATAGATAATACCAAGACAAAATTTAAATCAGCTGCTGCAGCTTTAAACAAAGGTGGGGATAAAGCAAGGGGCAAATATCTAATGTTTGTCCATCAGGACATTGATTTACTTTCTTATGAATGGTTAGAAAACTGTGAGTCTATTTTAAATTCTTTGAAGAATTTTGCCATCGCAGGAGTTGCAGGTAGATCAATGGACGTTACAGAGACACTCACAAATATTTCTGATGGAATTCCTCTAAAAACTGCAGGAACTCAAATCAAAATACCCACAAAAGTAATGACTTTAGATGAATGTTTAGTAGTAATACCCAAGCAAATATTTAAAAAAATTAAATTTGACGAGGAAGTATGTGATAATTGGCATCTTTATACTGTAGATTATAGTTTAGTTGCAAAAACGAATGGATATGATGTATATGTAATTCCATTAACACTCTATCACCGATCAAGCGGATTTTCATTTTCGGATGAATATTATATTACATTGAAAAAACTTTTAAAGAAACATAGAAAATTCAAAGTTGTTATTACTACTATGGGGGATTGGTTTACATTCATACCTTTGAATGTGCAACGAAAAATCTTAAAGAATTATTTTAAATCACTATATAAATTTTCAAAATAATAATTGATTAATATGTTAAAAAATAGTATATATCCTAGGGTTTCAGTTATTATTTTAAACTGGAATGGTGGGGCTGACACTCTGGAGTGTCTTGAATCATTATACCAAAACAATTACCCCAACTATGATGTTGTACTGGTTGACAACAATTCCGAGGATGATTCTCTAGAGAAAATAAAAGAGTATTGCAGCGGTCAGATAACTGTGGAATCACAATTTTTCCAGTATCAGGCAGAGAACAAACCAATTAAGATAATAGAATATTTGGAAAAAGATGGGGATATCAAACCAAATATTTCCAAGAATGATGGAGATGGATCACCCAGTGTCAATAATCTCATAATAATAAAAACTGAAAGAAACCATGGCTTTGCAGGTGGAAACAATATAGCTATAAAATATGCTAATAATTTTTTAAACCCCGATTACATACTTTTATTGAACAACGACACAGTTCAAGATCAGGAATTCCTAATAGAACTAGTAAAAACTGCTGAAAGTGATGAGCACATAGGTTTCGTAGGTGCAAAAACCTATTTTTACAATAAAAATAATACTATACAGGTTGCTGGTGGGGCAAATGTTAGTTTCAAACATATTATTACCTTAGAAATAGGTTTAAATCAGATCGATGACGGTAGCTATGATAAAAACATGGAATTGGATTATATTGGCGGTTCATGTGTTCTTTGTAAAAGGGATATGTTAGAGAAGATAGGTTTAATGGACACTAAATATTTTATGTACTGGGAAGACGCAGATTGGGGTTTTAGAGGAAACGAATTTGGTTACAAATCTATTTATTCTTATAAATCTAGAATATGGCATAAAGTGGGAGCTTCTAGTAAAAGCTACTTTCAGGAATATTACTTCAATAGAAACAGGATTTATTTCATGAAAAAAAATAGGAAAGGAATGAAGTTTTACAAATTTTTAGCAAACTTTCTAAGAGTACAATTTTTACATGAAAGTAAAAATCTTTTAATGAATAAAAGAGATATGAAAGGATTTTATATTTATGTTAAAGCCATTATAGTAGGAATTATTACTTAAAATATTTTGTAGTTTTAAATAATAATACAGTAAAAAAATATATTAAATTTTTATTGTCTATAAAATATTTATAGAGAATAAATAAATCGAAATTGTTATAATTAAAAATATAAAAAGAGTTTTGTAAATTTAGATAAAACTTACGGACGATTACAATGAAGATAAATTTCACACTATATTCTACATACATGACAGGCGGTGTCAGGGCAATATTTGAAGTGGCAAACGGTCTATCCAAAAGAGGACACAATGTTACCATAACTGCCCTTGAAGGAGATCATACATGGTTTCCTCTTAAAGCAAATGTAAATTATGTTGAAAAACCCAATTTTATAAAGATTTTAAATCCACTAAAACAAATAAAATCACGTGAATCATTGAGGTACTCCAGTATAAGCCCTGTTTTATATCAGATGAAAATGGGATTTGAAGCGGATCTTATAAAACCATTAACAGAAGCTATTCCTGACTGTGATATAAATATTGCTACATGGTTTTTAACTTCATTCGCAGTATACAGAAGCGGTAAAGGTAAACAATTCTACTTCTTCATGGATTTTGATGAACTGGCAGAAAAACATGGCCATTATTATCACCAGCTTTTCAAAGAAAGTCTTTACTTACCATTGAATATTATAACAATCTCTTCATGGCTTAAAGAGTGGATTAAAGAAAACTATAATAAAGATGCACTGGTTGCTGGTGTTGGAATTGAACACGATGTTTTCTATCCCCGACCAAACATGCGTAATAATATTGAAGGATACAAGGTTATGGGCATTTTCAGGGGATTTGATTATAAAGGAGATTCAGATTTAATTAATGCATTTAACATATTGGCAGATAAGATAGATGGGATAAAAGTTATTATAGTATGCAGTAAAGACACCTTTAATGGTTTAAAAGAAAAAATAGATATTAACCTTGATTATATTTTCTATGAAAGTCCAAATGATGATAAACTAGCAGAACTGTACAGTTCAAGCGATTTATTTGTTTTTGCTTCACATATCGAAGGTTATGGTCTTCCACCACTCGAAGCAATGGCATGTGGAACTCCCGTTATTACCACAGACTGCAGAGGAGTTAGAGACTATGTTGTTGATGGAGAAAATTCCATTTTAGTGCCTCCAAAACAACCATCTGTTATAGCAGAATGCATAATTAAGCTGTATAATAACCCTGATCTCACTGAAAAGATGAAACAAAAAGGAATTGAAACAGCCAAGAATTTTACATGGGATAGGGTTGTAGATGTTTTTGAAAAAGCTTTCAGTATAACTGAAAATAAAAACTAAAAAAAATTATTATTATTGGTTTGAATTTAACTTTAATAATTATTTTAAATCTTGAACAAATTTTAAAATAGTAAATTGATAATATGCTAAAAAATAGTACACATCCCAAGGTTTCAGTGATTATTTTAAACTGGAATGGATGGAGTGATACATTGGAGTGTCTCGAGTCACTCTACCAGATTAACTATCCTAACTACGATGTTATATTGGTGGATAACAACTCCACAGATAATTCTATCCCGGAAATAAAAAATTACATTGACAGTCAAAGGGAGATAGAATCCAAATATATGAAATTTAAAAAACAAAACAAACCCATAAAAATTGTAGAATTTACAGACGAAGAAGCAAACACTATTACACTCCATGAATACTCCCTTAAAGTGGAAGATGCTTCTGATAAAATTTTGAACTTAATCAAAAACCATGAAAACTACGGGTTTGCTAAGGGAAATAACATAGGAATAGATTATGCATTAAATATTTTAAATCCCGACTATATACTTTTACTCAATAACGATACAGTTGTTGATCCTGATTTCTTGTTGGAACTCGTTTTAACAGGTGAAAGTAGTGATAAAATAGGTTTTGTAGGTGCCAAAACATATTTCTACAACAATGAAAATTTGTTACAGTCAGCAGGAGGAGGTAAAGTAGATTTTAAACATGGTATTGTAAATGAACCAGCTTCAAATAAATTAGATGATGGTCATTATGATACTGATGTTGAAATTGACTATGTTGGAGGAGCCTGTTTACTGTGTAAGAGACAGGTTATAGATCTCATAGGTACATTGAATGAAGAATTTTTCATGTACTGGGAAGATGTGGACTGGTGTTTAAAAGGATTAAAATATGGATTTAAATCAGTTTACTCATATAAATCTAAAATATGGCATAAATATGGTGCATCAAGCGATAATAATTTCAAGATATACTACCTAAACAGAAACAGGATATATACCATTAAAGAATTTGCACCAAAAAAAGATCAAATCTACTTCCTAATTTACTTTCTTCTGTATCGTTTCTGGTTTGAAAATTTCGACTACTTGATAAATCGAAGGGATATTAAAAAAAGTAAATGTCTTATTAAAGGTGTTTATGATGGATTGAAAGGACCATAAATCGCTTTCTATGTTTTTATCACGGGATAAGTACAATATTTAACAAATTATTAATATAAAAAATTGATTCACAATAACAAAGATAAAGATATTCATCCATGTATATAGAATAAAGAAATACAATATTTATATGAATAATAAAATTATTGAGGCTTTAAATAATGAGTGAAAGATTAAATATAGCGGTTTTCCATAATTTACCATCTGGAGGGGCAAAAAGAGCTTTATATGGTTATGTGGATTATTTAACAAAGAATAATCATCAAGTTGATGTTTTTGTACCATCATCTGCAAACGAGGAATTTTTACCTCTTAAAGATGTTGTAAGAAATGTGTATACATTTCCCGTCTCCAACACCTTTGGAAATTCAATTTACTCATCCATAAAATATATTCCACCTCAAGTGAAAAAGATTTCACTCAGAGATCTCGAGAAAACAGAACAAAATATTGCTGAAGTAATTAACAATGGCAATTATGATGTTGTTTTCTCTGAACAAGATCAGTACACCATGGCCCCATTTTTACTAAAATACCTAAAAAAACCACATGTATACTACTGCCAGCAGCCCTTAAGAAACGATGCAATATCAGAAGTAATATTTCCAAGAAAGAAAAACAATATTATAGGTGCTTTAAGGAGAGTAGGAAGTAAAATAGTGGTAAAAAGAGGGTTAGATATAGATAAAAGCAATTCTGAGTATTCGGATTATACATTATCCAATTCATACTTTTCACGAGAAACAATACTCCGTATGTATGGAATTAATTCGCATGTATCATATTTAGGAGTGGACATTGAAATGTTTAAACCAATAGATGTTCCTAGAGAAAGTTTTATATTGTCGGTGGGAACATTCACACCTGAAAAAGGTCATGGATTCCTTGTTGATTCATTAGCTCTTATAGATCCAGAGTTACGACCTAAACTTATAGTTGTATCAAATTCTAGTTATCCACCATGGAAAGTCTATCTTGAAAAACATGCAGCTAAACTAAACGTGGAGATGGAAATTTTAAATTTAATCAATGACAAGGAATTGGCAGTTCTTTACAACCAAGCCGAAATAGTCGTATATTCTCCATATTTAGAACCATTTGGACTTGTACCACTCGAATCCATGGCGTGTGGAACACCTGTTGTTGCTGTTAAAGAAGGTGGAGTTAGGGAAACAGTTATCCATAAAAAAACTGGATTATTAATTGATAGAGACGAAGAAATATTTGCAGAAGCAATCACAAAGATGCTTTCTAATGATTACAAACGATATGATATGGGTAAAAATGCTGTTAAAAGTATTGAAAATTATTGGACAATTGATCATGCAGGAGATCGATTACTAGAACATTTAAACCATGTTATCTCTAAGTAATGAGTTAATTCAAAAAATATATCCATAATAAAGTAAGAAATTAAATATTACCAATAAATTAATAATAAAATTTATTTTTAATATTTGTTTACAACTAATTTTAACAATTTAAAAAAAAGATAATAAAAAAAATCTTAAAAGGATTTGTATGGAGGTATGCATAGATGAATTGGAAAAATAAAAACATTTTAATCACCGGGGTAGGGGGATTTGCAGGATCATACCTTGCAGAAGAATTATTAAAACAAAATGCTAATGTTTATGGATTAATCAGAAGAAGAGCAGATGGAACCAAGGCAAAAAATCTTATCGACCATGGAATAGAAAATAGTGTCAAAACAATAGAAGGTGACATTACAGATATAACATCTCTAGCAACTGCCTTAGAAATATCTGATCCCGATTATGTATTCCATTTAGCTGCACAATCTTTTGTACCGAGATCATTTGAAAATTCAACAGAAACCCAAATGATAAACTGTATAGGTACAGGTAATTTATTAGATGCAGCCCGAATAAGAAATACAAATACAAAAATCATATTTGCAGGTTCAAGTGAAGAATATGGACTTGTAATTTCCTCTAAAAAGCATTATGAACATGCTAAAAAGGAATATGGAACTATATTCCCCGAACCAGTTGAAATTCCAGAAGTTCCTATAGCTGAAACCAACCCATTAAGACCCATGTCCCCATATGCAGTTTCAAAAGTATATGGAGATCATCTAATGCAGAATTATTATCATTCTTATGGATTGGATACAGTAGTTTCAAGGGCTTTTAACCATGAAGGGGCTGGAAGAGGATTGATGTTTGTAACATCGGTTGTAACCAATCAAATTATGAAATTAAAATTTGGCGAGATTGACAAGATAACTATTGGAAATTTAAATGCATTCAGGGACTGGTCCCATGTAAAAGATATGGTAAACGGTTACATGACCCTTGCAGATACTGGTAAATCTGGAGAAGTTTATAACCAAGGTTCCATGAGAACAAATTCTGTTTTAAGTTATATATTATTGGGTTTAAAAGAAGCAGGATGGAATATAAGTAAAATAGAAACATTTAATGGACAAAAAATAATTGATAATCCAACTGAAATGGATGATTCACCCATCTTTGGTGTTAAATTTGATAAAACAATTGTTGACACGAAGATCCTAGAGGGTAAACTGGAATATGCACTTGAAGATAAGGGTATTAAAGTTCATACAGATAAAGGAATCGTTCCAATAGAATTCTCTCCAGACAGATTCAGACCAGCAGAAGTTCCAATATTATTTGCTGATACCGCAAAAATCAAAAGGATTGGAGCTAAAATAGAGCACAATTTAAACGATATTATAAAAGATCAACTAAACTACTTTCTCAAAAAGGAGAATAGACTATAAAAATATTTTTAAAGGCGTTTAAATGAACAACAACTGCCCAAGAGTTTCAGTGATAATTCTCAATTGGAATGGTTGGGACGATACAATAGAATGTTTAGAATCATTATATCAAATTGATTATCCAAACTATGATATTGTACTTGTTGATAACGATTCAAGGGATGATTCAATTCAAAGAATCATAGATTACTGTAAAGGAACAATAAAACCAGAATCTCAATATTACAGTTATCGATCCGACAACAAACCAATAGAAATATTCGAATACAACGAAGATGAAACCAAAAATGAGTTAAATCCTACAAAATTTAATGGATATAATGACCTATCCCCTAATAAGAGATTAATACTCATAAAAAATACTGAAAACTATGGATTTGCAGAGGGTAACAACATAGGCATACGATATTCTATAAAAACATTAAAACCAGATTATATTTTATTGTTAAACAACGACACAGTTGTTGAACAACACTTTTTAACAGAACTAGTTAAAACAGGAGAAAGTAACGATAAAATTGCTGCAATAGGTTCAAAGACATATTTTTATAATTTTAATGGTAGAAATGATGTGGTTTGGAGTGTTGGTGGTACCGTTAACCTATCACGATATCCAGGATATCATGATATAGATTTAAAAGAAAATCATCCTGTAATAAACAATTCTAAAATGGAAGTTGACTGGATATCTGGTGCCGTAATGCTTATTAAAACTATGATGCTTCCCAAGAAGCTTCTAAATTCCGATTTCTTCTTTGGATGTGAGGATGTAGACCTGTGTATTGAAATGAAAAAAAAAGGTTTTAATATGGTTACTAACTTAGATTCAATTGTTTGGCACAAAGCCGGTGTTTCTAAGAGTAAAGTTAGATTCATGGGTATTTCAAAGGAAATAACAACTAATCTTAATTTTATGAAAATGCATGAAAAAAATTATAAACTGCATCTACCCATACACATGTTACAAGTGATCTATAGGTATTCCTCAATGTTAATTAAAAAAATTGCAAGAGACATTAAAAATTCCATAAGTTAACTGTTAACTATCATAATACTCAATCGATCTAAGTGTTTAAACATATCATTGTAGAATGTTTAAAATATTTATCTCAAAACTAAATGAAAATAATTAATTCATACTATGCATGATTTAATTGATACGAACTAAAAATTATTTTAATCAATTTATTTGGAAACATATTTATGAAAAGTATTCTATTTACACACCAGGGACCCCATAAGGTACACGGAGCCTTTGCACGAACAGTGACTAAAAATTGGTACCGATATGGTGATAATCAACCTGAAATAATTAAAAATCTAATTAAATCCGTTTTTGATAGAAAAAGCTACGATGTTATACTTGTTGAAGGAGGTCTAGGACTACCACATGCAGTCCTTAAAAAGATCAAACATCCAGAAACCAAAATTATCCTATTATACGCGGACACACTTCTTTATGACCTTCCTAAAATGAATTTACTCAAGAGAAAAACTGTTGAAAGGCTTTTATCCTATATAGACGGATTTATTGCTATATCTCCATTAAATAAACGGATAGTATCACAGCACTATCACAACAAACCCATATATCATGTTTATCCTTACGGTTCTAACAACAGTTTTGAAATAGACTGTGACCTAGAGAGTCATGACCTGCTATTTATCGGCAATCATGAAATGTGTAAAAGGTTTGATCTGCTGGTGGATGCAGTTAAAATACTGAATGACCGGGGTTATGAATATAATCTATACCTTGTTGGGTCTTGTGTTTCTAAAATTGATGTTGATTATCCATGGTTACATAAAGAAGGTTTCCAGGAAGATCTAAATAAATACTTTAAACATTGTTCACTGTATGTACATCCAGCAGACTTTGATTCTTGTCCAGTAACTGTTTTTGAAGCCATGTCATCAGGACTTATACCTATTATTACCAATAATGTTGGTGAATCAGATATACTAAATGAATCTGGACTCGAATGTTTAATATTAAAAAATAATGAACCTGAAATGATTGCAGAAAAGATACTTCAAATAGGTAATCAAAATAAAAAATGGAAAAATTATGTTTCACTAAAATGTAAAGAGATAAGTTCTAAATACAACAATGAAACACAATCAAAATTATTTAAAGATGTATTTTACAAATTATTAGATGAAATATAAAATAAATATACAGTCAAAAATTTTAATAACTAAATATTTTAACTGTATATCTGTCCATTTCCATCATCAAATAATCTACTTTTACTGTTAAAGAAGTAAGTGTAATTTTGAACCTTTACCTGACTATCAAGGCTATCATAAAATTTACCATCTTTAACATTAGCTTCTCCCATATACAAATAACCATTAATTGTTTTGTTGTTGAAGTTTATTCCTACCACATTTGTATTTACACCGCCCATTGACAGACGTTCAAAACCAATGGCATCTGTATATATATTAATATCATCATCACGATAAGTTCCAAACCATTTTGCAGTTGCTATCTCACTATCGTAGATGTATAATTCACCACGCGGTATCCCAGTTTTATCATATTCCGGTGAAAATGGAATGCCCGTGAATTCGTATTGCAGATGGGTGTTGCATATAAACAGTGAAATTAGAAGCACTAATATCAAAGCTACTTTAAGATCTGGTTTTTTAATTATTTTATTTAGAAGTTCTGCAATCTTAAATGTTCCAATTATGAAGAGTGGAACTGTAAATATTAATAGCTGGAAGAAAAGTCTGTCAGAACCATAAAAGAACGATACAGATGGTAATATAATAAACAAAGCTAACAAGATCAGTGATAAAAATCCTGCAAACAATAGTTTAGAGTCCAACGATGTTATTCCCTCATAAATGAAGACTGTTTTATATTTTATAATTTTTCTAAATTTCACAAGTAGGGTTAATAAACCAATTCCAATGGTAACAAAGATCAGATCATTAACAAGTACCGCTATTAAGTTTGGAAGATTTCTTATACCTATTCCTAATATACTTAACACTGTTCCTTCTCTTGAACTTTCAAAAGCAATACTACCACCTCCAGCACCAGTAGCTGATGCTGTAGCAGCAACTGTAGATTGAATTGCTTCGGATCCTGCTAAAAATTGTACTTTAGCATAAAGTATGAACCATAAAATGATTACAAATAAATAAATTAATAAAACCTCAAAATTTACTATTGTAATCCTCCGTTCTACATATAAATTCTTTAAAAATGGTAAAAGTAAAATCGGTACAAGTAATGCAAATGCAACGTATGATGTAGAATAATGAGATACAACCATTGAAGATACTAATATTAAGAAGAGAAATTTTTTAACTCCTGATTTTTCAAATTTAGTTTCACCAAAACAGTCGAATACAACTAATACAGCCAAGAAAAAGAAAATTACTGCTACTTCCTGTCTTACTGCTCCTACAATATCGATGAAAAATACTTGAAACACGAAGAGAAGAGAAGCAAGAAATGCGAATTTATGGTTTAAATATTTTTTAGAAACAGTGTAAACCATTAAGGGTAAAACACTTCCCAATACTCCAAATAAAAGTTTAAACACATATTCGGGGTTCATGTTTGTTATTACTTGATAAATAGTGGGAAGTATGGTTATGCTTAAACAGGCATTGTAAGGGTTGTAATAACTATTGATGTCCCAATGGAAATTAGCAAGTGTAAACTGGAAAAAATAAAATTCCTGATGAACATCCCGTCCGATTATATGGTACGAAGTAAGTGCATACATTAGAATTAATCCCAAACCTATCATGAAAAGAGCTATAGGATATGTAACTGGATGTATTCTATCCTTTAGATATGTTATTACAACCACATAGGCTGGTATCAGAAATAGCATGGTTAATATTAAGATATTATTTAAGGACGTGTTCATTAGATATGTACCAAGAACAGCGAGTAACGGGAACAAGATAGGGAAAATTATTGGAGATAATAATTTATCACCCCGTTTAAATTCATAGTTAAAAATATGAGAAGTTTTAAAATCATCAATATTTCGAATATAAGCAAAAATTGATAAGAGTATTGTTAATATGTTTAATGATATTAAAAGGGGAGTTAATGATAATGGCTTCATTAATACCGGATAAAGGGTGTTGAGGAAAAGTCCAACTCCCAGTAGTACTGATATACTTAAACCAACTGATAAAAGAAATTTAATTAAAAATTCTATTTTATTCTGTCGTAAAATTGTTAAGATCAAAAATCCAGGTACTATTGTAAAGAATAAAAATGGTATTATATCCCTTATAAGTGTTAAATTTAATATTATAACGAGATCTGCTATTAATAACATTAAAATTGTAATAATAAACCATTGTTTGGCTTGAAACCTTTTAATTATATTTAACATTGAATAATTCTCCCGTATTCATCTATTATTTTTATAAGTGTAACTGTTATTGACTTTTAATTTGTATAAAAGATTAATCTGAAAATACGCTATAAATTTGTGAATAACTATTCAAGTTCTAGAATTTTAATTATTTATTAATTTCTAGTTAATAGAAAGAATATTCACATTTGTTTAGTAGATATATTTATATTAATTTATTATATAGTTTTTCAGTCTTCTCAGCAATTCCAGACCAAGTATATTTATTTTTCACAAGTTTTCTTCCATTAATACCCATAATATCAGGATTATTACATTCTAAAATATTTATAATAGCCTCTGAAAGTTTAACAACATCTTTTGGAGGGATTATTATTCCGGATTTACTTTTTTTAACATCATCAGCAACACCTACTATTTCAGTGCTAATTACAGGTGTTTGACAGGCCATAGCCTCTAAAACAACAATACCAAAACCTTCCTGTTTGGATGAGATTGAGGGCAGTACAAAAATACTGTATCTATTGTAGTATTCAACAATTTTCTCCTCTGGAATAAATCCATGAAATTCAACATTATCTGTAAGATCATTGTCAACAACCATTTTACGATAATATTCTAATAAAGAACCTTTTCCACCAACAATTAATTTAACATCAGGAATAACATTTTTGACTACATTTAATGCTTTTAAGAGGTAGTCAAGGCCTTTATATCGATGAAATTCATCTAAAAGACTAAGGAAAAATAATGTATTTTTTTGTTTTGGTAGATTTAATGGTTTAAATTTTTCAACATCAACACCATTAGGTATAACCTCTATTTTATCCTCATAATTTTCAAGATAAAGACTATATTCAACGTAGCTCGGTTGGGTTATAACTATTCTATCTGCATTGTTTAACAGGGATTTAAGGGCTGTTGAGTTATAGAAATTAGCTATATGATTTGCAATTCCAGTTCCTATTATATCGTTGTGATAGGTTACAACTAATGGTTTGCCTTTAATTTTTGATATGATATTACTCCAGTCAGCACTCCATGGAGTTGGAATATGTGTGTGTATTATATCAAAGTCTTCACTGGACAGTGCAAATGGAAATCCTGGTGTAATGTTGGTATTAGCAATTTTTGTTATATAATGAAGCCTTTTAATATTAATACCATTCACTATTTCTTCTTTTATGGATGATGGTTCGTTGGCACATATTACCTTAACATCATGGCCAAGTTTAACCAGTTCCTTTGACATGTAGTAGACATAATTTTCCACACCACCAGTGAAGGGATAAAACCTTACGGGTGTTTGAACGATCTTCATAATAATTATCCTTTATTTTTTTTAGATATTGAATGATATTTATTGGTTAAAAATTCGTATTAACAATATATAATGTTTTATTGTTTGATGGTACTTATTAAATGTGGATAGATTATCTGTATTTATTTGATGTTGATACTAGCTACAAAACAAAAATTAATTGGTACAATTATTTAGTATTATATTCTATAACATGTTTGGTAAAATAATTCTATTAAATTAGATTCAACTATATTGAACTCGATTATGTTTACATATTTTTTTATGGATATTTTTATAATAAATCCGACAATAATAATTAAAACCAAACATTATCGTAACTATTTTAGTTAAATAAATTCTTTATAGGGATTTTAAATTGTATTAAATAATTTTTCTGTAAACCTTTTCAAGGGAATCCACAATAATTTTCCAATCATATCCACGGGACATCTCAATACATTTATCTCTAAATTCCTTGTGCGATTCAATGGATTTAATTGTCTTATCTGCCATATCGTTTGTTTCTAATTGTGTTTTATAACCATTTACACCGTCGACTACAAGGTCAACAGCAGCATTCATAGGATGATCAACTGTAACAACAGGAATTCCACATGCATTGGCTTCAATAACAACCATTCCAAAGCCTTCTCTTGTTGATGGAAGTACAAGAACCTTTGATGATTTCATATATCCAAT
>PLXT01000094.1 GCA_003151535.1 Methanobacterium sp.
ATATTCCACGTGTATTACAAAGATTCATAACAAAAAATATACTCCCCAACCTCAACAGACTCACACAATTCATGCACAATCCCAAAATAGCACGAACATCCAACTATATAGAAAACTACTACAGACAAACACTACCCAAAGCCCACAAAAAGAAATACAAAACCATCAACGGACTAATCAACTACCTAAAACTCAAAATGCAAAAATGGACCACCAAACACCAAAAACATCCCCAACACCCAACAACTTGACAACCCCAGTAACATCAATGATTTATATAGTATATCACAACTTTTCAGTTAGTATATGGAACATAAACTAAAAAATTGGGGAAGTGATTAAATTAATTTTTCAATAACTATCTCTGGAAAAAATTAATTAGTCTAGATAAAACTGATTCTTTAACATTATCTTCTTCTTCATATTCTGAGAATTTATCATGCATAAAATAATTTTGGGAATCAATTAAATTTATTGATCTGATTACTTTCTCGTATTCTCCTTTATCATTAATTTTCCGAGCTTTAACATTGTCATTAAACATAATATCTAACATATGCTCGATTTTTAGTTGTAAACTTGGACTCTTAATAGGAAAAGCAATTTCAACTCTTTTTTCTGTATTTCTAGTCATTAAATCGGCACTAGATAAATATATTGAAGTATCATCTCTAGTACCAAAACAGTAGATCCTTGTATGTTCTAAAAACCTACCAACTATACTAATGATTTCAATATTTTCTGTTCTACCGGGTATTCCTGGAATTAAACAGCAAATAGATCTAACAATTAATTTAATTTTTACACCGGCATTAGATGCTTTACTTAGCATGTCAATCAATTCTCTGTCGGTTAAAGAATTCATTTTCAATATAATATTAGCTGGACGATTATTAATTGCATTATCTATTTCAATATTGATCTTTTCTATCAAATTTTTCTTTAATCCAAATGGTGCAACTAATAACTGTTGATATTCATCATTTAAATTTGAAATTGCAATGTTTTTAAAGAATAAAACTGCATCTTCGCCAATAGCATTGTCACGTGTAATAAAACTATAATCAGTGTACAATTTACTAGTTTTCTCGTTGTAATTTCCTGTTCCTAACTGAGTAATATATTGAAATTTATTTTTCTCCTTTCTAGTTATCAACAAAATTTTTGAATGTACCTTGAACTCTTCAAAACCATATAAAATCCTGCATCCTGCTTCTTCTAATAATCCCGCATAGTGAATATTATTTTCTTCATCAAATCTAGCTCTGAGTTCAATTAAAACAGTTACTTCCTTCCCATTTTCAGCTGCTTCCAATAAATATTTTATAATTGAGGAAGACCTAGCTAATCTATAAATAGTAATTTTAACTGAAATTACATTTTCATCATTGGCTGCTTCCTTTAAAAATCTTAAAAAAGGGTTTATGGAATCGTATGGATAGCAAAGTAAAAAATCTCTTTTTTTTAACTGTGGGATAATTTTTCCTTCCTTAATAAATTTAGGTATTTTAGGATAAAATGGATCGAATGATAAATTATGGAATACAGTTTTATTAATTTTTTTAATATGGTCATATAAATCATACACATAACTCATCTCTAAAGGCGTATTAGAGATCTGTACCTGATTTTCTTGAATATTCAACTTGTCGCATAGGAATTTTTTTAATTCTGTATCGGAATATTTATAAAATTCTAACCTAATTGGTGCTAAACGAGTTCTTTTCTTTAAAAGTTTCTTCATATATCCTTTATAATCCTCATCTTCATCTATTTGTGAATTAGACAGAACAATATCTGCATTTCTTGTTACAGAAACTATTGTTCTAAATTCTATATGATAATTTGAAAAGATCTCGTTAACATATTCATATATTATTTTTTCTAATAGAATATAGCGCATTTGATTGTTTGGAAAATGAATTATCTTGGGTAACGATGATGGGATAGGTATAAGTCCGTACAATGTTTTTCCTTCGCTTTCTATTATAAGCATGACATTTAGGGATTTGTTCAATAGATGTGGAAAAGGATGGTGAATATCAATAATTTGGGGTGATAAAATGGGAAGTATGTTATTGAAGAAATATTTATTAATAAATTTTAATTCGCTTTTAGTCAAATCTTTAAAGTCTAAATCGTAAATGCCTTCAGCTTTTAAGAGTTTATTTAAAGATTTGAATACATCATCTCTACGCTCATATAAATAATTTGTTCTATCAAAGATTGCATCTAATTGATCTTGTGCATTTAATCCGGTTTTATTATCAACATAGTCCTTATCAACAAGGGATATATCGTATAAACTTCCACATCTAACCATATAAAATTCATCTAGATTACTTGTAAAAATAGATATAAATTTTAGACGTTCTAATAATGGAACTGAACCATCCTCTGCTTCTTCTAAAACACGATCGTTAAAGTTTAACCATGATAATTCGCGGTTTTGGGTGAAACTATAGTCCGTTTTAGACATTTTAATACCTCTTCAATATTTTTTTATATAAATATCCTTCTCTAACACTAAATTTACTAGTTGCTAAATTTTCACATCCAAAGTAATCAGTAATTGACTCTAATATTAATAAAGCAGGGACTAAAGTGTGTATTCTAGAAGGTTTAACATGTAATATTTTATTGTAAATATTTTTATTATCATGATTAATTTCGTTAAGAGTTAATTCTGTTTCAAGTTCTTTCAATAATTTAACATCAATTAATGCAGATTTATTTTTCTGTAAATTTAAATTCAATAATATCTTTTCAATTGCACGTATACTTCCACCCACTCCACAAATAAAAGGAATTTTTTCTGGATGATCTAGACCGATTTTGTCTAATTCCGAGTATGTTCTTTCTTTAATCCGGAGACATTCTTCTTTATTGGGTATAATGTCCGAAACATATTCATTATACATTTTTAAAGAACCAACAGGAATACTGTATCCTTCCGTTATTTTTTTATCCTTAAAAAGTACAATCTCAACACTTCCGCCACCCAAATCAATTAAAATCCCATTATCCTCCTTGATTGTATGGATAGATCCACAAAAGCTTAATTGTCCTTCTTCCTCTCCAGATAATAAATCAATTTCTATGTTTATTTTATCTTTAATAATTTTAATAACGTTAGAACTGTTTTCAATATTTCTAAGCGAAGCTGTAGCAAATAAACTGTAATTATCTATTTTTGAATAGTCTAAAACATCTTTCATTTCTTTAAGAACGGTTAAAAGTTTTTCAACGCCATTATTGGTTAAAATTCCTTTTTTAATATAGAATACCAATCCTAGATTTTCTTTTTTTGAAAATATTAGACTTATATTCTCATCTTTGCAACGATAAACATTTAATCTTACTGTGTTTGAACCTATATCTACTATTCCATATAACATCGTGTAATAACCTCGTAATACTAAATGAATCTAGTGATTAAATGATTTTGGGTGTTTTTTATAGTTTTTTTTAATCTTTATGATAAAGTTCTTTTACCATGGATTAAATTTGTATATGTGCTATATTTGTTGATATTCATAATTATAATAATTCCAAATCTTCTGTTAATTTTGAAGCATTGTTTATTTGAGCATTTTTTGTGAAATAATTTTTATAAGGTGTTGGCTGGATATTAACCGATTAATATGTATATAACTATCCTAGAAAGTGTTATAATTTTTTTAATATTGTTAAACTTGTCACTATGAGTTTTAATCATCTTTCAGTTTATCTTTTAGATTTCATTTTTAAATTATTTAACACAAATTGTGTTATCTTTTACACTTGAAGTGTATGTCTAATCGTATATTTATATTTAAAGCAAAGTAATAAAATTCAACATTTAAGAAAATAGGGAATATTCTTATTAAACATACCTTTGCATTGTTTCTAATGCTTATTTCATTGTTCAAATATAGAATTTACATTATTTAATAAAAAAGATAATGTAGATCAATGGTTAATTATTATTAGATTTTATATGATTAAATAAAAATTTTTTAATACATTGAAGGTTAAGTATTGATTTTACTTATTTTAAAATAGTACTATCCAAACTAATTCCATATTAATCCTGTGAAATGTAGTCTTATTTATTCTAGAAATTTTACTTGATTTAGTTCCTTATATGTGTATTAAAATTCCCTTATAGTAGATTATAAGTACTTGTATCAACATATGAAAATTTCTATAAACCTTAGAGAATTTCTATGTATTTGAATTTTTTATAATTTTTTTTGTAGGTTTGTTTTATAGTTTTTTTGTTTTTTATTGGTTAAATTTCTTATTTGTCATCTATTTTTTTGTTTATATTTATGGGGGTTTTTTTGGTAGCGTTCGCTAGGGCGTGTTTTTTTGTTTTAGGGTGTTTATTTGTTGTAGGTTGTAGGAGAAGCAGGTGAAGATGTTTTTGGTGTGTGTTCTGAGTGTTGTGGTGACTTTTACGTGACCGGAGTGGAATATGTTTTTGATTACGGCGTATGGTCGTTTTCCGGGTGATCTTTTGCGTGTTATGCGTTGGTTACGCATTTTTTCTATGATATTTAGTGGGTGGCCGCGTGTTGGGCTTTAATATAAAAATATAAAAAACTATTAAAGTATTAACGAACTTGTTACCTACTCCACTGTCGTAAAAATATTTACAAACTCCTTACAAAAACGGCTATAAATGCCTAAAAAAACATAAAACATAGCTAATACCAATAATAAACGTTTAATAATAACTAAAGTCCTGTTTAAATACAATTTATTCTTTAATATTTTATAAGCCTTATTATAAGGCAATTAAAAAAGCTATGATTATATGTTAATTACTCGGAAAAATGAGTTAAATGAGACGTTAAACTCTAATTATGTTATGATTATGACAAAATTCACCATTAAACTCACTACTAAAAAAAATTATAAAAATTCAGACAAAAAAAAATCAAGTAAATAGAAATTCTCTTAATATTGAAATAATCAATTTCGGGATTTCACGAATACTAAAATTATTCATTGTAACAAAACCTCCTCAATTTCAAATATTTAAATCATATCTAACAGTAATTATAATATAGTATGGTAAGTACCATATTAATACTACTGATTTAATTAACTAAGTTTTTGGTACTGTTAAATGTCAATGCTAAGTATACCTAATTTTATGGTGTTTTAATTCTGGAACAGGACGTATTTAACCAATTTAGGACTGATATTTCAAAAATATAATGATCAAAGTGTTAAAATCTTTATTTAGTAAGGACTATATGTCTGGACTGCTATACTATGAGTATTGTGTTATCGATTTTTAAAGATATATTAATTTAAAAAATATCATCAAAAAAAAGATTATTTTAATTTAATCCACTTTTTTAATAGGATCATTAAGATTTTTTTTAAGAAATAATTTAATTAAAAAAAATTTAATATTAGTAATTTTTGATTACAAAACTTTAAGTTAAAATAAACCTTAATTATTAAGGATGATGAAATAAACAAAAATTGTTGATGGATTAAAAGTGAATATTATGGATAATAAGATTATAATCTGGGGTTTAGTGATCATAGTCGTTTTTTTAAGTGGATGTATACAGTCAGACTCATCACAGATTGATGTTCTTGCAACATCCATTAACACCCATCTAAAAAATGGAGATGGAGATTATAACACTGCCGGGATAGATACCAATGAATTTCTTTACAGTGCTGCATTAGATGAGTGTAATAATGCTTCTTCAGAGTATAATCAGGCACAATCACTAGCTAACCAAGGTTTAACATACGCTCAAAATTCTAATGACACAGTTTATGCTAGTTATATGCAATCTGTTTTAAATGAAATAGATGCCAAGATAAATGCAACAAATGAACTCAAAACAGCAATTCCATATTTGCAAGATAACAATACTGTAAATGCCAATATCCATTCAAGTAATGCTAATGGATATATGGATGACGCAACTACATTTAACAATCAAAGAGAGAATATAGTTAAGCAAAATCCTACAAAATTTAAATAATTAAACTTATAGGATATAATATAAAAAAATAATGATTTTTAGAGGTTAAGAATGATAAAGAAATGTATAGAATGTAAAGGTAAAGGTTATAATGTCACAAGTTACAAGGTATGTGAAAGCTGCCATGGAACAGGTGTTAAAAGTGAGGTGGATCTTAAAAACCACTTTAAAGGAGTATCATCAAACGCTGTTAAACGATTCGAACTTGATGAAGAGCAGGATGTTCCATGCGGAGCATGTAATGGCAAGGGTGAAATCGAAGTAACAGAAGAATGCGTCGAATGCAGCGGAGAAGGTGAGTTAAATGTCTGCAGAAAATGTGGTAAAGCCCTAGAAAATGGAGATTACTGCAGCGATTGCCAACCTAAAGACATAGTTAATATATTACATCCCGCATGTGACATGGACGACCTTGAAATAGGCAGCGAGTACAAGGGAAAAATAACAAGGGTAGAAAATTATGGGATATTTGTTAGCCTTTCTAAAAAAGTATTTGGACTTTTAAGAATACGATCACCAAGCTACTCTGTTGGAGAAGAACTTTTTGTAAAAGTAATGGAAATTAAGAGGTCACGTGGAGAAGTAGATCTATCACCATCCACAATCAAAGGTTCATACGAAGTTATTAAACTCAAAAAGAATATTTCACGAACCAAAATCAATGAGATCAACAACAGATACATGGGCAAGACCGTAAGAATCGTTGGTGAAGTTGTACAAGTCCAACAGACATCAGGACCCACAATATTCACTGTTTCTGATGAAACAGGCACAACATGGGCAGCAGCTTTTGATGAACCTGGAGTGAGGGTTTATCCTGGAGTTAACACCGGTAACATAGTAGAAGTCTTAGGTGAAGTCAACCTCCATGGGGGTAAGATACAGATAGAATCAGAATCCATTGACAAACTCACTGGTCAAGATTCTATTGACATAAGAAAACTTATCGATGATGCAATTGATGAACGTGCAGAACCAGAAGAAACAGAATTTTTAATAGAGAGTGAAACCCTCAATCAGCTACGTCCAATGATGCACAATGCTGCAAAGGCCATAAGAAGGGCCATACTTGACGGAAGATCCATACTGGTAAGGCACCATGCAGATGCAGATGGAATTTGTGCAGGAGTTGCAATTGAAAAGGCTGTTNNTCATTTGCACTTGAAGATGTTGAAAGACACGGCCAAAAATTACCACTCATTGTTTTACTAGACAATGGATCAACAGAAGAAGATATGCTGGCCCTCATGAAGGTTAAAATTTACGATATCGAAGTAGTGGTTGTTGACCATCACTTCCCGGGTGAAGTTGTTAATAAAACAGTTGCTGTCGATGAATACGTCGATGTACATGTAAATCCCTACTTAGTTGGAGGAAACTCACAAATAACAGCCGGAGCACTAGCAGTAGAAGTTGCCAACATGATAAACCCTGAGATAACCGAAAAACTGATGCATTTACCAGGTATAGCTGCTGTGGGAGACCATGCAACATCTATTGAAGCCAATAAATATATACAGATAGCAGCTGATAAAGGCTACACTCGTGAGGAACTTGACAAGGTCGCATCCTGTGTTGACTTCGAGGCATTTTATCTTAGATTCATGAATGGAAGAGGAATAATAGACACAATCCTAGGATTGGGAAATAAAGACAAACACGCAAAACTAATTGATGCACTATACAACGAATCTATGAAAAGGGTACAAACCCAACTAAGAGCAGCTCTTCCAAATTTAAAGACTCAAAAACTTCCTAATGGAGTTGTGTTCAATGTTTTAGATGTTGAAAAATATGCTCATAAATTCACTTTCCCTGCACCTGGAAAAACCTGCGGATTTGTTCATGACAACATAGTACAGAAGTACGGCGAAGAAACACCTATAATAACCCTGGCTTATGGACCTGATTTCAGTGTTATAAGAGCTACAGATGCAGTTAACGAGATGTTTGGATTTAACCTCAACGAAATCGTATCAAAACTGGCTATTGAAATACCAGAAGCCGGAATAGATGGTGGAGGCCATGAATGTGCTGGTTCCCTTAAATTTGTTGAGGGGCTTTCCAAGAAGGTTCTAGAATCATTTGCTCGAGAAGTAGCAGATCTTGGAAAATAGGATATTAAAAGAGAATTTTTGGATTGTTATATAATAGATCCAAAATTTTCATTTTATCTAACTTATAAAACTAATATCAATATAGAACCTAATCTTATAATTCCATATTAATATTTTCTTATTTTTTTTAGTTGCGTTTCTTGTACTGCATTTCTTTAAAAATCACATCATACGAGATTCCATTGTTCTGTTCAATTGTTAATTTTCCTTCTAATTGATTAACTAATGTTTTAACAAGATTTAAGCCCAGTGTGGATGTGTTTTCTATTTTAAAATTGTCTGGAATACCAATTCCATTATCAGAAACATTAAAGTTTATCATGTTATTATATCTCATCATGTTAAAGTAGATCTTTCCATCTGTTCTATCTATGAATGCATGTTTTAGAGAGTTACTAATAAGTTCATTAATAATGAGACCACAGGGAATTGCAGTTTCGATGTCTAATTTCACGTCTTCAACATTTACTTCCCATTCAATGTGCTTCTGATTTAATGAATATATCTGAAAAAGACTTTTTATGAGTCCATTAACATAACTTTTGAAGTCAATTTTTGCAAGATCATCTGTTTGATAGAGCTGTTCATGTATCATAGACATTGATTTTACCCTGTTCCGACTTTGGTTTAAAATCTCCTTCATTTCAGGATTCTCAATGTAACTCGACTGTAGACTGAGTAGGCTTGAGATGATCTGCATGTTGTTTTTAACACGATGATGAATTTCCCTGAGCAATACATCTTTCTCCTCAACGGATTTTATGATCTGTTTTTGAGCTTTATCTCTCTTTAAAGCTTCTAATGAAAGAGATAATATGTATGAGATGGAAGCAGCAAAGTCCTGTTCTTCAAAGGTCCAAGTTTTCCTATTTATAGTTTGTTCCATACACAGAACACCAACCATTTCTTTTTGAAGCCATATTGGAACATCCAAAATTGAAATAATACCATTGGGTTTAATATAGCTGTCAATAAATTCTGTTGTGTCCGAGTGTGTTAAAGCATCTTCAGCTGTGATGTTGTGTGATGTTTCAAGGGCATGAAGATAACTTGGATAATTTTTAGTATCCCAATTAGATTCACTTTCATGAGTGTTATAGTCTAACTTGTAAAGATCAGAACATTTTAAAATACTTTTATCCTCATTAAAAAACCATAAACTAACACGATCAATTTTAAGAGTCTTAGAAACTGTTTCAGTCAGATGTCTAAGGGTTGTTTCAAGATCGGGACAATCTTCCTTGTAAAGCTCAAGTAATACTTTCTGACGACTGATAGTTTGTTTGTTGACGGCACGCTTTTTATTTTCAATAGCTTTCCTTTCACTTATATCGGTACCAATATAAAGAATTCCCATAACATTAGATTTTTTTAAAATAAACGATTTAGATAGGATGATGGGTACAGATAATCCATTTTTTAGTTTTAACAAGGTCTCAAAGTCTTTGATATTCTCCTCATAATATGGTTTCTTTGAATCTATTCCGCCATGGGACGGGATGATTAAGTCCAAATCACGCCCTATAATCTCTTTTTCATTATAGCCCAGAAGTTTTAGACCCACAGGATTAACATAGTTAATATGTTTAAAACAGTCTGTTATGATCATAAAATTGCTTATATTGGCAACTATTTCATTGGCAGCGATAGTAGGTGTAAGGGATGGTAATCTGTAATTCACAACTCCATATGAAATAAAAATTAGTCCGAGTGATGCTGATGTATAGGTTAATTCAGGAAATTTAACTGAAAATAGTGGAAGAATTAATTCAGTAATAAGACTTAAAATCAAAACAACTGTTAAACCAGTTAATATGTAAAATATCTGAACCTTTTCCATTTCAATACTCTTTCTATAGTAATTATAGCCAATAATTATCGATGCAATTCCTAAAGAAATTATCCATAAACTATTCAGTGATAATAATAACAAATTAGTTGATAATGCCCCATTCCAGCCCCAATATTCCAATACCAGACCATTATTAAGTTGATTGGTTAAAAGACTTATTAGGAATATGATGACTGACGGTGTGAAAAGTAAGAAAATGAAAATTTTATTTTTTAAAATATTTCTTTTAGTAACCTCTAAAACTATAACCAGTAGAGTTGGCATCAACAATGGCCATAATGAGGATGCTTTTAACCAAAAGTACGCAGTTGATATTGCTTCTGACTGTCTCAAACCATACTCTACAAATGATAGGTAAGCCACAAGAAGACATATGATAGCGATTAATTTGTTTAAACGATTATTAGGATTCTTATAATAAATGAAATTTCCAAGTAATAAAGATATTATGGATGATAAAAGGGATATAAATGCATAAGGATTCATAGAGTTCTCCGATCTTTAATATTTTAATAATATATATCCAATTATTTTTATTTGGAGTTAATAATAATTGTTATTAATTTGGATCATTAGTAATATATTGTTATCCATGTCCTAGCTATTTAGTACATTTAGAAAAACAGATAAATAAATTATAAATATTAAAAATACTCCTATTTTATGAGAACATGATGCTATTCATGTTCTTTTAGGATTTCATGGTAGTAATCACAATGCTCTGCAATTGGACAAATTTCATGTTTTGGTCCTATTGGTCTGCAGATGGTCTGTCCAAACTGTACAAAAAGGTCATTTAATGGTAACCAATACTTTTTTGGTACTACTTTCATCAGTTCTAGCTCTGTTTCATCTGGATTTTTAGTTTTAACAAGTCCTATACGATTTGATATTCTATGAACATGCACATCGACAGGAATGGCATCTTCATGAAATCCATAGACCAGTACACAGTTGGCAGTTTTTCTTCCGACACCTGGAAGACTTAACAATTCTTTAAGATTATCTGGAACAATGTCGTTGTAGTCTTCATGGATTATCCTAGAAACTTCCCTAACCCTTCTGGCTTTAACATGATAAAAACCAGATTTTTTAATCAGTAATTCAACTTCCTCAACAGGTGCAAATGCAATGGCTATGGGTGTTGAAAATTTTGAAAAAAGTAATGCCGATGCAGCGTCTGTATTTTCATCCCTTGTCCGCTGTGATAATATTGTTCTAATAAGGACCCTGAACGGATCGCTATCTTCAAAGATTCTAAGGGAGTATATTTCTTCCAACTTTTTTATTATAAAATCAATGGAATTATCCACCTTACTACTGTTTTTGGCACACATTGTATCTTTTTTCGTATTAATAAAATATTTAATATTATTTACTAGTTAAATTTAGATCAGACTAAACACATATATCTTTTTTATATTATTTCAAATTGATTTGATAATTTAGAGTTGAATATGACTACTGATTTGAGACCATAACCTATACTATAATTATCATCCGGTTTAACTTCAAATCCATTATCATTAATATATAGTTAAGAACGTAATTTANNATAAAACTTTTGGTACTTCACTATAGTCAATACAGTTCATCTTATTCGAATGCATTCTGAACACTTCTTTTTTAGAAACAATGACTTGATTTACGTCATTAAATAATTCTGCATGATATCTTAAATTACATGATGAATCAGTTTTTATCATCTAAATTTTATTATTTTCTTCTAATTTTTTTATTTGATTTTGAACTTTTTCTAATCCTATCTCCCAGTGTCTTAGTTCCATTGTTCCGTAATCTTATTTTTAATCCAACTTCTTTTTACAGCTTTTAAATCTACTTTTGAATAATATATTTCAGGATTATAAGTATCATTATAATCTTTAACAAGCAACAATATTTTTTCTAATAGTTTCAATT
>PLXT01000107.1 GCA_003151535.1 Methanobacterium sp.
AATAACAAAACAAACACCCCTTCAAACACCCAAAACACAGAAGCACAAACCTTCAAAAAAAGAAAAAAATCTAAGACCCTAAAAAAAATAATATAGATATGGATTAATACGAGGAATATTATCTTTAAGAATTTTTGTGGGATATTAAAGTAAATATAATTAAAATGTCAAACCAAATTAGATATACTAACTGGTAGACAAAAACTCAGGAAATTGTCCAGATATTGTATCAAAATATTCAATAAACAATTCCAATTTAATCTGTGAGGTGTTAAAATAGACGATCAAAAACTTGAAGAGCCTTGTAAATGCGGTTGTGAAGAAAAAAAGGATGAAGAAAAAATTGAAACATGCTATTTTTGTCTAAAAAAGTTTGACATAAACAAGGACGATTCCAGTCATTACAAATTTGATAAGTATCCAATGTGTGATTATTGTTCCGAGTTTTATGGGTTTTATTCCGACTAATTCTCAATTTAACATCTGCAAAAGAGTAAAATTAGGATTTTAAACTTTTTTTAACGAGTGATAAACCCCATTCCGCTAATTTCTTAGCATCTTCCTCATTTTCAGCTTCAGAAAAACATCTAAAAATTGGTTCAGTCCCAGATGGTCTTATAATGACCCATCCTTCATCTTTAAATATTTTAACACCATCCTTGGTATCTACTTCATAATCACATGTGACATCTACAATCTTTCCCATAACATCTTTTTTTAGATCATCGGGGCATTCAACTTTGAGCTTTGAAGAACAATACTTAGGAAGTGCTTCTATTAATTCTGAAAGTGGTTTCTTTTCTTTTGCAATTATCTCAACTATTTTAGCTGTTGAGAGAGCTGCATCCCTTCCATACACGAAGTCAGGGAATATTAAGCCCCCATTTTCTTCTCCACCAAATAATCCTTTTCTATCTTTAAGCTCTCTTGCAACTAGAAGATCACCAACCCTTGTTGCAATTACTTCTCCCCCATATTTTCCTGCGATGTCATAAATCGCAGCAGATGTTGCAACTGTCGTGACTATTGTTCCTCCCCCATTTTCTATGAGCATATCCTTTTCTACTAATGCAAATGTTTTATCACCGAAAACAAAATTTCCCTTTTCATCAATACAGATTGTACGATCTGCATCACCATCATGAGCTATTCCTAAGTCTGCATTTGTGGCCTTCACAACTTCAATTAGCTCTTCCAAGTTTTCTGCTGTAGGTTCAGGATTTCTTCCTGGGAAAAAACCATCAGGTTGGCAGTTCATGGTTGTAACTTCACATCCAAGCTTCCTGAGTAGATATGGTGTTGTAAAACATGCAGCTCCACTCCCACAGTCTACAATTACTTTCAATTTTGCTTTTTTAATAACTTCTACATCAACACGATTGAATACATTTTCAACATATTCATCTATAATCCCCGGGTTCTCAAAAACTTCCCCAATTTCATTCCATGAAACTCTATCAGGATTTCCATCGAAAAACATTTGTTCAATCTTTACTTCCATTTCATCAGGGATACCAATACCATACTCATCAACGAATTTTAAACCATTATATTTTGGAGGATTATGAGATGCTGTTATCATTACTCCACCATCATAATAAGTTCTTACTGCAAATTGAACGGTAGGTGTAGGCAGAATTCCAAGATCAATAACTTGGCATCCTGAAGATAAAAGTCCAGCTATAACAGAATGCTTTATCATCTCTGTTGATGTTCTCGGATCACCACCAACTGCAACTGTTCCATTAACAAGACTACCATAAGCTGCTGCTAGTTTTGATGCAAATTCAGGTGTTAATTCCTGATTTGCAATTCTTCTAACTCCGAATGTTCCAAATAATCGTTTCATTGTCATAAAACAACTCCAATTTTTTATAATTTATTTATTTTGATATGTTAAAGTATGAAACATAATATATTAAAATTTATAGTTTAGAATAACTCTTTCCTCACTTGATTTAAGGAAGTATCGAATGAGTTTTTTTATTCTTGAACCTAACCTGATATTATGCAATAATTTTCAATGACTTTGAATCTTTTAATATTAATTCTAAACTACCATTATACTCTGTAACTATTCCTAATATTTTAATTCGCTTATTAAGTAAATTGTTTAGGTTAATATTATTCT
The DNA here is from genome assembly GCA_003151535.1 of Methanobacterium sp. Lineage (GTDB taxonomy): Archaea > Methanobacteriota > Methanobacteria > Methanobacteriales > Methanobacteriaceae > Methanobacterium_B. Next base: position 2,132 of record PLXT01000107.1, read on the forward strand.
TTTCAAGATCGTCGGCTTCTTTTCCAAAAATAACCAAATTAATTTTACCACTATTATCCATTATTTCTAAGAAGTATGTGTGTTTGTCAGATGATTCCTTTATATTATCAACAACCCCCTCTATAGAAATCTTTTCATCAAGCATTCCCAAATTTATTTCATTTATTTGATAGCTGTTTGGTGTTATTTGTCCTGAAAAAATAGTCGTAGCAATTATTCCGAAAATTGAAAGAATCAATGCTATTTTTAATATGCAGCAATCTTCCATCATTTCACCCGCTGTCTTAACAAATTGAAAAATTTTGTTTATTATATTTATAATAATAATCTTATAAAAATTAATACTATTTAATATTAAAATAAAAAAAATAAAATTATTTTGTTAGTTAATTACCTTTAAACATTGAATTAATCCTTTCAACTGTATCTATATCATCAATGCTTAGATCATCACGTATTCTCTTAACAACTGGGAAACGTAGAGAATAACCACTTTCATATTCTGGGCTCTTAACTATTTCACTGTAGGCTATTTCAAGGATAATATGTGGTGCGATTTCTACTTGTCTACCGTTTTTACTAATGATTATAGGTTCTACTAGATTATGAAGCTCTAAAAGAGTTTTATCATCAAGTCCCGTTGCTGCATAAGCCAATGTTTTGAGCTCATTATTTTCATCCTTGGCAGCTAATAAATATGAACCAATTAAATGGGCTCGTTTACCACGACCATAACTTCCCCCGACCACAACGAGATCCAAAGTTTCTGGCTCTGCTTTTAATTTCAACATTTTTTTGCCCCTTATTCCTGGCATGTATGAGGCATGTGGATCTTTTATCATTATACCCTCATGTCCGCCTTTAATAGATTCATTAAAAAGATTTTCAGCATCTTGTAATGAATCCGGGGTTACTTTCACTTGTGTACTGAGCTGTATATTATCATTAACAGTTACTAAAGATTCTAGAACTTCTCTTCTTTTCTCAAATGGAGAATCTATTAACGGTCCATTATAATAAAGAACATCAAAGAGGAAAAGTTTGAGTGGTACCTCTTCCCTCATTCTTTCTATATCGTACTTTCTTCTGACTCTTTGAAGGATGTATTGAAACGATATAGGTTTCCCATCACGGATAACTATTATTTCTCCTTCAACAATGAAATCTTCAGCTGGGAGAGATTTTTTAATATATTCAACTATTTCAGGGACTGCTTTACTTATGTTCTCAAGCCGTCTAGTAAAAATGTTAACCTCATTATCTAATCTATGAATTTGAACCCTAATCCCATCATATTTAGTTTCACATAATGCCCAACCCATTTCCAAAATACTAGTGGATATACCTGGAGAAAGCTGTGCAAGCATTGGTTTTACAGGTTTCCCCGGATTTAGAGTGAGATTTTTAAGTCCTTCAGTCCCTTCTTCTTTTGAAACTTCAGCTACTAAACCCAAATCATTTGTAAGCATATGTGCCCTCTCAACAACAGATTTTTCAACTCCAAAAGCCATTGCTAGAGCGTCTCTAATAGTTCCCTCGCCAACCCCTACCCGTAGCTCTTCTATAACTGTACGAGTGATATATTTTGCCTCTGTAGGTGAAGAAGAAGATAAAAGCTCCCTCAGTATTTCTAACTTCTTTGTCTGTGCTTTGCTACCAGATATAGTTGCAATCTTAATCAGATTGCTGTGAACTTTTTCTATGGTCAATGATCTTGTAAATAATGTTGCCTGTTTCTTTTTTCTGAAGAGATTCTCAGCTGCCTGTCCAATATCACCTGCATCTCTTTGCATGTCCTCCACATCTTGTGGTTTAACCCCAACCACAAAAGCTATAGCCTTCATAAGGATTTTTGTCCCTATTCCGAGTTCTTCCTCACTCCAAGTAGAAAATACTCTCCCTAATGATAGTAGAGTTACTATTGGAAGTAATTTAGGATTTTTTTCACCTATATCCGCGAAAAATTTCGATAGAATGGAAGTCTTTTCTAGTCTTTTAGTAGTAGAATCTAATGCCTCGTAAACGTCTACCATTTTACTATAACTCATTCCAACATCTGAAACATTCATATTCTTACCTACCCTTAAATTTTAATGAAAACCAATAAATTTGATATTAAATCTAGTTACGATAACTAAATACAAATATAATTTTATTTATTTAAACCCGATTTTGTTTTATTATATATTCTTAACAAGTTAGAAGTTAATAGTTTTTGTTCTTAATGGTTTTAAATAAAATTTCAAGTTATTCAGGAACTAATAAAAAAAGATATTTATCAAAATAAGGTGTATTAATTAAACAAAAAAAATTAGTTTTAAATAAATTTTGCTTCAATTTTAGTGGCAACAATAAAATTATGGTGTACAAAAAAAATAAAAAAAATTAACCCCCCCTTAGATGAATTTCTCGAATCTGTCGCCTGAAACTTTACATATTGGGCAAATTTCTGGAGGTTTATCCCGTGCACACAAATATCCGCAAACTTTACAACGCCACACTGGTTTCGAGAGTTCAGTTGAAATTTTAAATCCTGTATTAGCCTTCATTTCCTCCCTTTCATCGGGTGATGGTCTTCTCTCAGGTATGGGTTGTAATTTTTTCTCACCGCTTAAAATCACACCTGAGATGTACAATCCACAGTAACATGCCCCATAATCCACAAGGTCAGGATCTCGGTAATCACAAGGACATATTATATCCAAATCATCCTGCCTATCCCCTGAAGCAAGTCGGCATGGGCATGCTGCATGACCATATCGTTTGATATTAATTAATATACTTTTTAAAAGTTCTTTAGTAAACTCTACATCAGCATTTAGATGATATCCTGATGATTCTGCATCTTTTTTTACCTTCAGGTAATATGAATCGACTTCGTCGGCCGTTGGCTCATCAAAGTCATTCATCCAATTTCCTCCTTTATCTCATCCTCTTTGAAACCTACTATAGTTTTTTCATCGTTAATAACGAGTATGGGGAATGACACTTGTGGATTCCATTTTTTAACCATTTCTATAACTTCTTCCCTTTCTTTGCCCTTCTCGAGATCTACGTATACATAATCATAACTTGCACCAATATCCTCTATTAGTGCCCTAGTCTTTTTACACCATCCACATGTGCTTAATGCAAAAAGAACTAATTTACCTTTGTCTTGACCTTCAACGTGCTGCATTACCATAACTCTCAGCCTCCCTGGCAAAAATTTTATTCAATGTTCTCATATTATGTACGAGCTTGTATTAATAATTTTTTTTAGACAGCTTAAAATGAATTAAAAAAGTTTAAAACATCCTTTTCTTGTTTAAAACTTATTTAAAATTTGGGAATATGGACTCTAAAATAGTTATTTAATGAATATTGAAGAAATTTACTTTTTCTTGTCAAAACTAATTTTTTTAATATCAACAAGACACTCTTCATTGGTACAATATTCGAATAGATGTCCACATTCACTGCAACGAATAACACCTATAGTTCCTTGAGGAACGTGTGGTATGTAGAATGCTTCATCATTTGTTCCTGTATCTCTTTTTCTTGATATATCTTTATCAGTACATCCACATTTAGGACATTTTTGACTTAATTTTTCTGCTTTCATGAGATTTACTCCTGAGTATATTTCAAAATATTTTTCATTTTCCCAATTTGTATTTTAAAATTATTGTTGTACGAAATCATATAAATAGTTTGGCATGTTACAAACTAGTTATAATTTAATAAAAAAAATTGGAATTGCTTTAATGTAAATATTTAAATATTATCCCTTACAAGCCTAAGTGCACAAAATTCACCGCACATAGTACACATATCTTGCTCGGAGATGTGTTTACGCTCCCTGCACTTAGCTGGTTTTTCTTGGTCAAAAGCTAGTTCAAACTGTTTTTGCCAGTCAAAATTCTTTCTAGCGATCGCCATTTCTACTTCACGTTCCCATGCACCATTCACACCCTTAGCAATATCACCTGCTTCTGCTGCAATTTTTGAAGCTATTACACCTTCTTTAACATCATCAATGTTTGGTATTGCAAGATGCTCAGCCGGTGTAACATAGCAAAGGAAATCGGCACCGGATGCTGCTGCAATTGCACCACCAATCGCAGAAGTAATATGATCATAACCTGGGGCCAGATCAGTTACAAGGGGACCTAAAACATAAAATGGAGCGTCTTTGCATATGGTCTTCTGGATCTCAATATTGGCCTTTATTTGGTTTATTGGAACATGACCCGGCCCTTCAACCATAACCTGAACTCCTTTATCCCTTGCCCTTCCTACTAATTCACCCAAAGTAACAAGTTCCTGAATTTGAGGTACGTCCGATGCGTCATGTAAACATCCTGGTCTAAGACCATCACCTAAGCTTAACGTGACATCATATTCTTCTGCAACTTCGAGTATGTAATCGTAATTTTTGAATAATGGATTTTCTTCCTGGTTTTTTAGTATCCAAGCAGCTAAAAATGAACCTCCTCTACTTACTATGCCCATTATCCTGTTAGAATTCTTTACTTTATTAATAAGATCCATTGTAATACCGCAGTGAACAGTTATGAAGTCCACCCCCGCCTTGGCTTGATTTTCAATGGCACGGAGCATATCATCCCCATCCATATTCACTACCCCACCCTTAGTATTTGAAGCAGTGATACCTGCCTCATAAATTGGGACTGTCCCTATTGGCACATTTATCGTTTCCATAACAGCTTTCAAGACTTTTTCATATTCTGGGCCTGTACTTAAATCCATTATAGTATCTGCACCATACTTCACTGCTACTTTGGCCTTTTTAACTTCTAATTCAACTTTCTCAAGTTCAGAGGAAGATCCCAAGTTGGCATTGATCTTAGTTTTAAGACCTTTACCAATACCCACAGGTCTGCTTTTACCATTAATATTTTTGGGAATGACTATTCGGCCACTTGATAAACCTTTAATAATTTTGTGGACATCAATAGCTTCTGTTTCAGCTACTGATTTAATTTCATCTGTTATATTGCCCTTTAGGGCTTCTTTCATCTGGGTCACTTTTGATACCTCATATAAACTGGAATATATTCGAAATTTTAAAACATTAATATATATTTATTCTGGACATAAATACAATTTATTAAATAGCAGTAATGAATTTGTGTAATATATTAATGATATACTCAAATTCCTATATCTATTTATTCCAATATTTATGAAAGTCAACGAATGTATACATCCCGTTAACATCATATTAAATTATTTAAATAAATTATATCCCAAGTTAATCTATTTCTTTCATTAAATTAACATGTTGAACTCCCAATTTTCTGTTTTAATCTTAATATATGCTTTTTTTTGTAAATAATCCATGATATGGAGCATATTTGATTAAATAGGTTTATTTTTTAGAAAATAAATATTTAAATATTGGGAAAGATAATGTATCAATATGATAAACAAGCTCGTTGCAGAGGACATTATGATCAAAGATTTATATGTAACATCGCGTAATGACGTAGTTGCAGCAGCAAAATTGAAAATGATGCGCTGTAACGTTGGAGGATTGCCTGTTGTAGATAAGGGAAAGCTTGTTGGCATAATAACACACCGAGATGTGCTTTTAGCTGGTGGTGAGGCACTCGGGCTTAAAGTCGACGACTTGATGAGCAAAGATCTTATGGTTGCTGAGAGAAGTACACCAATATTAGAAATCACCAAGATAATGGCAGATAAAGGGTATCAGAGGATACCTGTAGTGGATAATGGAATTTTAATAGGCCTTATTACCCAAAGCAGTTTAATAAGGGCACTTGCAGGTATTTAAATTAATAACCTGCAAAAATAACCATCCACTTATATTAATGGATTAGGTAATTTTGGCTCTTTTTTCTCTTTCAAGCCGCCTATTTTATCTATTCGCATTTTAAGGAATTTTTTCCCCGATTCTGTAACTCCATATATAGGAATAGATTCTCCTGCCCTGAAACAATTTTCTTCACTTCCTATCTCCCTTATATATTTAGATGCACAGCCAGTTACCACATCAGCATTATCAAATATGATTTTTGCGTTGTCCCTTGAAATTTGTGTTACATGTGCAGCGAATATAAATATCTTAATATCATCATTCTCCATTTCCCTAAGTTTTTTTGCATCTTCTGCGACGACTATTGTAACTGCTATTTTTTTGTACCCCATTTCAATTGCTTTTAATGTTCCCTTTATCTGGTCTATTAAAGCATTTTCTGGATCAAGAACATTTTCTCGGCCAACTTCATCAATAATATTTTCATATGGGGTGGTGCATAGAAGTCCTGAAACACGGCCACCAGTACCCTGAATAATTTCAGGATCCGTTAATATTACCGTTCCACAACCCTCGCAAACACTTACAACACAATCAATCTCTCCTTCAGTAATAAGGGTACTCAATATTTCTGAAACTCCGAAGGATAAAAAATCCTTCATTCTCACAGTCCTATCCTTAGTACACATTCCAAAGTCTTTTATTCGAAATTCTATGTTCTCTTTAACAGTTTCGGGTGTAAACTTTTTTACTCCCCTGTACTTATCGAATATGGGACAATAATCAATTTTAGGTTCACCAACCTCAACAACCTTCCCATTTTTGACTCGAACCCTTGTTTTTCCAAGGGCTTCAATTACATGTTCATCCATATTTATCACCAAGATCAAAATATTATCATTTCATAAATCTATTGATTTTACATTTAATCAATATTAATTATTATAAAAAAACTTCAAAAACATTATATATATTATATTGTTCTATTGACAATATTTTTTGCATCAATTATATGAATCAAAAAAGATACAAATTTTGTACATAGAAAGGTTTAAGTGATATGATGCCTAACAGCATATAAGCCATGCCGGGGTGGCTCAGCTGGTTAGAGCGCACGGCTCATAGGGTATTAAGCACGTGCTCTGACTTTTTCCTGGGATACCGTGAGGCCGCGGGTTCGAATCCCGCCCCCGGCACTTCACAATAATATTAAAGCCTCCAAATGTATCTCAGAAACTTTAAATATTCTATTTTTAACTATTTCTTATTTTGAAAACTCATCACCCTAATATCATACCATAAATTTTCGGTAAAAATTGGATCTGATGTTTATGCACCTATATTAATATTGATGGTTCAAATCATATTATATTAGATAAAAAAACTAAATTTGTTTTTCATTTTACACAAATAGGTAAAGGTACAAAGATGTCTAAAAAATATGACGAAACAGCTTATTGGGAAATAATAAATCGCCAAAAGGAAATTGTCAATAAAAAAGAGCAGTTAAAACTTAAAAACTCTAAAATCACAGTTATTGGTTGTGGAGGAATAGGTGGTGCTGTCATTGAGATGCTAACCCGAATGGGTGTAACTCATCTTAAAATCGTTGATAAAGACAAATTTGATGTTTCAAATATTAACAGGCAGTTAATGAGTAGCATGGATCGAGTCGGACAATCTAAAACAGAGGTTACCAAGGAAATAATTAGTTCAATAAATCCTTTTACAGAAGTAGAAACATTTGATACTGAATTAAACGAAGGAAATGTGGACGAAATTATCGAGAACAGTACTGTAGTTGTTGATGCCCTCGACAATCTAAAAGCTAGGATCATAACTAGTAGATGTGCATTAAAACGAAAAATACCATTTGTACATGGTGCAATTCACGGCACAATGGGCCAAATAACAACTTTCACATCAGAAACACCTACCTATGAAGAAATATTCAAATTATCATCACTTGGCCAAGATCTTAGCGAAAAAGTATTAAGGGATTTAAATAGGTTAACAAGAGCAACTCCACCAGTTATAGGTCCTATTCCAAATATTGTAGGTTGTTTACAAGCTTTTGAAATTGTTAAAATATTAACAGGGCGGGGGAATATAATGACTGCACCTGAAGTACTAGTTTTTGATCTTATGAAAAAAAAACCATTTTCAGTAGTAGAATTTTAATGTTTGAATCATAATTTAATATTAATTAAGCATAGTTTATTAAATCAAACCATTATAACCTAAAATCGTTTGGAGATACATATCTATTAATAATTTTAATTGATTAACTGTTATAAGTAGTTCGCAATAGATTTATCAATTATTTAGTTCTTAATTCATTATTTATATGAGATTTACCAGTTAATCTTGATAAATGATCATCAGTTATGCTTCAAAACATTTATATACCAGTAAAAGGAAACTACTTTCCGGTATAAAGATCATGTATTTCATGGAGGTATTAGATTTATGCAAGATAAAATAGAAAAGGTTATTCGAGACATCGAAGCATGCGGCACAAAATTTGTAAGGATGCAGTTTGTGGACATACACGGAACCCCTAAAAATATGGCGGTCCCACTGGCTAAACCCGGAGACATTGAAGATATACTTAAAGATGGATTATTATTTGATGGTTCATCAATAGAAGGATTCGTAGACATCAATGAAAGTGATTTGGTGATAAAACCGGATCCTGACACTTTCTCAACTCTACCATGGAGGCCAGAGGAGAAAGGTGTTTGCAGATTCATATGTGACATATTCTGGCCTGACGGAACTCCATTCGAAGGAGATCCAAGACACGTACTTAAAAAATCACTTGAAAAAGTTGAAAAACTAGGATATGAATACAACGTAGGCCCTGAACCTGAATTTTTCATAATAGGTGAAGATGAAAATGGTAACATAATCCCCCACGACGACGGAGTATACTTTGATGTAGAACCTGTTGATCAGGGGACAGATGTAAGAAGAGAACTTGTCTTAGGACTAGAAGAACTTCATTTTGATGTTGAAGTAAGTCATCATGAAGTTGGTCCAGGTCAACATGAAATAGATTTCAAATTTGACAATGCAATGAAAACAGCAGACGCTGTTATAACATTCAAACAGGCTATAAAAGCCATTGTTGACAATCTCGGTTACATGGTTACATTTATGCCTAAACCATTCTTCGGTGTAAACGGTAGCGGTATGCACGTTCATCAGAGTCTCTTCAAAAATGGGAAAAATATCTTTTTTGACCCAGATACTCAAGATCAACTATCCCAAGAAGCTAAATACTTTATCGGTGGTCTACTTAAGCACTCCAAAGCCCTCTCAGCAATTGTTGCTCCCACAGTCAACTCTTATAAAAGACTTGTCCCAGGATATGAAGCACCTTGCTACATAGCATACGGTCTTCAGAACAGATCTACACTCGTTAGGATCCCTGCATCACGTGGAAATGGTACAAGAGTAGAATTCAGATGCCCTGACCCATCATGTAATCCATACCTTGCATTTGCAGCCATGTTAGATGCTGGAATGGATGGTATCAATAACAAGGTAGACCCAGGAGCAGCTACAGATATAGATGTATTCGGACTTGATGCTGCAGGGCTTGCTAGCAAAGGAATCGAAACTCTACCTTCAAGCCTATGGGAAGCATATCACGCCCTTGAAAATGACGAAGTTGTTAAATCTTCACTTGGAGACCATGTTTACAAACAGTTCATGGACATCAAGAAAAAAGAATGGGATGATTACAGGATACAAGTATTCCCATACGAAGTTAACAGATACTTGATGATTTAATTATATCCTGAATTTCTTTTTTTTATTTTTAAATCCTAAATTATAACAGGATTTCTTAAAAAAATTATTATGATAAGTTTTTTAAATAATTGGTGCAATAAATAGCATATAAAAGAATTAAATCATACACAACCCTAATAAATACTATGGGAATTAAACTTATCCGGTGAATAAATGCCACAAGAGACCGATCGTAAAATGATGGAAATTCTGCGAATTCTTGCTGATCGAGAGGAAGTACTCGGTGCCAAAACAATTGCAGAAGAACTTAAAAAAAAAGGTTATGACCTCGGAGAGAGGGCAGTTAGATATCATATGAGAATCCTAGATGAAAAAGGATTTACGGAACGTATTGGTTATGCTGGAAGGCAAATAACTGATAAGGGCCGTAAAGAGTTGGAGAAAGGTCTTATTTACGATCAAGTAGATTTCATTTTTTCAAAGTTCGAAGATATGATATATCAAACCACATTGAATCCATCAGATGGAACTGGGAAGGTAATTGTGAATATGTCATCATTCGTCTATGAAAAGAATATAATGGATATGCTCAAATCAGTCTTTAAAAAAGGCATAGCAGTGAGTCCATATGTAAAATTTTTAGACCCTATTCCAGAAGAAGGCAATGAAATTAGACTCGACACAGTATGTGGAACAACCATAGATGGGATGCTTCTGCGAAAGGGAATTCCTGTAATACCTAAGTATGGTGGAATAGTAAAAGTGGAAGATTATGTGCCTATAAGGTTCACCGAGCTCATATCATACAAAAAGACTTCAATGACTCCTCTTGAAGCATTTACAGATAAAAATATGACATCAGTATTGGAAGTGATAGAAAATGGAAATGGATCAATCCCTGCTAATTTCCGACTCATACCTAAAACAGCTAGAAAAAATGCTGTTGAGATATTCAACAACCTTCAAAAGATAGGAATAACAGGATTACTCAAAGTGGGCGATGAAGGAGAATCCGTACTTGGAATACCCGTTGATGATAATATGGTAGGTATTGCGGTTATTGGAGGGATAGCTCCATTATGCGCTGCAAAAGAAGCAGGTTTCGATGTTAATATTAAGTTAGCAGAGAATACCATAGAATTCGGTGAAATGCAAAGTTTAGTTAAACCTAAACCAATAATTAAAACAACCGGCCCAGAAATACCTGAAAAAGTTAAGTTTTTACTCTCCAAAGCATGGAATCTAATTTATCAAGTGGATTTTGATCTTGAAACACATTCAGGGAAAGTTATCACCAATGTTTCTTATGTAAATACTCGCGAGCTTGATCTTGCAATTGACATATTTGAGGAGGTAATGAAAACCGGCCCACAGTATTGCACAAGTAAATATTTCAAGATTGTTCCAGGGAAAGAACCCAACAAAACTGGAATAGCAACGGTATGTAGCCTTACACTCGACGGAATCCTAGTAAAAAATGGTATATCTACAACTCCCCAATATGGTGGTATTCTTGAAACTGACAGTAAACAGCCTAGATTCATAGAACTTACTGCTTACAGTGGATCTTCACTAGATCCACACGAAATATATATTGCTAAGGGTATGACTTCAGTTTCAGATGCTATTAAAAATGGTGGTCGGGTTCTGGCTAGTTTAAGGGAAATCCCATATATAGCAAGACCTGCAGCTGTTGATGTGTTAGAAGAAGTTCAAGAAGCTGGTTTTTCTATTTTAAAAATTGGAAAACCGAGCGAATTAGTTTATAATGCTAAAGTTGAAAGATATCATGTTGGGATAGTAGCTCCAGGAGGTCTTAATCCTATAGCTGCTTTAAAAGAACGTGGTATGGATGTTGAACCTAAAGCAGTAGAAAATTTGACAGACGTTTCTGAAATGGAAGAGTTTAAGTAGATATATTTAATCCACTGTTTCAACAAATTTTCATTATTATTTTTTCTCACATTTTTTCATCGTCTTCTACAAAACGTTTGTCAGACTTTTTATCTACGGCATTTTGATATTTATCTTCAAACCATCCAATTGTTATTTCATCATCTTCGTGTTTATCAAAATGTGGAATGTAAGGTTTTATATCAAGTAACGGAGTCCCATCCACAATATCTACATTGGAGATATATACTATTGATCCATCAATTTTATCTAGTTGTACAACTGAAACCCCTATTGGATTTGGACGTTTTGGAGCCCTAGTAGCAAAAATTCCGTGTTTTTGATTGTCAAGAAATGGTTTAACTTGAAGTGCATGTCCTCTGGACAAATGTAAATGATAAGTATGATGTGGGAAAACCCTTCAAGGTCTTTCAAACCATCTTTATATTCATTATTTAACTGTATTTGACCTTTTATCCCTCTGGCTCCAATCGGTTGTATTGGCATTCCTTCAAGATTTTTAAATGGGCTATGAATTGTTCCTATAGATTTAAATTCTATCAATGTCATTTTTTCACCTAAATTTAGTTTATTATTAAATCGAAAGGCCATTTTTGGGCATAAGATAATTTTTTAAACTATTACACTTATAATAGTTATACGTAAAACTGAGGTGATATTTTGAAGATTAGTGCAAGGAATGTTTTTGAAGGTCAAATTGAAAATGTTGAAGTTGGTGCTGTAATGGCAAATATTAAGATTAAAATTGAATCACCAGAGCTTATCACAGCAATAATCACCAAAGAATCGGTTGAAAAACTTGACCTTAAAAAAGGTGACACAGTTTCAGCTATTATAAAATCAACAGAGATAATGGTTGGAAAAGACTAAATTTTGTATAGATATATTTTTAAATTTTATTATTCAAATTCGTATTTTAAAGCTATTAATTTTATTTAAAGAGAATAAATATTGATTTTTAGTTAAACTTTATAAACAAGCTTAAAACGATATGTTTATATATACTTATCGTAGAATTGGATATTATACTTAAAAATTTAATAAAGTTTAGAGGTGAGATTTATGCCAGTAATTATAGATACAGAGAAATGTGGAAAGATAGAAAACTGCCCCGGGGAAGGACTTTGCATAAAATTATGCGAAGAAGATGCCCTTATTGAAAAAGAAGGAAATGTAGTTATTATATCTGAAAATTGCAATGATTGTGAGTTATGTATCATGAATTGTCCCAACCAAGCAATATCTAAGGTAGATTAAATTTTTAAATTACAATAGTAGAGGAGATAAAATGAAATCAATAACGAGGGAAGGGGATGAAAATCGTTCTTTAACCTATAGTAATGATAAATGTATCGGTTGTGGAATATGTACTAGTTTATGTCCCACAAAATCCATAAAAAACGGTCCAATACTACCAATAGCACGCGGACTTGTAGATATGGACTACATAAATATCAATAAGAATAGTTGTTGTTTATGTGGACTTTGTGCAAGTGCCTGTCCAGTTGATGCACTTGAATTTAAGATAGACGATAAAAACATCAAAGACTTGGACACTTACCCAAAATGGGACAAAGATGCCAAGATTGACACAGATGCTTGTGTACATTGTAAAGCTTGTGAAACAGCATGTCCACAAGATGCAATAAAAGTTGCAAGAACATTACCTAAAAGGGAAAATCTAGTTCTTGGAGAAATAGAAGTTGATCAAGATAAATGTATCAACTGCAAAATCTGTGAGGAATTATGCCCAGGAGATGCCATAACAGTTAAACAAACCGGTCGTGAAACTTACGAAACAGCAGTAGATGAAGACAAATGTGTTTACTGCCTTGTATGTAAACGTGCTTGTCCAACAAATGCGATTGAAGCCGTGTGCAGTTCTTGTGCTTATCAGGATACTAAATTAGATACTGAAAAATTCAAAGCAAGCGGAAATATCATTTTAAATCCAGATTCATGTGTGAACTGTGGTTGGTGTGAGGAGATATGCCCGGTTGATGCAGCAAAGGTCACTAAACCATTTGAAGGTGAAGTTTTATTTGATGAAGAAATGGTTTGTAAAGGAGACTCTTGTCATGCTTGTCAAGATGTATGCCCATGTAATGCTGTAAGCATAATAGAAGGACATTCAGAAATTGATTCAAGATTTTGTATTCTCTGTAATGCTTGCGCAAATGTTTGCCCACAAAAGGGAATCCAAATTAAACGAACAAAAATGAATTTGGATAATATACGTTCTAAATCCTGGCAAAACAAGTTATCTGGTTTGACTACTGGAAAATAGTCAACTTTTTTTATTTTGTTTAATTTTAATATTTTGAAATATTAATTTCAACGGACCTATTCTAATCATATCAGATATCAAGATTTTATGATGGTTATAAGAAAAAAGAAGCAATCATAATTTTATTTGTTATACTAAGAATAGATTAGGTGATATTTCTTTATTTTACAAATTTGTAGAAACTTATATTTTTAGATTAAAACAATAAGTTATATAGAAATAATTTTAATTATCTATTAACTCTTAAATTAATGGAATATGTATTAGATATAAAAAAATAATTCTTAATAATAATTTAATGATAATTATATAATGTTTTAGTCACTAAAATGTTTCTAGGAGGTCTAAAATGGATAAAATAAAAGATGGACCGCAATATAGATTGAAATTTGAGGGTAAGATCATATTATTGAATAATAAAAAATTTAAGTTGTTGGAATATATTGATGAATGTGGTTCTATAATGAAAGCCACTAAAAAAGGGAATATTCCTTATCGAAGTGCTCTTAAGTATATTGAAGAACTTGAAAGGGAAAGTAATAGAAGCATTGTATCAACTCAACGAGGAGGTAAAGGTGGAGGCGGTGAGAGTAAGCTTACAAGTAGTGGAAAGTCCATTTTAAAAGAATATAGAAAAGTGGAAAGTATTTTGAATATGCACGATGATGTAAATGAAATTGAAAGTAACATTTTAAATATTGACGAAAAAAATAAGATAGCAAACATAAAATTAAATAATGAAAATGTCATTCTTCCACTTAGAGGTAATTTCAAAATAGGGGACCATGTTTTAGTTTTAATAAGTCCAGAAGACATATTTGTGATGCTCGAACCCCAAGAATCAAGTGTCCGGAATATTTTTGGTGGAAAAATCATTGGAATGGAACTTAAAGATCATTTAGTACGTTTAAATGTGAAAGTAGGAGATATTAATCTTTTCGTAGATGTAACTGAATATGCACGTGAACAGCTTGATTTAACTCTAGGTAAAGATATTTATATTGGATTTAAAGCAGCTGCAATTGCAATGGTTAAAATATAATTATTAATTTTTAAAAAAAATATTCGCTATAAATAACAATTCTATTTTTAAATAAAATTTTTCTAATTTACAATTATTAAAACTTTTACATATTTTATTTTAAATAATTATTTTTTAATAAGTAATGAATAAAATTAGTCAACGATTAATTATTTTAAATTTTATTTATTTATTAAACAGTATAATTAGTTCAAATCGCACTATTAAGGTTTATTATCGATATGGTTATATATGCATATAGATAATATGAGTAATATCTAAATATAATCGGAGGAGGAGAATGGATAAGAAGATAATAATTTTAGCAATTGCAATAACAGGAATCGGAGTATACGGATACAATGTCTATAACGCAGATTCAGCAAAAGGCACTGTAGTAATATACGCTGCAAGCAGTCTTGCAGGTCAAATGAATGCAACTGCAGCACAATTTGAAAAGGAACATCCTAATGTGAAAGTTCAAATAAAATATGGCGGAAGTTCAGATTTGATAAACCAAATCACTAGTCTTAATCAGTCTGTAGATATTATGGCTTCTGCAGATTATGGACTCATTGATAAGAACTTGAAGCCCAATGATACTAGTTTCAACCTTAAGAATGGTCGAAACGAGATGGTAATTGCTTATACAGATAAAAGTAAAAACAGTAGTCAGATAAATAGCACGAACTGGTATCAAATATTTTCACAAAATAATGTAACGTATGGTATAGCAGATCCTAACTCCGCTCCAGCGGGATATAGGAGTTTGATGATGATTCAACTGGCAAATACTTTTTACAATAATTCAACAATATTCAACAATCTCATCACCAAAAATAGTGCTGTAACAGAAACGCAAAATGGTACAAATCAAATTATCAACAGCCCTACAAACTTTAATCCAACATCTAAAATAGTAATAAGACCTGCAGTAGGGGACTTAATGCCAGTATTAGAATCTGGTACTGTTGACTATGTTTTAGTATACAAAAGTGATGCAGAACAGTTAAATAGTTCAGGCGTAAAATTTATCACATTGCCTCCTGAACTTGCACTTTCAAACACAACTTATGAATCTACTTACAATCATATAAGTATAAATCAATTCAGTGGTACCAACAAAACCAAAAATGTACCTTTATCACCAATAGTTTATGGTATTACCATAATGAACAATGCTCCTGACAAACAGCTTGCAACAGACTTTTTACAATTACTTTTAAGTCCTCAAGGCGTACAAATAAGTCAAAATAACTTCATAGAACCAATGACACCCGCAGAAGCTACTCCAAACTCAACTAACATCCCTAGTGTCCTTAATCCATACGTTGTGATGCCATAATCTGAATAAGAGATATTTTTCTCTTATCTTTTTATTTGATATACAAATATTATTAATTCTAAAAATAGGACGTATTAAATGAGAAAATTAGATTACACAACAATATTTTTTGCTTTAATGGGATCTTTTCTTGTTTTGTTCATTCTCATTCCTATTGTCAATTTAATGTTTTCTTCAGATCTTAATTCCATAATTGCTAATTTACAAGATAGTCAAGTAATTTCATCCATATTCATAAGTGTTTATTCTGCATTAGCAGCAACTCTGATAGCAGTTCTATTTGGAGTACCACTTGCTTATATACTGGCAAGACATGATTTCTTTGGAAAAGGATTCGTTGAATCTATAATAGACATACCTATTGTTATCCCACATACTGTAAGTGGTATAGCCCTTTTACTTGTATTCACTTCTGGTGGGATATTGGGGGCACCATTAGGCAAATTAGGGCTCGTTTTCACTAATGCAATTCCAGGAATCATTATTGCAATGCTCTTTGTAAGTTCTTCGTTCGTTGTAAACTCTGCAAGAGAAGGTTTTGAAAGTGTTGATCCCCGTTTGGAAAAAGTTGCAAGAACACTTGGATCGGGTACAATGCGAACGTTTTTTGTTATATCGCTTCCCCTAGCTTTAAGAAGTATAGTTGTTGGATCAATATTATGCTGGGCACGAGCCATTAGTGAATTTGGAGCCATTATAATTTTATCATTTTATCCTCTGGCGGCATCAACTCTTATATACACTAGATTTGTACAATTTGGATTATCTGATTCCACTCCTATAGCAATAATCCTTATATCCATTTGTTTAACTCTCTTTGTAATAGTTAGAATTATTATAAAAGGATGGAGATCCTATGATAAAAATTGAAAACCTTTCCAAAGATTGGAAAGAATTTAAAATCGATAATGTCAGCTTAGAAATAAATGACCAAGAATATTTTGTATTTTTAGGCCCAAGTGGATCTGGAAAAACCATGTTGTTAGAGTTAATAGCTGGTATGTGGTCTCCGGATTCTGGAAAGATTTTCATGGAGGGTAATGATGTTACAATGCTCCCGCCAGAAAAGAGAGGTGTGGGATTTGTTTACCAAAATTATATGCTTTTTCCCCATAAAACCGTTTTTGAGAACATTGCTTTCGGATTAAAAATAAGAAAATTAGGAAAAAAAGAGATACAAATTCAAGTTCAAGAAATGATGAATCTTTTTGGAATCACTAAACTTTCTAAGAGACTACCTAGAACTTTAAGTGGTGGGGAACAACAACGAACTGCTCTAGCACGTGCTCTGATTATACGTCCTAAAGTATTGCTCATGGATGAACCACTAAGTGCTTTGGATAGGATCACCAGAGAGGAGTTAATTCAAGAATTTAAACGTATACATAAAAAATTTAATGTAACTATAATCCATGTTACCCACAATTTTGATGAAGCTCTTCAACTAGCTGATCGTGTGGCGATAATAAAAGAAGGTATTGTTTCCCAATTTGGAGATATAGATGATGTTTTTAGACATCCAAAAGATGCATTCGTAGCCGATTTTGTTGGTACAGAAAATATACTTAAAGGCATTGCAAAAGAAGGTGAAGATAATCTTACAATTGTGGACACAGGGAATATTGAAATAAAATCCTCTGAAAAAAAAACTGGAAGTGTTCATGCAACAATAAGACCTGAAGACATTACATTATCAAATGATAAAGTCCCAACAAGTGCAAGAAATGTTTTTAAAGGATTAATTAAAGAAATATATGATTTAGGGACTATTATTAAATTAACAATTGATATTGGTGAGTCATTAGTACTAGTTTTGACACGACAGTCATTTTTAGATCTTGAATTAAACGTTGGAAAATATATTTTTGTATATTTCAAGGCTACGGCTGTGAATTTATTTTAAAATCAATCTCTTTTTATTTTAAATTTTATCGTTACTTAAATTATTAGTTTTAAAATAAACTGATATGATTAATAAAATTGAAACTAAAAAAAAATAATTTTATTCTACTAATCAAACTTCTATTAAAAATACCAAATGCCTAATCAATCATCAAGCTTAATGTAAAAAATATTATTTAATGATATCTAATACTCAAATAAACATAGTTTGTCGAGAAGTTCAGAATTAAAATACATATTAGATAGATGCAAAAGTAGATTAGTAGTATTCAATCTTGGTTTTAAATTTCATATCCAAATAGATGAAAATTTAATTCTAAAATTTTATTAAAAAATAATAGAAAATATTGTAAATATAACCTAATTTTCGTATCTAAACTGTAAGAATATGTGATTTAATTTTATAAACTAAAATAAAGATGAATTAAATCTCAGTTTCACACTTCTCAATTATTATTATAGTGGTATTATCGTTATTTTTAGGTGTATGTTTAACTTCTACAAGATCATCTTTTATTTCTTGAAGGTCTACATCAACGGTTGTGCCGATATCTGAGGATACTTGTACCATCAATTTGCAAGCCGGTGCACCAGATGACTCCTCTGTGTGAATACCTATAACCTCTCCCGGAGTAAAAATACGATTATATGACAGTTCAAGATCATCATATTCCTTTACATTATTTCTCACATAATCTATGGCCTCATCACAATCCATTTTTATAGTTTTAATCATAAAAACCACCTAGTCCTCCTCAATTACTAGTACTGTAGATTCTTCATCGGTAATGTGTCTTATTTCCACAAGATCATCTTTCATTTCCACAAGATCCATTTCTACAGTTTGTTTTATTGTTTTACCATTCATCTTAATAAGAAGCCTGAGACTTTTAATGCCATCATTTTCTACAGCACTTACATCTAAAACTTCACCTGGAACAAAAACTCGGTTATATGATATTTCGAGTACATCGTAATTTTTAACATTACTTTTTACATACTCAATAGCTGCTTCAGCATTTAAATTAATTTCTTTTTCCATAAGATTCACCTATTAAGATTAGAGTTTTAAAGCATAAATAAGTTTAAAATTTGGAATTATTAAATTAATCAAAAAAATAGAAAATAGGATTATAATAAGTTCCTATTTTTCTCTGCGTTTAACCACAAACTTCCTTTTCCGTTTACTCCTATGTCACCCTTATATTTAATGTATTTACCAGTGAGCTGTTTTCCTTCGATATCAGGATCAACGAAAATTCCTTCGTTTTCGAAACCTTCAAGAAGGCTGCTGAGTTTTCCTTTGATGACAATAGCGCCGTTTTTCATTTGTCCACCAGGCCATCGGGTTACATCTCCACCAATTTCAATGTATCCCTTGGTCATATGGATACCTGCAAGTATGTCACAGCTACCTCCAATATATATTTCCCCACCGGACATACAGTCTGCAAGTTGTTTACCCGCATTTCCATGGACTTTAATGATTCCGCCACTCATCCCTCTCCATTCACCGATGTATGAGGTTCCACAGTATTCTCTGACGTTTCCCATGACTTCAATGCTTCCGCCTCTCATTTCCCTACCGACGTAGCTTTCCGCGTTCCCATTTATTTTTAAAGAGCCGCCAATCATTTCTGCGCCAGCTTGTAAATCTGCATCACCGTTTACTATTATTTCTCCGGCTGTCATTCTGTATCCTATGTATTTAACCCTGCTCATGTCACCGTCGAGTATCATTTTGACATCTTCAGGACCTTCTGCATCTCCTTCAACTTCTATATCGAAGTAATTAGTTAAAGGGAATTTGGAGTTACCTACAGGTACCTGATAGTTTTCAAAATCTTCTTTACTCCAATTATATATGGTATCTGGTATAAGTTCTTCAAATTCCAGGGCTATACTGGAAAACTTCTTTAAAGTTAATGTTATTGTTTTCAATCTAAACACCCCTTATTTACCTGCGTCAATTTTAAATTCGATTGCAGGATCTATGTAGTGATCAAATACTTTGTAGTTCTCGAACTTAATTGTGTAATACCTGTTGAACATTGGCATGATATCTTCAAGCACCTTTTTCTCTTGCTCTTCAAATCCAGTGACATTTGTCCACATGTGCCGACTCGGTACCACTTTTACTATTTTACCATCTTTAACTACAATTTCACCATCTTTAATTGTATAAGCAGCTCTGCCCATTACATCCTCTATAACTGAGGCATTTGATGCTTTGGTCGCGTCAAAGTTTTCAGGTTCAATGTCGTAGACTGCTACATCAGCATTTGCTCCAACACCTAGGTGTCCTCTCTGCTCCAGACCTAATATCTTAGCAGGTGCAGATCTTGTAACTGTAGCTATATCGTTCCAATCATAAACCCTGTCAAGTGAAGCAAGATCAGTTCGTTTAGTTGCCCATTTATGTACCTCATTTTCGAGCATTTCAGTTCTTCTGTCACTGCTCATGAGCCATGACATGATTCTAGGGTATCTTATGAAAGGACCTGCGTTTGGACTATCTGTAGTTAGAACTACTTGCCATGGGTCATTTATCATCAAGAACAACTCTAATCCAATTGCCCATTGTAATGCATTAACTGGAGCTTTTGGAGAATAGATTATAGGAATTAGTCCTGCTGCTGTTTCAAGTTCAATATCCTTATTCGCCCATTTTAATCCACTTAGTTTATACAGATCATATTCCATAGGTGCATCTGCAGTCATGGTGGTTGTTTCATCAAATGTTACTTGTCCAACATCACATGTAACATGTTTATTTTTGTTTATATAATCTGCAACTGGTGCTGCACCAGACTTTGCATCTCTCCAACTTGTTCCACCGTAACAGTGAAACTGAAGATGAGTACAGTGTATGGTCTGATCCCTAATAACGTTAGGATTTTTCTTTATATCTTTAACAGCGTCAAGTGTACCAATTGTGGTTGGATAGTTTCCTGGGTGTCCAAGGTCGTTAGGGTGGACGTGCATTGAATGAGGTAATCCTAACATTTCGTTCACTTGTGTTAATGCCCTTACTACTTCCCTACCTGTTACATCCCAGTGTGGTGCAGGATCATCAATTCCATGTACGTTCATTCCCCAGCCCCATGCTTCACTTCCACATGGATTAACAACTTTCATTCCGTAACATTTGCTTAATTTAAGCCATGCTGCCACAAATGCTGCAAGACCTTCGAGATCATTTGCTTTTACGAATTGTAGTACAAACCAATTGTTTCCGAAGAGTGCTAATGGTGAAACATCTATATTTGGTATAGCCATTATCTCTTCATGGGTGTGTTTTGCTTCTAGTGGTGGTACTGCTGCTTCTGTTACAGTTCCGTAACCCATTCGAGAGTATCTGTATCCTGTTGCTGAACAACTTGGAATTGAAAATCCTGTTTCTGCCCTTGTAATATCCGTCTTAGCTACTAATCCAGCCCTACTGTCTTCTGGCCGGTAAAGTCTTCCAAGACATAGTTTTGGACCTGCAATATGGGCGTGAACATCTACTCCTGCAGCCATAACCAGTTTATCTGTTACATCCAATACTTTGGCATCAGAAGAAACATTATCAACGATTTTTCCATCCTTGATCATTACGTCCTTCTTATCACCAGCAACATTATGAGTTGGATCATATACTATTCCATTCTTTAATATATATTCCATGAGATCACCTATTTTGCCTCTTCTTTAATCTTTTTAACTCGTTCATATAGTTCGTTTACGATCCATTCATCTTCTCTGCAAGTTTCTGGTGGATCTATTGCACTTTTCATATGAATTGGAACTGAATCCATTCTATAGCTTGTTCCTGGTGTTTCAACACCTATGAATGTTCCAGGAAGGACTATATCTGCAAGTTCAGTTGATGGTCCCCAATGTATGTCTATTTGGATAACAGGTATGTTTGCAAGGTGCATGTTTGCCCCTCCAGGGAAATGAGCACCTGGATCTGCTGCTATTACTAAAAATACGTCTGGTTCTTTCCTGTTAAGAAGGTCCACAGTAGTTGTTTCTCCAATCATATAACGTGGGTATCCTCTGCAGAAGTCAACACCGTAAGGGAATCCCATTTCATAGGCCATGTAGATGTTAAATCCGTTTACATTGAAGTGGCCCCTCATTGGGAGGAGAACCCATTTAGTGTAGGCGTTAAGATCCTGAACAAGTTGTATAGCTATATCTATGTTCCTTTGTTTGGATAATGTGTGAGTCAGTCCTAATCCAAAGAAGAGAGCCCCAAATTCAACGTTTTTCATGGCTTCAGTTAGATCAATAATGTCTTGTTTAGGTATTCCAGAAATAACATCTTCTTTAAGTTCTTTACCCTTTAAAACAGCCCTTATTGCATTACAAAATCCGTAATCACCGTTTTCTTCAAACGGTACCCATATATCAGACATCTTTGCTGTATCTGAGAACTTTGGATCCCATGTAACTAGGGTTCTGTCGAATCTTCCTCTCTGTCTGAACCATCCTCTTGGAAACACAGAATATCTTGCAAGGTGTCTTGGATGAGCATTCATCGGGTTACTTCCAGTATAAACTACCATATCTGCTCTGTTTTTAACTTCACCGAGTGTCATGAGAGGATATCCTACGTTCTGCACTGCTTGTACAGTTGGCCCGTGACATATTGTTGCCTGGTTATCTATAACTGCTCCTACATATTCTGTAAGTTTTAATCCCTTTTTCATACATTCTATTGATGTTTCACTCCAACCGAAGAATAATGGTCTTACAGCATTTGCTATTAGTTCTGCTGCTGCATCAAGTGCTGTGTCCCAGTCAACTTCTTGGAGTTCACCGTTTTCATCCCTCATCATTGGAACTTTTAATCTTTGGTCCTCGTCTTCCATGATTTTACTTGCACCTAATCTGCAAGCGTGTCTTACACCGACTACATGGTTTCCCTTAACCAGAAAATCTAAATCATCACAGTTACTTCCACAAAATGCACATGTACAATTTTCTACAATGTGATCGTAATCAGTAATGGGTTCTTCGTATGCCATATTATTACCTCCTTATTTTTTCCTGTAAACTGGCATTTCTCCAAGAGAAGGAAGCTCGTCCACATTCTTTTCGTTTTTGGTGTATTTCTTGTAAACCGACCTCATTAGATCAGCCATTAAAAGAACTTCTTTATCAGATTTTTCTACTGTTGCTTCAATTCCTTTGTAGGTTGGATCATTACAACAATAAGTTTCTGGACTTACAATCACATTTGCCCAAGGTCCTTTTGGTATAAAGATCATTTCTTCGTGTGGAGCATCCCTTGAGTGGGCTGCATAAACGACCACTTCTCCCCAATCAGATTTTACTAGTACACTTTCCCAGTTTGCTACTCCAAGTCTGGCCATGTCCTTTGGGTCCATGTATGCAATACCTGCAACTTTCCTGTATTCATCTTTAAGGGTTGATCCCCTCTTTTTACAGGCTCCCTGGTAAATATCGGTTCCAGTGTTGAGCATTACTTCTATCTTCTTAACTTTTTTCACATTTGGATCATCAAATTTTACTACATTTGAAACAGTGGGTTTGTCTACATAAGTCATTAAAACACCTCACTCCAGCCATATTGCATCTGTAGGACAGAACAACTGGCAAGTTCCACATTTTGTGCATTTTTCAGGGCTGAACAGTTTAATAAAACCGTTTTCAACCATCATGATCGTTTCTGTGGTTTTAGATCCATGGCCGCCTGCTACTTCGTTGCTTATGGATGCATTTACAGGGCATGCAACAACACATACTCCGCATCCAAGACAGTTATCTTGATTTACTTTTAATTCCATCTCCATAATATCGCCTCAAATCTAAGTTTTAAGAGATTCAATCTGTTTCTCCCATGATTTTGACTTCGTTGGTGTGTGCTTAATACCTGTTCTTTTAACATCAATAGCTTTTACAGGACATACACTTTCACATGCACCACAATATATACAGTAATTTTCATCTGACATGACCTTTTCAGGCCTTTTTCCGGCTTTAGTGGATTCTGGGAATGATAAAACATTACATGGACAAATATCTACACAAGCCCCACATGCCTGACATGTATCTTGATCAATAGATAATTCGCCTTCAAATGTTTTTACTACAGTTGCTGCATCAACAGGACATATTTCCTGGCACCATCCACATTTAACACAGGTTTCATGATCGATAAATGAACTTCCAGTGGTCACAGAATCTTCTGGGTTTAAATCGTATTCTCCATATGAACAACTTCTGCATGCAGCTTTTATTGCATTAACAGGGCAGGATTTTTTACATATGAGACAGTAAACACATTTATCTTTGTCAACTATTATGTCAGAAGATACAGTTGGATCATCTGGTGTTGGTAGTTTGTGTTCCATGGTAATAGCATCTGCTGGACACATCTCTTCACAAATACCGCAGTCAATGCATGTTTCCTTATTGATTTCAATTTCTCCGGTTACAAGTTTAGATCTTTCAGGTAGATCTCTTGCTATGGTAATAGAATCTCTAGGACATGCAGTTTCACATGCTTTGCAATATATACAAGTATCATCGTTTATTTCAGCTGAGTTTATTAGTTGAGGGTATTCATCCATGTTTTTTATGGATTCATCATCAATTTTAAATTCTAAAGCATCTACAGGACATACTACACTGCACATACCGCAAAGTACACATTTATCTTCATTGCATACTATTTTGGGCACATCAGCGCCGGTTCTTACAATTGCACCTATTGAGCCAAGTTCGATAGCATCAACAGGACAAGTTTTTTCGCATATGCCGCAGCCGATGCAAATATCGTCTTTGTAAAGAAGCTCTCTCTTTTCTTCTGCTGACCTTGATATTTCAAAGTCTAGAGCTTTGACTTCTTTCGTGTTAGAAATCATTTTTTTACCTCCAAAATTTCTATTGAATTTGTGGGACAAGATTCACCACATATAAGACACCCACAGCACCAATCCGAATCTATTTGTGCCTTGAGATCATTCAACACAATGGCTTTCATGAGACAAATATCTGCACAAAGTCCACAACCAATACAGGATTCATTTATTATTCCTTTGTATTTACTTTTTGAACAAGTTTTGACTACAATTCTTGCTTTGTCTTGCATTAGGGCATAGGCCAATATTAAAAAGTCTTTTGGACAGAGCTCTGTAATTCTCTTTGCAATTTCAATTGAATTCCATGATAGATTTCTACCATTTAAATAGTGTGAAACTGTTGATCTATCCATTTCTAAAATTTTAGCAACTTCTTTTTGACTGTATCCATCTCTAATGAGTTCTACTGCGGTTAGATATTTCAATCCTGATACTATATGTTTCGGCATGTGGACACCATGTGTGTTGAATACACATTTCTTTTAGTATAATATATAAATTGCTACTAAAATCAAAACACAAAATTTATATATTGGAGTGTAGTGATCACATATAATTAATTTATTTTAAACCTTGTTGAAGTATTATAAATTCTTTAAATCTATTTAAATCCATAAATAAATACTATAAAATATCTAATTCATTAAATAATGGTAAATCATGAATTTATTATTAATTCAAGTGGAATATTCAAGGTTTTATAATAAATTAATTAACAAGGATTTTAAATAAATATTCCCAATAATTAGTTTAAAAATACATGAATTCTGGAGGTTTAAACCAAATTTTACAAGATTATTTTAATAGATTTAATTATACTGTAATACAAAATTCACTTTGTATTTAATAAAAAGAAATCAGCACGGTGTATCCATGTATCATTCTAATATGTTAAGTGTACAAAAAACACGCGAAATTATTGAAAAATTTAAAATTACGGTTGAAAAAGAAATAATCGATCTTAAAGATGGAAATTCCAGAGTTCTTGCTCAAGAAATAATTGTTATGATAGATGTGCCACCATTCAATAGATCTGCCATGGATGGTTATGCAGTAATTGCCAATGATGTATCCACTGCATCAGAATCAAACCCAAAGTATCTGAAAGTAGTAGACGAGGTGGGTGCAGGAAGGATATCAAACCACCATTTAAAATCCGGTGAAGCAATACAAATCGCAACAGGTGCTCAAATGCCCTCGGGTGCTGATGCAATTATTATGGAAGAGGACATAAAAAGTTCTGAAGGAAAAATAATAGTTGTATCTCCAGTAAGTTACAACAACGATGTAGCACTCTTGGGGGAAGATCTTAAAAAAGATGAGTCCATCCTATCAGAAGGCCAAATTCTCGGACCACACCTCCTTTCAGTTATAGCATCTGCAGGGTATAAAGAAATAAGAGTTTATAAAAAACCACAAATAGGAGTTATAATTACAGGAAACGAATTAGTTGAACCTTCAATTGATATTAAACCCGGAATGATTATTAATTCAAATAAATACGCTTTGAATGGAGTTATTGAAGATTCCTGGGCGGTTTCACATGTTGAGCAGTGCCAAGATAACAGGGAAAAACTTATGAATGATGTTGTTGAAGCAGTAAAAAAATACGATGCTGTTATAACAACCGGCGGAACAGCCATAAGCAAAGGAGATTTAATAGTAGGAATAATTGAAGAACTTGGAGAAGTTCCAGTCCATGGGGTTTCAATGAAGCCGGGCAAACCATTTGGATTTGGAATTATAGATAAAACACCTGTTTTCATGCTTTCAGGCTATCCCGTGGCTGTGGCTGTCCAGTTTGACATGTTTGTAAGAAATTTCATTTTGAAATTGCAAAATATTCATAAAACAATTAATACGATCACTGCCATTGCTGGTGAAAATGTAAGATCATCACCAGACAAATATAATGTTATACGAGCCGACTTCAAAGAGAATGATGGTGTTGTTTATCCTATACAAACAAAAGCAGGAATAAATAAGTCTATTTTAATGTCTAACTGTTATATCATTGCTGAGGAATGTGTTGGGAAGATTAAAAAAGGGGATGAATGTAGGATCTTGAAGTACAGCTCTCTTAAAGTTTGCTGATTTTTATTTTATTTTTTTTTATAAAAGAGGTTGAGTCATTATTAATTTTTTTGTAATTTTTTTTTAAGTGGGTTGGTTTGTTTTTTAGATGGTTTTTGTTGTGTTTNNGTTTTAATCCTCTTGTATAGTATTCTGTGAACTTTAGGTTTTGTTTTATGTTTCCAAATGGCCATTCAACGGTTTCTTTGCGTTTTGCAAATTCTAGTTTTGCTTCAGGTGTTTCCATTTTTTAGAGACATCTTTTTTGCTAAATCTCCGCTGTAGTCGGTTATTATTTTAACTCGATTTTTTCCTGTGCATTTGGTTTGATCGGGACATTTTAAACATTCATTGGTGTAATATTGTTGTCTTATTTTGTTGTTATATTTATATGTCTTTTGATATGATAATTTTTTATTGTTTGGGCAGATATATTGATTATTTTGGTGATCATATTTGAAATTGTGTTTAGAAAATGTTTTTATATCTTTTATATCGATTTTAGCTTCGTGTGCTTGTTTTCTGTTAGGTATATGTGCATCTAGTTTGTTTTCATGTATGTTATATTGTCTTGTGTAAAGTATCCATTGTCTGCACTTATACATGTTTTAGCATGTAATGGACCTATTGTTTCGATTATTTTTTCTATTGTTGGTATTAGTTGGTGATGGTCTGTGGGCTGTTGTATTACGCTGTTTGTTAGTATTATTCCTGATTTGTGGTCTACACTGATTTGGGGAATTGTATGATAGTTCTATTTTATTCTTTTTATTTTTCATCCAGCGTGAATCTGGATCTGTTAA